>DKIV01000050.1 GCA_002454425.1 Sphingobacteriaceae bacterium UBA6709
TGTTATGGGCAATAGTCGATGAGATGCCCATGAAATGCCCATGTAATGTCGATGAAATGTCGATCACCACTCGAGCGTCTCTCGAGTCTGTCTTGGATCTGTCTCGAAGCAGGTGGGTAGCAAGGGGCTAGAAATGGGGGGATGGGGTAAGACCTGGGCAGGCGTCGTCGAAGTGCTTTTATGTGACATAATGCGACATGGTGGGACGATCTTATCTCTATGCTGACGTTCAAGCTAAGCTGCCGCCAGAGAGGATTCGGATAATGAGCAGAGTGGATTTGTTGCGAAGAGCGGCACTGGGCGCTGAAGAGTTAAGCAGCTAAGGGACATGACCTTGACGGGCGAAAAAAAACATTTCATCTTTGTTCTGTCAGCGTTGCGTACCGGTACCCGTTGCAGCGGGTCTGACAACTCCGAAGCTGTCGGGAGAGTTCAGGCGGCATGAGAATTAAATTTCGTCAGGTATGGAAGGAATGCTGGGGGGTGGAAAGATGTTCTTGCGACGAAGGATGCGAAGATACCTGATCGTACGGGGATGCATCAAGAACATAGGGCGTGTGATTTCGGTGTTCCCTGTGCGCCCAAATTGGCGTGTCGTGCTTAATATTGCGTTGAGTTACGCAAAAAAAGTTTGCCTCATCCGGGAATTGCACCCAAGGCACGCGCTTAGCAGGCAGGCTATAATGATCAATAAGGGCTCTTACATGAGCAATGTTTTGCAGAGTTTTTGGCAACGAGCCCTTAAAACGCTTCTTACGCATTTCGCCGGATTCAAATAGCAGATTGAAAAGCGCTGCACTTTTATAAGCCGATAAAGAAGGTGCTTGCCGCGGATAAAAGCAGCGCCAAGCGATATTGAAAAGGTTGGAAAAAAAATGAAGCGTTTTGGATAGCCCAAAACGCTTCAACCTAAACCTTATCACAATTTAAATCAACAATGTTGATCTTTAAGTATAACGGAAAGGTGCCATGATTGTTTTCAGAGTCCTGCTTTTTATTTTTTTATTTGGTGTTCATCCTGGAAACGTTTCACGGTACCAAAGGCATCATTAATGGAGTCGCTGATAATCGTGATCAGTTCGTTGTCGATAATATCAGAAGTTATATGCTGCCAGGCGACCTCGGCTTTATCTGTTATCAAAACCGGCTGATTGGGATGTATCTGCTGTATTCCTTCACAAAGAAGCCGTGTAATTTCCTCGTAGGTACGTCCTCGCAGGTATTTTTCCTGACAAATAACAATATTGTCGAACATCTCGGCGCATAGTCTGCCCACTTCGCGGATATCATCATCACGACGGTCGCCAGTACCAGATATCACGCCTGTTTTTCGGCTGGCATGCTGCGCTTTTACATATTGACCGAGGCCTCTCAGTCCATCTGGATTATGAGCGTAGTCGACGAGGAATCTGAAGTTTTTAAAATTGAAAAGGTTCATTCTTCCGGGAGTAAGGGCGGGAGAAGGAACGAACGTTTCCAGGGCACCTCGTATATCTTCGACCTTAAAGCCCCAAAGGAAAGTAGCCAGAGACGACGCCATGGCATTGTGCGTCATAAACTCAACGGTTCCGTTAAAGGTGATTGGAATGTGACTGACCTTGGCGATTTTAATACGCCAGGTACCTTTTACTACGGTAAGATATCCGTTATCAATGATGGCAGCTACGCCGCCATTTTCGCAATGGGCGGTAACAACCGGGTTTTCGGCATTGAGACTGAAGTAGGCGACGTTACAATGTTTTGTTCGCTCACCAATTCGAACGCAGTAAGGATTATCAGCGTTAATGACGGCCCATCCATCTTTTTTTACTGATTCGATCAGTACGGACTTCACGCGCGCGAGGTCATCAAGGGTATTTATATCGGAGAGGCCGAGATGGTCTTCCTGAATATTGGTGAGTATGGCGATGTCGCACCGGCTAAAGCCGAGACCTGAGCGGAGAAGGCCACCGCGGGCGGTTTCCAGCACCGCGAATTCAACGGTCGGATCTTTCAATACGAAGGAGGCACTGCTGGGGCCGGTGGTATCGCCCTTGATCATAAGGGTATTATGAATATATATTCCGTCGGAGGTGGTATATCCTACACGATACCCATTGTTCTTGATTATATGAGCGGTGAGGCGACTGGTTGTAGTCTTGCCGTTTGTTCCGGTTATCGCAAAGATGGGTATCCGGGCAGATTTCCCCGGGGGGTAGAGCATGTCTATCAGGGGAGCCGCGACATTGCGGGCTTTGCCTTCGGATGGAGAAAGATGCATACGGAATCCGGGAGCTGCATTAACTTCGAGCACTACACCGCCACTTTCGGTCAGAGGTGCGGAGAGGTTTTTTGCCATGATATCGATTCCGCATACGTCAAGTCCAATGATGCGTGCTATGCGCTCGCAAAAGAAGATGTTTTGAGGATGCATTTCGTCAGTGACGTCGGTGGAAGTGCCGCCCGTGCTGAGGTTTGCCGTGGATTTAAGCACCACCTTTATTCCCTCTTCCGGGATGGAAGAAAGTGACAAGTCCTGTTTTCGAAGCATGTCGTCAGTATCCTTATCCAGGGTAATTTCCGTGAGCACATTCTCATGCCCATAACCGCGGCGAGGATCACTGTTTTCCTGTTCAATTAGTTGGGCAATAGTATCTTTTCCGTTCCCGGTAACAGAGGCGGGGCTACGTAGTGCCGCGGCCACCATTTTATTGTTAACGACGAGTACACGGAAGTCAAAACCTTCGATAAATTTCTCGACGATTACCCGCGGAGAAAATTTCTGAGCATGTTTGAATGCCTCGAGGGCATCTTCCTTAGTTCTGACATTGACAGATGCTCCCTTGCCGTGGTTGCCATTGAGGGGCTTGAATACCAGCGGAAATCCAACTTCCGCAATCGCGCGATCCAGGTCCTCTATCTTGCTTATTGTTAATCCCGTAGCTACAGGAATAGCCTGTTCTTTCAGGATCCTTTTTGTTTCCTCTTTGTCTCCTGCAAGATCCACTCCAATGCTGCTGGTATTGCCGGTCATGGTAGCGCGGAAGCGCATTTGATTTTTTCCGTGACCAAGTTGAATGAGTGAACCTTTGTTGAGGCGCAACCAGGGAATGTCCCGTTTCACAGCTTCTTCGACAATGGCGCCGGTGCTGGGACCTAGTCTTTCGCGATCGCGCATTTCCCGCATCTGGGTGATCGTTGCGCTGAGGTCGTAGTGTTCATCGTCAATCAGAGCCTGCGCAATATCTACCGCGGCTTTGGCGGCGAATATTCCGACATTTTCTTCGAGGTAAGAAAATACCACATTGTACACTCCGCGGGTAGATGTACTACGCGTACGGCCAAAGCCGGTATCCATGCCGGCCAGCGTTTGTATTTCGAGGGCTATATGCTCAATGATATGTCCCATCCAGGTACCTTCCTCCACGCGTTCAAAGAAGCCGCCTTCATAATCCTTCGAACAGCGATGAGAATAAAGAGAAGGAATGAGATCGGTAAGCCTTTGTTTGAATCCCGGAAAGGTATTGCTTGGACGCTCTTCGAGCTCTTCCAGATCCAGGCGCATCTGTATAAGTTTTTCACGGCGTATTGACCAAATATTAGGTCCCTTGAGTACTTGTATGTTTTCTATTTTCATGATATGGCAGAATAGTCTCAGTTAACAGTAGCTACATTAGATTTAACACCTATACCGGAGCGCCAGCAAATCGTGGCAGAGGATCAGGAACAGGGTAATCGCGTAGCTTTTATAGATCTAAAGGCATGGAAAGCATTTTGCAGGGTTTTATCTTCCGGAAAATAATAATCTGAAACGAAGAGCAATAGCTCTTGTTGAAACGATGACCGGGAGCTTTGCCCGGATTGTCTGATGTTCGATAGCGGAGATCAAAATGATTTATCTGACATTATTTAAAACTTCCCTTAAGTTACGCGATTTATTAAACACATAAAACACAGAAAGTTTTGTTTTTTGGCTCGTTGCTGTAAAAATTATCTTATGTTTGAAATGAGCCTGTAAATAGTAAATATGAGTCCAAAAGGAAAACTAGTTATCATTGGCGGCGCAGTTGATCTCGGAAGCTCTCTTAGTTACAACGAGAATATAAGTCACCCACATTACATTAAGTTTTTTGAACGAGGGATCCTGAAGCGGATGATCACAGAATCGGCACGCAAGGAGGAATCCGTGGTGGAGGTTATTACCACAGCCTCAAAGATTCCGGAAATTGTGGGTTCCGAATACATCAAATCCTTTAATCAACTACAGGTAGCAAATGTAAATGTTCTGGATATCCGTACCAGGGAAGATGCTCAGAGTGAGGACAGTCTGGAAAGGCTGCGTAAGGCTGATGTAGTGATGTTTAGTGGCGGTGATCAGTTGCGTCTGAGTGCCTTGTTTGGAGGGACAGAGTTCTTGCGCATTCTGAAAGAACGGTATCGAAACGAGGATATTGTTATTGCGGGAACGTCAGCGGGGGCAGCCGCGGCATCAACAACGATGATTTATCGGGGCAGCAGCAGTGAAGCCTTGTTGAAGGGAGAGGTTCAGATCACAGCAGGTCTGGGTTTTATAAACGATGTAATTATTGATACGCACTTTGTTCAGCGTGGAAGAATTGGGCGTTTGTTTTACGCTGTGGCCAGTAATCCGGGTATGCTTGGCATTGGTTTGGGGGAGGACGCGGGTTTGCTGATAACGGAAGGTTTTTGTGTGGAAGCAATAGGCAGCGGCTTGACGATCCTTGTTGATGGTCGCGATATTAATGCAACCTCGATCTACGAAGTTGAAATTGGTTCTCCTGTGTCTATCGATAATCTGAAGGTGCATGTCATGTCTATTTTCGATAAGTACAATCTAAAAAATCACGAGTTTATAATAAATCATTCTATTCGCATAGAGGAAGATGTATTCCTGAAAGTTAAAGAAGAAGATTAATGAAACCTGTTGTAATGATACACGGGGGCTTTTTTAGCGAAGCTACGGGGAGCCCGGAGATGAAAAAGGCAAAGCAGGAAGCTTTGTCTGATATTATTGCCAAAGCATATGATTTTTTGAAAACTCATAATGCCTTGAAGACGGTAACATATGCCACGGCCTTACTTGAGGACTGTGATCTTTTTAATGCCGGTTTGGGATCGCAAATTCAAAGCGATGGAAAAATTCGCCTTAGCGCCTCATTGATGGATGGAACCAATCAAAAGTTTTCGGGCGTAATTAATGTCGAAGAGGTTAAAAATCCAATATACGTAGCGGAGAAGCTTATGGACTTTGATGATCGTGTGTTGAGTGGCTCGGGAGCTCAGGATTTCGCCAGGAAGCTGGGCTTTGGATATTACAACCCCGAGACAAAACAACGGCGTGAGGAGTATCTGAAAAAGCTTAACGATTCTGTTCGCCTTGGAACGGTAGGATGTGTGGCGCTGGATGCGAATGGTACCCTGGCTGCCGCAACCTCTACAGGGGGAAAGGGCTTTGAACTGCCGGGGCGTGTAAGTGATTCTGCGACTGTTGCCGGGAATTATGCTTGCTCGGAGGCCGCGATATCGTGTACCGGCGTGGGTGAGGATATTGTGAGCACCGTCTTGGCGGCGCGAGTGGCCACACGTGTTGCTGACGGAATCAGCCTTAGTGAGGCTGCCGGGAAAGCCCTTGAAGATTTAAAGAGGATCGATGGTTTTGCGGGATTTATAGCTATCACTGCGAGTGGGGAGATGTTTCATGGTGACTCTCATCCCTACATGGTCTGGGCTTCACATAATGGCACGCTGTCCGTATTCGACTAGTAGCTTACTTATGCTTTATTGAATATTTTTCTTGCTTAATCAAGCCTCTGATTAAACCTTATCTGCATTTACGTGGTCTTAACGACACAATTAATTTACCTTTTGGGCGTTTGAGAATCAGCGAACAAATAAAAGTGGGATTGTATTCGGAAAATGCTGATATTTGCATTGCTAAATTAATTGATAATCAGATCACTGCACTAACAAAGAAATCAAATATTACAGCGTGAGAGTACTTATGGGGGTTAAGAATGTAATTATGGCTGCGGGTATTTTGCTCGCTGCAGGTAGCACTTTTGGGAATACTGTCGATTCTGTTGGTCAGAAAAAGGCGTTGAATGTGAAGATAGGTCCCTCGTTTTTTGACGCGCGGATTGTAGATTCAGCGTTGCTTCGTAAACGTTTTATCCTCGGTTTGCTTCGGAAGAAGAATTCTGAAAGCATGGAAATGCAGCGTTACAGGGATCTGCGCACACTAAAGACTTTACTTACTAATACTGAGGTTTGGGCGTCACCGGATGAAAGAGTTGTGGCGCAGTTGAATCCTTTGTTGGAGAAATACGAGACGGATAAAGATTTGAAGGGGCAGGCGTTGGTATTAAACACGTATGCTGTTTTTTACGGAAGAAAGAGCGAGTGGGATAAATCAACACGTTATTTTTCAGAAGCTTTAGCATTGAAGGAGCGCTTAGGAGACAAAGCATCCATGGTTAGAATAAACAGGAACCTGGAAGCCCTGGCGATAGCTGCTAATGAACCAGATAAGGCGCTGGCCTATACCAGACGATTAATAGAACTCCATCGTTCCATGGGACACACTGTGGCGGCTGCTGATTCTTATCTTACCATGGCTAGCAGCCAACTTTCGGCAGGCGACTTTAAAGACGCGGAAGTTACAGTCTTGAAAAAAGCTTTGCCAATGTTTACCCGTATGGGAAATAAAGAAGGACGGTTAAGATGCTTTGATCTGGTAGCGTCTATTTATTTGCGGCAGAAGCTTTACTCGGAGGCGAAATGGTTTTACGTTCAGGCGCATGTTTTAGCTAAACGACTGGATAATAGAGAGGCTGTAGTAAATAGCCTTTGTAAGCTTGCCGAGGTGAAGACTGCCGAAGGGTATCACGAGATGGCATTAGATGATTTTCATGAGGCTGAGTTACTTGCGCGTACTAATAACCTAAATGAGAAGCTTATTGAGATTAAAGCCGAAATGGGAGAAGTATACTCTCTTATGGGCGACTATATGGCGGCGGGAAACGTATTGGCAGAATATTCTCGCTTGCGTGAAAACCTTATGAAGTCGGCGGTTTTGTAGGATTAAGGCGTGTTAAAAACTGTTAAAATCGTATAAATACGATAAAATTTACATTGCGACTAACATTTTATCCTATTTTTGGTTCACATTAGTAGAAGAGGCACGGAAGCGTAGCCTCTTTTCTTTTATCACGTTAGGGGCTTAGCGCTTATTGCTAAGTAGATATTTAAAAAATGGATTTTAAATCGTTTAAGGAGATGCTGAATAGGATATTTCTGGGTTTATTTCTTGGCGCTGTAGTGGCGTGTAGTGCCAAGCCACGCGTTGAGGCAGTGGTAGATAGTACATATAATCTTCAACCGGAAGAGAAACAAGGCATTGTAGCATCAGAGTTGGCTAAAATTATTGAGAACGCAAATTATAAAAGAGTTCCTCTGGATGACTCCTTGTCATCGGTGATATATGATCGTTATCTGAAGGCTCTTGATCAGGGGCACAATTACCTTCTTGATACCGATGTTAAAGAGTTCGAGAAATTCCGCTATACCCTGGATGATGATCTGAAAGCCGGAGATCTAAGTGCAATGTTCCGCATGTTCAATGTTTTCAAGATGCGTTCTGTAGAGCGTTTTTCTTATGCGTTGTCTCAGGTTGGGAAGAACTTTGATTTTACAAAGAATGAGATCTATACCTATAATCGCGAGAAGCTTCCCTGGTTTAAAAATAAGGCTGAAGCTGATGGCGAATGGACACGTCGGGTGAAATATGATCTTTTAAACCTTAAGTTGAGTGATAGTGACAATGCCAAGAATGTTAAAACGCTGAAGGAACGCTATCAAAACATTCAGTCGCAGACGAAAAAGTTGAATAATCAGGATGCTTTCCAGATTATGATGGACGCTTATACCAATGCTGTAGATCCGCATACCAACTATTTTAATCCTGAAAACGCGCAACGTTTTAATGAGGATATGGCGCGTTCATTTGACGGAATCGGCGCAGGACTTCAGATGGAGAATGAGGTGGTAAAGATCATTTCTATTGTTCCGGGAGGACCGGCGTTTAAGTCAAAGAAGTTACATGTTAATGATCGTATTCTGGCCGTTGCCCAGGGCTTAAAGGGAGAGTTTGTGGATATACGCGGTTGGAGACTCGATAACTGCGTGCAGAAGATTAAGGGACAGCGCGGTACTGTTGTAAGATTAAAGATTATTCCTGCTGGAGAAGATATTTCTTCGAAGCCAAAGATTATCGCTCTTACAAGAGATCGTGTGGTAATGGAAGATGCTTCGGCAAAGAAGAAGATAAAGACGCTGACTGTTGATGGTAAGACCTATAAGATAGGCGTAATTGATGTTCCCGGATTTTACCTGGATTTTAAGGCATATCAGTCAGGTGATCCAAATTATAAGAGTACTACCCGTGACGTAAGCAAGATCATTGATACCCTGAAGCGTGATAAGGTAGACGGTATTGTTCTTGACTTGAGAACAAACGGCGGTGGATCGCTTATGGAGGCAATCGAGTTAACCGGATTATTTATAAAATCGGGACCTGTAGTACAGGTGAGAAGTGCTCGCCAAACTGAAATAGACAAGGATGAGGATCCGGCGATCGCATGGACGGGCCCATTGGGTGTAATGGTAGATCGCTTTAGCGCGTCGGCATCTGAGATTTTTGCTGCCGCTATACAGGATTATAACCGTGGCGTAATTATGGGTACTCAAACCTATGGAAAAGGAACGGTGCAGCAGGCATTAGATTTGTCGCGCTTCATCAGTACTTTCAGTCAGCTGGTATCTAAGGCAAAAAGTGTAACTGGCCAAAAGGATAATAGCACATCAACGGCTTTGCCAACTTACGGACAGGTAAACTTAACGATGGCTAAGTTCTACCGTATAAATGGAAGCAGTACTCAGCATAAAGGTGTAATTCCGGATATCGTATTTCCAATGATCTTCTCTGCTGATAAATATGGCGAGAGCTCAGAGCCTTCAGCTTTACCATTTGATATGATTAACCCGAGCGATTATAAGCCGGTTGCTGATCTGTCGCAGGCGCGTAAGGATCTGGAGCAGGCTCATGAGGCGAGAATGAAGTCGTCTCAGGATTACAAGTACTTGCTTGAAGATATTGACCTTTTCAAGAAGAAAGAAAATGATGTTTCCATATCGTTAAACGAAGAATCGCTGAAGAAGGAGCGTGAGGATAATGAAACTAAAACCTTAAGTCGTAATAATGAACGTCGTGCGGCAAAGGGACTGCCTCCGTTGAAAAAGGGTGAAGCAAAACCTAAAGACGATGATGATTACGTGATGGATGAATCGATGAAGACCATGGTTGATTTCATTAAAATGATTAATGCGGGTAAGGTAGTGATGTCGCTATAATATCCCGGAATAATAGTCTTTAAGAGGCGCGACATGCAGATGTCGCGCCTTTCTTTTTTATGTATATCGCCTTAGTAAAACCATACCTGATTCTGAGGGTTTTATTATTCATGGGTAAGGCATTGCTAAGATTCGATGACAAAGGAATATATTGTGAACAAGGAGATTTTTATATTGATCCATGGCGCCCCGTAGATTACGCCGTGATTAGTCACGCGCATGCGGATCATGCCAGTTGGGGACATAAACATTATCTTGCTCATGACTTGTCGAGGGAGGTTCTGAAGTATCGCCTGGGGGATATTGATCTTGAATGTCTTGCTTATGGTCAGCAGATTTATCGGAAAGGCGTTAGTATAAGCCTTTTTCCTGCGGGGCACGTACCGGGTTCCTCGCAGATACGTGTTGAGTACAAGGGAGAGGTATGGGTTGCTTCTGGTGATTATAAGACTGAGGATGATGGCCTGAGTACTGCGTTTGAACCATTGAGGTGTCATTCGTTTATATCCGAAAGTACTTTCGGGATGCCTGTATACCGATGGAAAATGCAACAGGAGGTTATGGGAGAGATTAATGGCTGGTGGGCGACGAACGCTGGCAATAGTGTTACATCCTTCATAACAGGCTATTCGTTGGGTAAGGCACAGCGGATTCTTCAAGGGCTAAATCAGGATATCGGACCTGTGTTTGTACATGGAACCATCGCAAACACGAATGCTGCCCTGGAGCGTAATGGACTTGTGCTTGCGCCTTACAAGCTCATATCGGCAGATATGGATCGCGACTTATTGCGGGGCGCTATTGTTATTTGTCCTCCCTCGTCGGCAGACTCTTCGTGGATGAAAAAGCATCAGCCTTATTCTTTGGCCTTCTGCTCGGGGTGGATGGCTATTCGCGGAGCTAAACGACGGCGTGCGGTTGATAAGGGTTTTGTGCTATCTGATCACGCTGACTGGGCAGGATTGGTTAGTGCAATTAAAGCTACCCATTGTGAGCAGGTAATTCTTACACATGGATACACGGCAGCGTTTTCACGTTATTTGCAGGGTTTAGGCTTGAATGCGCAGGAGGCTCATACTGCTTACGGCGATGAGCATGAGACAGAGGGGGAGCAGTCATGAGAGATTTCGCGGCATTATTTTCCAGCCTTGATGAGACCAATAAAACGAGTGTCAAGGTCGCGATCCTTAAGGAGTATTTTCTTACGGTCGACGAGCGCGACCGCATCTATACATTAGCGTTGTTTACAGGACGACGGCCTAAACGCCAAATAAGTAGCACGCAGGTGAAGCGCTGGGCAATGGAGTTGGCGCAGATTCCAGAGTGGCTTTTCGAAGAATCTTACCAGATTGTGGGCGACCTGAGCGAAACAATCGCTTTGTTAATTCCCTCATCGGAAAGCGGAAGCGATAGGCGCTTGAGTGAATGGATTCAGGAGATAAATGCTTTGCGTGATGCTGATGACGAATATAAGCATGCCTGGCTCTTAAAATCCTGGGGGAGCTTAAGCAAGGACGAGATTTTTGTGTTCAACAAGATTCTGATGGGGAGTTTCAGAGTCGGCGTATCTCAGAGTCTGGTAATTAAAGCGCTGGCGGAACTTTCAGGTTTGGAAGCGGCGGTGCTAACCCATAGGATCATGGGAAACTGGCATCCAGAAACGATGAATATGCACGACCTTCTTCAGGAACATGACGTTTCAGATGACTACTCGCGTCCGTATCCATTTTTTCTGGCTTATCCTGTTCAGGAGAGTTCGGAGCGATCTAAGACAGCGGAAGATGTTCGTTTAGCTTTGGGTGATGAAGATGATTGGCAGGCAGAATGGAAGTGGGATGGAATACGTTCGCAGGTGATAAAGCGGGGAGGAAGTATTTTTATCTGGTCGCGGGGGGAGGAGCTTATTACGGATAAGTTTCCGGAGATGCATCGGTTTGTAGATGCATTGCCCGATGGTACGGTTCTGGACGGAGAGATTGTATGCTTTCGCGGGGGACGTCCGCTTCCTTTTAACGTTTTGCAAACCCGCATTGGGCGAAAGAACCCTGGAAAGAAGATTCTGGAAGAAAGCCCCGTGGTATTTATTGGGTATGATTGTATAGAATTTGAGGGTGACGATATTCGTTCAACTCCTCTAAGGGAGCGGCGATTATTATTAGAACAGCTACATGAAAAAAGCATGGATCCGGAGACGTTTATGTTGTCGCCGGTGGTGAAATTTGATCGCTGGGAGGATTTATATGAGTTGAGGGAAATGTCACGGGAGAAAGCCGCGGAAGGCTTTATGCTGAAACGTAAGCGTTCTTTATATCAGGCGGGAAGGAAGAGAGGAGACTGGTGGAAATGGAAAATCGATCCAATGTCAATAGATGGGGTTCTGATTTACGCGCAACGAGGACATGGCCGACGAGCGGGACTATATACTGATTATACGTTTGGCCTATGGCAGGATGGGCAGTTGGTATCTTTCGCAAAGGCTTATTCGGGCCTGACAGATCAGGAGATCCGGCAGGTTGACCACTATGTTAAGCGGCACACGGTAGAGAAGTTTGGTCCTGTGCGCACTGTCGAGCCGGGCCTGGTTTTTGAAATAGGATTTGAGGCTATAAACGCTTCTAACCGGCATAAATCGGGGGTTGCGTTGCGCTTTCCCCGAATCCTTCGCTGGCGGAAGGATAAGAATATAGAAGATGCGGATAGTCTCGATATGCTAAAAACATTTTTACCATGATGCTAAGTGCTGGCGAGAAGGCAATTGCCGAATTATATGAGCGCCGAGGCTGGGAGCAATTTGCTTTTCAGAAGGAGCTGCAGGACGCTTATCTTGCAGGTTACTCAGGTTTACTGAATGCTCCAACGGGTAGCGGCAAAACGCTGGCTATGTTCCTTCCTTTCGTTGCGGATTTCATCAATGGGGATGTTCCTGCGCGACCGGGGGCATTACTCATGCTATGGATAGCTCCCCTGCGGGCTCTTACCAACGATATAAGAAGGGCAATGCAGGCCGCGGTTGACGAGATTGGGCTGGATTGGCAGATTGGTACCCTTACCGGCGACACTCCCACCCGGGAACGGGAAGCGCTACGTAAGAGATTACCAGAGGTGTTGCTGACAACTCCGGAAAGTCTTCATTTGCTTTTGGCGAGAAAGGCTTATCCGCGGGTATTTGAGCATTTGAGGTTGGTCGTTGCCGATGAATGGCATGAATTACTGGGAACGAAGCGGGGTGTCCAGCTTGAACTCGCTCTTTCGCGGGTAAAGGCAATAAGTCCGATACGGATCTGGGGCATCAGTGCCACCATAGGAAACCTTAAGCAGGCTGCGGAAGTGTTATTGGGAAATGATGCAGATCCCGATCGGGTGCGCCTGGTGCGAGCGGCACATACAAAAAGTATTGTCATCGAGTCCGTTATCCCCGATAATATAGAGAAGTTCTCATGGTCAGGGCACCTGGGAATCCGTTTGCTGGATAAGGTAATGGATATTGTCAATAGGGGGAAGACCTCGCTTATTTTCACTAACACCCGCTCGCAGACGGAAATCTGGTATCAGAGCATTCTTGATAAGTATCCTGATTATGCCGGGAAAATGGCGATGCATCACGGATCTTTAGATTCCAATCTGCGTACTTGGGTAGAGGAGGCGTTGCACTCGGGTATTCTACAGCTTGTGGTATGTACCTCGAGCCTCGATTTAGGAGTTGATTTCAGACCCGTAGATACGGTGATACAAATAGGAAGTCCTAAAGGTGTAGCCCGCTTTATGCAGCGCGCGGGCCGGAGTGGTCATCGTCCCGACGCTACCTCGAGGGCCTGGTTTGTACCCACCCATTCCATGGAACTGTTGGAAGGAGCGGCAATTAAGCAGGCAATGCAGGATCAGGTGTATGAAAGCAGAGATCCCATCGTTTTGGCTATGGACGTATTGACGCAATATCTGGTGACCTTGGCGGTGTCGGATGGTTTTGTTCCTGCGGAAATATTTAAGGAGGTGAAGACCTGCTATGCTTACGCGGATCTGCAGGAGAAAGAGTTTGCGCAAATTCTTGATTTCATTACCAAAGGCGGGAAAACCTTGGCTGCCTATGACGATTTCCTGAAAGTGGAAATTGAAAATGGAGTGTATAAGGTAATGAGTCGCCGCGTGGCCATGCGTCATCGTTTAAGTATGGGTACCATTGTGGGCGATGTTAGCATGAGAATACGATTTATTTCAGGTGGGTACCTGGGAAATATTGAAGAGGGATTTATTTCGAAGATGAAAGCCGGTGATGTTTTCTGGTTTGCGGGACGTAGTCTGGAGCTGGTGAAGGTTAAAGATCTTACTGCCTATGTTCGGAAATCGAATAAAGTTAGTGGAAAGGTACCCAGTTGGATGGGCGGGCGTATCCCTTTGTCAACACAACTATCGGCGATGTTCAGGAAAAAATTAGACGAAGTTGCCCATGGTATTGAACGTGATATAGAGGTTAAAACCTTGAAGCCTCTATTCTCTTTACAGAAGCAGCTTTCGGCACTTCCAACATCCAATGATTTTCTTATCGAACGATTCAAATCGAGCGAAGGTTATCACTATGTGTTCTATCCTTTTGAGGGGCGACTGGTGCACGAAGGGATGGCTTCTTTATTCGCGTGGCGTATCTCGCGCATTCGGGAAAGCAGTTTCTCAATTGCAATGAACGACTATGGCTTTGAGCTCCTTACGAGTGATGAGATTCCATTAGCTAAAGCAGTAGAAAGCGGACTGTTTTCCGGAAGCAATCTCCTCGAGGATATACAATTTAGCTTGAACGCCAATGAAATGGCCAGACGGCGTTTTCGCGATATCGCACATATCGCGGGATTGGTGTTTCCCGGGTATCCGGGAAAGGCGGTCAAAAGTAAACACCTCCAGGCATCTACTTCCTTGCTTTTCGAGGTATTCACAGAGTATGAGCCTGACCATTTTCTCATCAGGCAGGCATATAATGAAGCCTTACAATTTCAGCTTGAGGAGTTTCGTCTGCGGGCGGCTTTGCAGAGATTAACCACGCTGAACGTTATCGTAAAGGATTGTGAGCGACCTACGCCCTTCGCATTTCCGATTATCGTTGATGGTTTACGCGAGAAGCTGAATGGCGAATCATTGGAAAGTCGCCTGTCACGGATGAAGCTCAACTATGAAGAATAGATCTTCGTTTCTTTTATCTCCTTGTAACAATGAATTTATAAAATAGTCATATTTGTAACTGGCGTGTTGATTTAGCATCACTCAGCCGAACTTATTGTTAAATTAGTGTAATTCATGAAAATAAAACACCTTTCATTAGCGACGTTGCCAGTTCTATTATTGGCTGCATGTTCGCAAAACAAAAGTGGAACAGACGTATCTCAACGTACAGAGTTCTTCGATAAATCGGGAATGGATACAACGGTAAGTCCCGGTGATAACTTCTTTCTCTATGCAAATGGGAAATGGATAAAGGATACCAAGATTCCAGCATCTGAGGCAGCGTGGGGTTCCTTTTACACGTTGAATGATGAAAATCAGAAAGATCTGCATAAGATTCTTGAACAGGCTTCCAAAGATCCTGAAGGGGGCGATCAGAAGAAGGTTGGCGATTTTTATGCCAGCGGAATGGATACCTTAACAATGGATAAGCGTGGGTACGAACCTGTGAAGCCAACATTGTTAAAGATTGATGGTCTTAAAGACGCCAAAGAACTTGTAAACTATGCTGTAGACAGTTTTAACGACGGTGACGGTTTCCTTTTTGGTTTCGGTGTTGAGCAGGATGCAAAGATCAGCACCAAATACGCGGTGAATTTTTCGCAATCAGGCTTAGGTCTTCCTAGCCGTGATTACTATTTCAGCAGTAAACCTGAAGATGTTAAGGTTAGAAACGAATATGTTAAATATATTGCTACGCTGTTTAAGCTTAGTGGTACAGACTCTATAGCAGCGAAGAAAAGCGCTGAAGAGATTCTTAAACTGGAGACCAATCTGGCAAAATCACACAGAACCCCGGTAGAGCTTCGCGACCCTATCAAGAACTATAATAAGTTTGCGATCGCTGATTTTCAGAAGCAGGTTCCTTTTTTTGATATGAAGGATTTGCTGAAGCGTCTTAATGCATCTACGGATAGTATTATTGTGGGACAGCCCGAATATTATAAAACTCTGGCAGGATTAATTCAGAGCACTCCCTTACCGGTGTGGAAGAATAAGTTGAAGTTTGAGATACTAAGTGGTGCCGCGGGTGCTTTAAGCGCTCCATTCAGAAAGGCCAAGTTTGATTTCTATAGTAAAACGCTGATGGGCCAGCAGGTAGAACAGGAGCGATGGAAGAAGATGGTGGGTACTACCGATGCTTGTCTGGGAGAGTTGCTTGGGAAAATTTATGTAGAGAAGTATTTCCCTGCTGAGGCGAAAGAACGTATGCTTACCCTGGTTAACAATCTGCAGAAGATGTACGAAGAGCGTATCAAGAAGCTTGATTGGATGAGTCCTCAAACCAAAGATAAGGCAATTGAAAAGCTCCATGCTTTCACCAAGAAAATAGGTTATCCTGATAAATGGAAGAGTTATGATGATGTAGATATTGACCGTGGAAAGTTCTACGAAAATCTGGAGTCGGTAGGAAAGCATAACTACAAGGAGATGATTGCCCGCCTTGGAAAACCGGTTGACAAGGGCGAGTGGTTCATGACACCTCCAACAGTTAACGCGTACTACAATCCTGGTTTTAACGAAATTGTCTTCCCTGCGGGAATTCTGCGTTATCCATTCTTTGACTATCATGCTGATGACGCCATAAATTACGGAGCAATAGGCGCGGTGATCGGTCACGAAATGACTCATGGCTTTGATGATCAAGGTCGTCAGTTTGATAAAGATGGCAATCTGAAAGATTGGTGGACGAAGGAAGACGCGTCGAAATTTACTAATAAGGTAAATGCTGTAGCCAAGCTTTATGATGGATTTACGGTATTGAACGATCTGCATGTCAATGGAAATCTGACATTGGGTGAGAACTTAGCAGATTTTGGAGGCGTTGCCATTGCTTATGACGCGTTTAAGCTTACAGAACAAGGTAAAGGCACTGAGAAAATTGACGGGTTTACCCCTGACCAGCGTTTTTTCCTTGGTTATGCCCAGGTATGGCGAATTAAAGATCGCGATGAGCGTCTGCGCATGCGCGTAAACACAGATCCACATTCTCCGGAAATGTTCCGCGTGAACGGTCCCCTTTCTAATATGGAGACGTTCTATAAAGCATTTAACGTAAAACCAGGTGACAAGATGTATAAGCCGGAAGCGGAACGCCTCCAGGTTTGGTAGTTAGTCGTTGGTTTATTCTTAGGTAGCCGGGTTGCGATGAGTAACCCGGCTTTTTTGTTATAAGATCGCTGGTCTGCGTGTAGTGTCTTTGTCGGTATCTGTATTCTGGTGTATACAATATGCAGCAATTGCAGCGTCCTGCGTATGCAGAAAGCTCTCTGGCTGCCCCTATAGCCCTTTGGCAGCAATTTTGTTTGCTTATAAGCATTAAACAGATACTTATGAATTTAAAAAGAATATTTGGAACGATACTCACCATTCTGGGAATCGTGGGTTTAGTATTTGCGGCAATGGGATTTGTCAAAAGCGATGGCGCATGGCGTGAGCTTTTGGTATATGGCGTGTTAGGATTGATTTTCTTTATGACCGGTATCGGACTTATCAAAAGCACGAGTGATGTAGCCAAAATGTAACGCGGAGATACGGGGAGAGTACCATTCCTCCAATATCTTCACGTTAATATCGACCCGGCCCGTGCTTAGTTGTTAAGCTCATATTTCATTTCCCGACAGTCGAAGCCCTGCGCTCGTAAGGTACGTTCCACGAGAGCAGGCTGCAAATCGTCCGCTTCAATACGGAGGACTTTATCCGAGTCTTCCAGATCGAAGCTGAATCCCGCTATTTCGCGGATCTTGGCAAAAAGTGGTTTTATAATATTATTTACCTGATCAGTGCTAGATACAGTCGTGAAAAATATAAATATATCCATGGATGTTGGTGTTTGAGTGTTCCTGGAGTGATTAATTTGAAGGGTCATTGTTTGCAGATTTATCGGAGTTGCGGTCTGCAAAGGGCCCCCAGTTACAGCGGCCACGTTCTTCCATCTTCCTGCGTAATTTCTCCCGTTGCTCGTCTGTGAGGCAGTTTGCCCAATCAAATTTCTTATCATCAGGAGATACCCGTCCCATTCTGCGTTCCCACATTTTCTGTTTGAATCTGTCTGGTCCTCCTCCTTTACCGAAGCCGAAGAGTATTTTGCACAGAATAAGTATTCCCATTGCCTGCCAAAAGCTTACGCTTTCCACATGTATAACTTCCGGCAAGATGTTGTTCCACAGCTGCATGACAACATACGAGGCTATGGCAAGAAAACAGCAAAAAGCAAGGGGAAAAAAGATAAACCGACCTTTATAAAAAAAACTTCTCATATCTTAATTTTTAATAATTTCTGTATACAGTTGCTGAAGACGCTCGCGCAGATGGAGCACCGCGTAGCGTTTTCTTGAAATCAGCGTGTTAACGTTTTGACCTGTTATTTCGGATATCTCCTGGAAAGACAAGTTGTCAAGCTCATGCCAGGTGAAGACATCTTTCTGTTCTGTTGGTAGCTCATCTAATGCGAGTACAAGACGTTCCCAAAAAAGGGTCTTCATGAATTTGGTCTCCGGATCTTCACCCTCAGCAACGATGAGGTCTTTGAAATCAAGGCTGTCATCATCATCGCCGGTGCTGCCGAAGATATCGTCAAAAAGAGATTCTGATTTCTTTTTGTGCTTATCCAGAATCCTGTTTCTTGCTACCTTATATAGCCAGGCTCCTGTATTTTCCACGGGTCCTGTATTGATCATCGAGCTGAATTGGTACCAGACATCCTGAAGAATATCTTCCGCATCCTCATCGTTCTTTACGCGCCGGCGGATAAAGCCCAGCAAGTTTTTGCCATACGATTTTACCGTATCGATTAAAAAGCTGTTCTTATCCTTAGACATTATTGTTGTGACCAATGTTATTGTGTTTTAAAGATAAGGACGAATAAGGTTTAATAACATTTTAAAAAAATGTAAAAAAAGTGACGTTCAGCCATAAGCATTGAGCAACGCTTGTTTGTTAATGTGTTTTTAAAGCTTTAGGTTAGTGGAATATGGATAACAAAAAGTCTATCGTTTGCTTCGGCGAAGTGTTATGGGATGTATTGGAGGCGGATAAGAAGCCTGGAGGTGCTCCCATGAACGTTGCGTATCATTTAAATTCTTTAGGTCATCACGCGACAATGGTGAGTGCTGTTGGCGATGATGAAAACGGTAGCGCGCTCACATCCTTTCTTCAAAGTAAAGGATTGCCACTCACATCCATACAAATTGTCTCTGATTTCCCTACCGGACTAGCATTGGCCAGACGAGACTCTGATCATGAAATACGCTATGATATCGTAGAGCCCGCGGCCTGGGATAATATTTCTCCAAATGAAGAGCTGACGCGACAGGTAGCGGCCGCTGATATATTGGTGTTTGGCAGCTTGGGACTTCGTTCTGCGAGAAGCCGGGATACTTTATTGTCGTTATTAAGCTTTTCGCCTTACCGTGTATTCGATATAAACTTGCGCCCTCCCCATTATACGCCTGAATTAGTACTACAACTTTTTCAGCATGCCGATCTCATAAAGATGAATGAGGAGGAACTGTCGATGGTAGTATCATGGCTCTCTGAGGAGAGCTTCGCTTCTGAAACGGAAATGTTGGATCTGCTGCTGAGTGTTTTTCCTGATAAAGAGCTTATCGTAAGCCGTGGGGCTCGTGGGGCTTCTTATTACGCGGAGGGTATATCTTGCTCTGTTCCTGCTATTCCTGTGAGTGTTGTAGATACCATAGGAAGCGGAGATTCATTTCTTGCCGCGTTTCTAAGTAAAAAGCTTGAGGGGGCTGATATAGAAGAGGCTATGCGATATGCTACTGCTATGGGAGCATTTATTACATCGCAGGCTGGCGCGTGTCCTTCTTATGACAGAGCATCGTTTGATGTTTTTCGTGCGCAGCATGCTATTGATTAGGCATGTTTAGGCCCGGAGATGTTTGAAGTCGCTGCTTCGTTCAAACATTCGATAGATTGTACTGTTCCTTTATTGATCTGGCAAAGGAAAGGTGCTGATTGACAGACGCTTTTCCAGTTGTTTAGATAGGTTAACCTATAAATCAATAAAAACATGGATAGTATCAATAAAAATCAACCCGAAGATAATCGTAAGAACCTGCAGGCCGAGGCGGCAATTGAGAAGATAAAGGACTTAGTTCAGCAAGCGGAAACATGCTTTTTCTGCACCGGCCTTGGAAAAGAAGGGCCGTTTAATACCAGACCCATGACGGCTCTCAAAGTAGATGACCTAGGCAATATTTGGTTTATGAGTGCCATTGATAGTCATAAGAATGCTGATATTTCTGAAAGTTCTTCCGTCCAGTTATTGTTCAGGGGTAAAACTTATAGCGATTTTCTTTCGCTATACGGGGAGGCGCTCGTTACGCAGGACAAGCAGGTTATAAAAAGTTTGTGGAATCCGCTAATAAAAACCTGGTTTACGGAAGGAGAAGATGATCCACGCATTAGCGTCATTAAAGTAGTCCCAGAGCAGGGCTATTATTGGGATACAAAGCATGGAGTTATCGTTTCCTTTGCTAAGCAGTTAGCGGGAGCAATTACCGGAGTTACGCTCGATGATTCTATTGAAGGTAGCATAAATCTATAATTATACAGCCTACCCAATCCTGTTATTTTGAATCTTTATAAATTGTAAGCCTGCTTGCGTATCTTTATGCTCACAAAACAGGCTATGGATACAAATAAAGTAAAGTCATATTTAAAGAAACTTGGTTGGGTGGGCTTTTTCTTCTTCCTGATAAAAGGTCTTGTATGGATCTTCATTTTCCTTTTTGTTAAAAATAAAATTACAGGTGATGCGTAATTCCATCCTTTTTCTCGTTTCTGTATGGTGTTTTATTTCTTGTGGCAATCCTGAGAAAAAGCAAGCCGCTCCAGTAGATACGGCGACCGCTACAAGCAATACGGAGCACGGGCAGGACTATTGTTACGAGATGCTTGAGCATGGCGACTCGGTGCGTCTAAGCTATCGACTCTCTCCTGATCATTTAATTCTAGGGCGACTGGATTATCTGTTAGCAGAAAAAGATGCCAACAGAGGAAGCGTTCAGGGCTTTTTAAAGGGTGATACGCTCATCCTTGAATATATCTTTAAATCAGAAGGTGTAGAGTCAAGCCGTGAAGTTGCCTTTTTAATGAAAGGCGACACATTGGAGGAGGGATATGGCCCTCAGCAGGAGAAAGCGGGAAAAATGCTTTTTGAAGATCATTCTAAAATTACTTTCGGCCAGGGAATCATTTTGCGTCAGTGTAAATGATATGAGGCATGCACTGTGTAATAGTATATAAAACTACTCAATGTATTGCCGAATAATTTGAAGACGAAATGTATCCGAAAATATTATTTATTTTTGTTTGACGAATTGCTCTTTATCCTTGGTTTTTGTAACCCGGTAATGATTTTTCAGGAATTTTAATCACAATTAATTTTATATAATGGGAATTGTCAGAGAGTTTAGGGAGTTTGCAATGCGCGGCAACGTCATTGATTTGGCAGTCGGTGTAATCATCGGAGCAGCGTTTGGAAAGATCGTATCTTCATTGGTTGACGATATAATCATGCCGCCAATCGGCTATTTAACCGGAGGCATCGATTTTGCCGATAAAAAAATTATTCTCAAAGACGGAGATGCCGCCGCCAAGATTGCGGAAGTCTCTATTAAATATGGGAATTTCCTTAATACCCTTATTCAATTTATCATTATCGCCTTCTGTATATTCGTGGTCGTTAAGATAATTAATCAGCTAAATCGCAAGAAAGTAGCCGCGCCATCTACTCCGCCGGCACCAACAAAAGAAGAGGTTCTCTTGACTGAAATCCGCGATATTCTTCGCTCCAAATAATTAACACGCTACAGGAAAAAGCGGCATAGTGGGCTTGCTCCTCTTATCCATTTAGCTTCCTGTAGCGGTGTATCCTATTTTGCCGGACGATTATTCCGCAACTCCCTTAACATTTAGTTTTATCTCTGAACTGTGTTTTATTCCCAGTGTTGATCCTGGTTTAACGCTAAGAAAGCGCGCCAGATAGACATTTATTATGCCTTCAAGCACACGACGTCGCGATTGCTCGAACTCCGGGCTTACCACGAACGAGCCCAGGTATATCTTTCCATTTTCGTCAACAAAGGCCTTGAAGCTATAATTAAAGTCCTTATAGGCCTTATGTATTATTATATTAAACTCAGGGTATAAGTATTCATCCGAGGGACTTTTATGGAGAATATCTAATGGATCTGGCTCCTCACTATGTTTTTCTACCGATATCTCTGGAATACGACTGGTTAGGGTCACTGGATTTCTGCCCGCAAATACAGAATCCTTGATCTGAGGATTTCTATTTGCAATCAGCGATTTTTGCCTGATGAACGTAGTGTCAGCGGAACTTGGACGTCGTAAATTCTCGATGTTTAAATGATGCTGATTGATATAATCATACGAATAAAACTTCATGAACGCATTTGAAAACTCTTTTGATATAACTTTTTCATCAACGGATAAGAGCTGGAAAATAATGCTGTCTTTGCTCAGGTGTTTTAATCTCATCCAATATCTGGCGACATTAAAGACAGAGTCATGGTCATGATAAATAGGATAATGGTAAAATACCTTCGCGGTAGGGTGATAAACCATGATCGAATCATCAGACAGAAAGTGCACCTTCCAGGAAGGTTCCAGCTCATAGCCCTGTGGATTAAAGGATAGGCCGTTTGTAAAATATCGATCCGCTTCGATATACTGCATGCCCAGAATTGACTTGAATGTGGGCTTCGATTTCTGATCTTTAGAAGGGCTACAGGAGCTAGCTACAGCTATTATACAAACTAGTAAAAATGCGCAGAGGGGGCTTTTCAAGAGCTTTATCATCTGTATGCTAAGTTAGAAAAGATAATGGTCTTCTTACCCCCGCCATCACTAATGTTTGACGATCTCTCATAAGAGAGATCATCAGAGCCAATATTTAAGCAGAATAATCCTGATCGGCAGGTACATCCGCCGCCTTCTGAGGGGTAACTTTGATCTTGGCAATATCAAACCCTTTTTCCATAGCCGAAATCAGTAGTTTGCGGTAAGTAGCCTTTTCCATCCAAGGCTTACGACTAAGTATCCAGAGGCTTTTTCTATCAGGGTGACCCACCATGGCATACGAGTAATCAGGAGCAAGGTCGATGATCCAATATTTTCCGGTAAAGGGCCAGAGGAATTGTACGTCAAGTTTCGCGTTGCTTTTGGGATCAGCCACTGTGGCTTTGCCGCTAATTGTTTTTTCCTGCCCCGCAACGATGCACGAGTTTTTGATAGTTACGGTGCCATCGTCGTTGAGCGAGTAATGAGCCTTAGTATATGAGCATCCGTCTTCAAAATGTTTCGGTATTGCCGCTATTTCATACCAACGTCCCTGATATTGTTTCAGGTCAACGTCAGCAACGGTATTAAGGGGTTGTTCAAGGATTTTCCTCACAATAAGAGCTGTTGCTCCAGCTACCAGGCCTACGGCAGCTATTATTCCTGTCGATTTTTTCATAGGTGTGTGTTCTGCAGTATGTTATAGCCTGCATCTATTATCCTATGAACGCTGCAATGTTAAATTTGTTTAAACACCGCGATAGCCCTTTAGAGAGCGAGCGTATTCTTTATCTCTTTCGGCAGTTTTTTTACGATCAGATCGTAAGAGTCTTTAAGCCATTGCCTGATCAGGTGATCTTCTGCTGATCCATTGGGAATAAGGGTATTCCAGTGCTTTTTGTTCATGTGAAAGCCGGGTAATACTTCCGGATATTGCTCCCGCAGTTCCACCGCTTTATCGGGATCGCACTTTACGTTAACACTAAGTTTCCCCAGCGATATTAAGGCGAATATTTTGCCACCGACACGCATCACTAGGGTGTCGTCGCCAAAAGGCATATCCTCCGTTGCTTCTGGCAGACTTAAGCAAAAGTCTCTAATATCTTCGACGTGCATTTTATTATTCTTGAATGTTGTCCTGGGAATCCAACAAGGCCAGCGGATTTCCTATTGATTTGTAGGAGCCTTCTCCTTTAAGAATGGATGCTAATTTAAGCCGGTCAACTAATACGTTTTCGGCAGCTTTTAGATCCTGATCATATTTGAACGTTTGCTCTATGCGCCCTTTCTGATAATGATAGCGCGAGCATATTTCGTTTTCCAGAATTTCAGAAATTTCCTTTTTAAACTTTACGAGATCGTCATTTTTGTTGTAAGCAAGTTTCTTGCTGATGGCGTCAAGCTCGGTGCGAATGTCGTCGATCTTCTTATCTTTCTCTGCCTGCGCTTTAAGGTCGGTGAGAAGTTGGGAAGTCTCGGTGCTATAGCTACAGTCTTTGTTTGATAGGAATTTTACGAAATTACTGTAATCTTCGTTAGATAACCTGAACGTTTTGGCATCGGGGATTTCCGGATGCGAATTCCGATATAAGGTCGCAAAGTCGAAAATATAATATCGGGAAAGGAGCGTACGGGTAATCGGACTTATCTTTTGATTGCTTTGCGGTATGTCAGGATAAATGCCGCTACCATCAAATACAGTACGTCCGGAACTTGTTTTATAGGAACTAATTAATGAATCAGCAACCTTATCAACTCTGCCATCGTCAGATCGGTGTGTGTAGTCGAGCGCCTGAATACAGCGTCCCGAAGGAGTATAATATTTAGCTACCGTAACCTTGACAAGGCTGTTATAGGGAAGCTTGAATGATTGTTGAACAAGGCCTTTTCCGAAACTACGCTGACCTATGATCACAGCTCTGTCAACGTCCTGCAGAGCGCCGGCAACAATCTCTGAAGCGGAGGCTGAGCGACCGTTGATTAAAACTGCCAGCGGTACGTCCGGCGCCAACGGATTTGTTCTCGTTGAATAAGTATATGCCCGTTCTTCTCCCCGCCCACGTTGGCTTACAACATTTGTATTTGCCGGTACAAAGAGTCCTACGATCTTCACAGCTTCCTGCAGAATGCCGCCCCCGTTAGAGCGTAGATCAAGAACCAGGCCCGCGGGATGATGTTTTAGTATTTCTACCAGCGCGTCGCGTACCTCGGCGGCGGAGTTTTCAAGAAATTTATCCAACCGTATGTAGCCAATATTATTCTGAATGATGCCTGAGTAAGATACATTAGGCTGAACTATTTCTCCCCGTTCCAGACTTACCGTAAAGGCATCCGTTACTCCTGGTCTAAGAATACGAAGTTTAAGTGTTGTCCGCTGAGGTCCTTTCAGCATGGCGCTTACATTATCGTAAGCCTTATTTTTTATAAGCGTATCATTTATCGCGATAATTTTGTCGCCCGCTCTCAGCTTAGCACGTTGTGCCGGGAAGCCTTCAAAAACTTCACCGATAATAAACTCGCCATCCCGGTTCTGAATGCTGGTGCCTATCCCTCCATAATGAGTACTAACGTACTTCATTTTGTAGTTTTCCATTTCATTTTCAGGAACGTACTCGGTATATGGATCTAAGGATTGCAGCATGGCATCGATGCCGCTCTTCATGAGTTTCGAAGAGTTTACATCATCGACGTAGTTTACGTTGATTTCCTTATACAGGGTAGCAAAGATTTCAAGATTGCGGGATGCCTGAAAGAAATCATCTTTAAAGCTAAATAATAAGGTTACCAGTAATCCTGCCAGGACGAGGAGTACTTTGTAATTCGCGAGATGTTTCTTCTGATTCGGCATATCGTTCCACAAGTCAAGATTTCAGGAAGATTATTAGATAGGGCAGTACGTACCAAATTGATGTTTTCCCTCCATCGTAGTGCCAGCAAAAATTGGTTTAACCAATCGTCAATGCGGCAGGGAGTCCCTTATAACGGAGGGCAAACAACCAAATAGTCTCTAAAGTAAACGAATGTGCAGAAAATAAATTGCAGTCCTTAAAGGCGGTTGTTGTCTATATTCGCCAGTCCTTTTTGCAGTGTAAACACTACATATTCGCGATTCCTTTTAAGGCGCTCCATCAGATGTTCAATTAATTTATCCTCCTGACCTGCTGAAAATGCGAGATCTTCCTCCGATAATTCCCGGTATTTACGCAATACCTTCAGCTTTAATTTTTGCCAGTCCGTAGGATTTATAGAAAATTCTGCCATAGTTGTTACAAATGTATGAAATTTGTCGTCTTTAAAAACAATGGTAGAATGAGAGAAATACAACATTATTGTAATTTAAATGTTGTATGCTCTCAGGATAATAAGAAGATTTAAATATAACGTGATGAAAAAATTATTACTCTCACTTACGCTAATAGCGTTCTCGGTTGTTTCGTTTGCTCAGCTTCCTGGGTTTTCTCTTGGGTTAAAAACAGGAATGAACGTTTCAAGTCTCAGTCTGAAGACTGACAAGTTGTTTGATGCTGAAAACAGACTTGGCTATCAATTCGGTGCTTTCGCGCGTATTGGTGGTATGGGCTTCTATGTTCAGCCGGAAGCTTATGTAGCCAGCAAGGGTGGAAAGTTTCATGTCGAGTCAAATGACGCGGAGGCAAAGGTTCGCTTTACCACGCTGGATGTTCCGGTATTGCTTGGTACCAAGATCGGCGCCGATAGGTTGAACGTTCGTTTTATGGCAGGTCCAATGATTTCTTTTGTTATGGATAAAAGCGTGAAAGGAAACATTGATAATCTTACGAATTTTAAAGATTATAAGAACCAAACCTGGTCTGCTCAGATTGGTGCTGGCGTAGACATTGGTTCTCTTTCATTAGATATTCGTTATGAGGCAGGATTGTCCAATGTACATAATGTAGACACTTACGACCAAAAGCAACGCCTTTGGCATATTGGCTTAGGCTACAAAATATTTTAACGACTGTCGTTATCAGAATTCGGGGGATCAAGAAATTGATCCCTTTTTTTGTGAATGCCCGCGTGCTAGGGTAAGGAAATCTTTCCCAGGCAGGAGCTGCGTAGATTGCCGTTGGCCATGAAGTTACTGCTCAGGGTTTCGTTGGCTAGCACCGCAAAAATTGCAGCTTCCTTCGCATCCGGATTCATGCCCAGCGTTTCCAGAGGAAAGACTTTGAATCCGCTCATTCGCTCGAGCTGCGTTATGAAAAACTTGTTGTGACAGCCACCACCGCTGACGTAAATGCTGGAATTTTTCGCTGTTTCGAGTTTTTCCAAAGCATCCACAATCGCCATGACTGTAAAAAGAGAGGCCGTATGAATAAGATCCTCAGGGTTGGGATCTATGATCCCGAGGTCCTTCAACGCATTGTTGCATAACGTGAGATTGAATATCTCCGGACCTGTGGTTTTTGGAAAAGATTCGGAAAAGAAAGCATGCTCAAGCAAACGGTCTAGCAGCGGCTGTAATAATCTCCCCCCGAAAGCAATTTGCCCATCATTGTCGAAACTTTTGTTGAAGTATAGCTGTGTTAAATTATCGACAATGGTATTCCCTGGTCCGCAATCGGTTGATAGTGCTGCCCTGAGATTCAAATCGGCAGGTAAAAGCGTAAAGTTCGAAATCCCGCCAATATTCAGCAAAATACGATTTTCATTGGGGGACTGAAAAAGAATCTGATCACCAAATAAAGCCAGGGGAGCCCCTTCATATCCCTGAGCGACATGCTTTTGGCGGAAGTCGCCAATCGTTATTATTCCGGTATTATGGGCGATATGATCAGGATCGCCAATTTGCAACGTCGCGTTAGGCCTGTTTAATTGCTTATGTATGCGCTGTGGTGCGTGAATAATCGTTTGTCCATGACTTGCGATGCAATCTATTTCCTCTGGTTTAATGTCCCAGGCTTTCAAGGCGTCATTTATCATATGGGCATGCAGCATCCCAATTTCCTCATTGAGTATGGCGAGATGTTGCAGATCAATCAGCTCTTTAGCGAAAACCTTTCTAATCGAGGCCTTGATGTCAGTACTGTAACTGATGGTCCTAAACTCGCGGACAGATACCTGTGTATCCATACCCGCTCCCATGATATCACAAACGGCAATATCGAGCCCGTCAAGGGAGGTTCCCGACATCAGTCCTACAATTGTTTTACCATTTTTACCGGAGATCCGGTGGAGTTTACTTATGTACTCATTCATAGTAATCGTTATGAAATTGACGTGTGCAAGAGTTCCAATTATTGCGAAAACGATCTGAAAACAAAAGTAGTATTATTTGCCGCAGGGAAGTATGCCTGAATTTGACTAGTTTGGAGCCATCGTATTATAATCGTTGTAACAAAACAAGAGAAACAGCATCAAATAATTATGAAAAAGTACTGTAATTTTTGGTTATGTGCCGCGGCGTTCACATTAAGTGGATCGACGCTAATGGCGCAGACAAAAGCGAAGGAGAAAACACAGGTACAGGTTATTAAAGATCTGGATCAGTTACCTCTTGATCCTTTAGTTAAAACGGGCAAATTACCTAATGGATTTAAATATTTTATTAGGAAAAATACAGAGCCGAAGAATCGTGTTCAGCTATATCTGGCCTTAAAGGCAGGTTCTGTGCTGGAGTCGGAAGAGCAACGAGGCCTTGCGCATTTCATCGAGCACATGAGCTTTAATGGCACGAAGAATTTTCCGAAAAACGCGCTTGTAGATTATCTACAGAAGTCGGGCGTTCGTTTTGGTGCTGATCTTAACGCTTATACCTCTTTTGACGAAACAGTATATCAGCTACCCCTGCCTACGGACGATCCCGCTTTGTTAAAAAACGGAATGAAGATTATGCGCGATTGGGCTCAAAACGCCTTGCTTGAAACATCTGAAATCAATAAGGAGCGCGGTGTAATTCTTGAGGAGAAGCGCCTTGGGAAGGGAGCTCAGCAACGCATGCAGATGAAGACGCTGCCGGTGCTGGTGAACCACTCACGCTATGCTCAACGTATTCCGATTGGTACCGATGAGGTGTTGAATAATTTTAAGCCAGAAACATTAAAGAAATTCTACCATGATTGGTATCGTCCGGATTTGCAGGCCTTGATCGTTGTTGGCGACATTGATGTGGCTCAGACGGAGGCAACCATCAAAGCGCTGTTTTCGGATATGAGAAATCCCGTATCTGAGTCTAAGCGCACTCAGTATGAGATTCCTCTTACAGGAAAGAACCAGTTTATAGCTGTCACAGATAAAGAAATGCCTTATACGGTGGCGCAAATACTTGTCAAGCAGCCGGAAATGGCCATTAAGACCAAAGCAGACATGCGCGTTGCTTACATCAGAGCATTATACAATGAAATGATGGGAAGCCGTATATCGGAGTTAATGAAGCAGTCTAATCCTCCATTTATGCAGGCGCAAAGTACTATCGGAAGTTTGATTGCTAATCTTGACGCGGCGACCAACGTTGTTGTAGCAAAACCAGGAGAATTAGAATCAGGATTTAAGGCGCTGTATACTGAGTTAGAGCGCGCGCGTAGATTTGGCTTTGGACAAGCGGAATTGGACAGAGCACGCCAGTCTATGTTAACGTCTATGGAAACAAGCTATAAAGAGCGTGATAAGACCCCTTCGCAAAGTTATGTGCAGGAGTATCTTCAGTATTTCTTAAAAGGCACCGCAAGCCCGGGTATTGCGTATGAATATGCGTTGTCGCAGAAGCTACTTCCTGAAATCAAGTTAAGCGAAGTAAACAAGCTGGTATCATCAAGTCTTGCCAATACGAACAGAGACGTTGTGCTGATGGCACCTGAGAAGGATGCTGCCGGTTTGCCAAACGAAGCAACAGTCAATAAATGGATAGCAGATGTAAATTCTTTGAGCATTAACGCATACGTAGATCAAACGAGCGATAAACCATTGATGGCGACTAAGCCGTCAGCGGGAAAGATAACATCAGAAAAGAAGCTTGATAAACTTGGCGTTACAGAGCTGACATTCAGCAACGGTGTTAAAGCGATACTCAAGCCGACAAACTTTAAGAATGATCAGATTCTTTTCAGCGCGAGCAGTCCCGGAGGTAGTTCTCTATATCCCGATAAAGATTATGAGTCTGCGTCCATTGCCGACCAATTAGCATCGGCGAGTGGTGTTTCTGAATTTAATTCTATAGCATTGCCGAAGATGCTCAGCGGCAAAGTCTTGTCTATCCAACCATATATCTCATCGATATCTGAGGGTTTTAGTGGATCCGCGTCTCCTAAAGATCTAGAGACGGCGCTCCAGCTTCAGTACCTTTATTTTACTCAGCCACGAATTGATACAGCAATCTTTAATTCGATGGTTCACACGTATCGCGCGTCTCTGGCCAACAGAAGTCAGGATCCGGGAAGTGTGTTCTCTGATACAATAAGCGCCGTATTGGGCGGATACAACGTTCGCAGAACGGGTCCTTCTCTCGAAAAGATAAAGCAAATGGATGCTGCCCGCGCGTTTTCAATATACAAGGATCGGTTTGCTGACGCCGGAGATTTTACCTTTACATTCGTAGGGAACTTCGATGTAGAGAAAATTAAGCCTCTTCTGGAGCAATATTTAGGCTCTTTGCCATCGACTGGTAGAAAGGAGAATTTCAAGGATCTTGGTATCAGACCGCTTAAAGGTACCGTGAACCGGTATGTGTATAAGGGTTCGGAAGATAAAGCTACTGTTAGGTTGATGATTACCGGCGATTATACTTATGATGATAATAATAATAGCCAGTTAGACGCTCTTGCGGAAGTCCTTCAGATTCGCTTGATCGAACGCTTGAGAGAGGAAGAAAGCGGAGTTTATAGTCCAAATGTGTCAGCACAATATGCTAAATACCCTGCACAGCGTTATGGTATCGTAATATCATTTGGTTGTGCCCCTTCGAATGTCGATCGCCTGGTCTCTTCAACAATGGACGAGATTAAGAAGCTTGGCGTTCAGGGACCATCTCAGGTAAATCTGGATAAGTACAAGGCTGAGGAGCACAGATCCTTGGAGGTAGCCATGAAGCAAAATTCTTTCTGGTTAGGATCTTTATCCGGAGCTTACGAAAATCACGAGGACCCGGAAAAAATCCTTCATATCAAAGAGATGCTTGATAAGGTTACCGTTAAGAGTGTTCAGGAAGCTGCAAAGAAGTATACATCAGGTGAGAATCTGATAAAATTTGTACTTGTTCCTGAGAAGAAATAATTTCAATAAGATAACGAGAGTAAGAGATAAGAAAGGTAGCAGGATCCTACTCCTTCTTATCACTTACTCTCGTTTTTTATATCCCCCCTCTGTAGTACGCAGGTAACGCCCCCACGGTGTATCTAGCCATTCCTCCTATGTTAGTCGCAAAGACTCTCTTCGATTGAGAAAATAGTCCATAGATCAAGGTTTAAAATTTAAACTATAAGTATAACATAGTTCTTATGGGACACGTAAAATACTTTGTTTAATTGTCTTTTTGTCAGTTTGTTATAGCTATTTCGCGTAATTGTTAAATCAAGTCTTTAATTGGCCTGATTTTTTTTCGTCACAATGCTCATTTCAGGCTCGCGTAAATCCTCTCCCGGGCATATGTTCCTTGGTCATTAGGTGAAAATCTTCAGAATTTCTATGCCCCAGCTAACATCCTCTCCGGAGGGCCATCAGCTACCTACCTGTTTCGAGTCTGACTCGGGACTGCTTCGTACCAGACAGCACTGGTCATCGACATTTCATGGGCATTTCATCGACATGTCATGGGCAATAGTCGATGAGATGCCCATGAAATGCCCATAACTTGTCGATGAAATGTCGATCACCACT
>DKIV01000030.1 GCA_002454425.1 Sphingobacteriaceae bacterium UBA6709
CGCGAACGGAAGCACCACCCGAGCCCTTCAAGCTGGGGCGCCGGAAGATGGAATAGGAAAGAAAAAGCAGATAAGAACCTCATCTTACCGAAGGCAGCAATCCACCGCATCCTGTAACTAACGGGCTGGAGTAACCTTCGGCGATCGATGAGAAAATTTTATCAATGCTACAGTCTCTTTATCACATGACCTTGGGACACCCTGCTATTGGGACGTATAGTTAGGTAAGGCAGTATAGCTCAGGTCGGCATTAACTTGCCCTTTAAAATCTTGCAGGCGATAATACTGCTTTTCGTTAATGATCAACCGGCCTCTTCTCATTTCCCGATTATATATGAATGAAGCAGCCGCAGGAAAGCCATACAAGCCATTTTCCTTTTCACCTGCTACAGTCATTACCCCGGTAGAACAGAAATTGGTATTATGCACGAAGCCTAAGTTATGCCCTAACTCATGAGCAAACAGTGCCATGGGATTACTGTATAATGCTTTCGGCAAGTAACCAACAGTCTTTTTTAATAAAGGGTCATAATAACGATAAGGCTTATCTCCAGGATCTTTACCGATATAAGAAGAACGAATGCAATCATCACTAATCAGATGCATGCCACCGTAATTTGTGACCCACGCGTAACCTCCCGATACACAAATTCCAAGGTTCAATGTAAATTGACGGCTGTATAACCGGCTAAGCACTGCATCCACAACTTCCTTGTTTGTCTTGTAAGTCGTCGTGGGATGCCCGTAAGCGGCATCGGTATACCACGTCCAATCTTGTCCCGTATACGATAGAAGGTCGGGCATCACAGGATCACCAGCCTTACATAAATACATTTCATGGGCGTACAGTTCATCAACAAAGTCGGGTAACGACATTGTGTAAGCCACATTTATCATCAGATCAGTAAATAAACGCATTTGCAATGGCCGGCTGGTATAATTACCGTTGCTCTTTGCTTCCGGAGTAAAGTTGCTCCCCAAGGCATCAATAATTCCGTTGAAGGTAATTGTCCACTGACACTTTATAGCTTTTAATTTATTGATTATTTCGTTATCAACACCGTAAAAGTCGAATGAAAGCCCTACAGCATTATCAAGATCTACAGCCCCCTCACTCAAGGTGTAAGCCTGTCCGTTAATACCATAAAATCTTTTTTTCTTGCCAAAAGGGTATTCTACCAGCACACGCGTATGTGCCTTCAGTGTGTCTAACTTTACCAAAACAACATCACCACCAGAGATCTTCATCGTGACATAGACATTCGGAATATCCATGGGCACAAAATTCGTGACCTGAAAGTGGTTTTTATCGTATTCCTTGATCTGTATAGGCTTGTTTACACGAAAGGTAAGGTTCTTAACTTCGTCCCAACTTGCACCATCTTGAAATATTAAACTACCCTTTAAGTCCTTTGGGGCTATTGAGAGTACATTCTCGTACCATATCTGTGATTCCCCGTTCTCCAGTCCGGGTTCAACATCTTTCTTACAGGAAACCGCTGCCATAACCACTAAAGCAGCCAGAATATATTGATATAAGTTTTTGCACATTATTAGTCTTTGTTAAATTGTTTTATTCTGATCTTATACACGTAGAGCGTACGATCCGCATGGCGATTTACAATAAGGTCCTCGCCGTCGAACGTTGCAATATTTAGTGCAGAAACATCTCCGTTAACGGGAATACTGAGCATGTCTGTAATTGCAATCGGCTCAGAACCCGACTTAAAGAACTCATCCTTGTCAAACAGCAGAATAACAGGACCACTGCCCGAGGGACGGCAAAGTATGGCTAGATATTTATCTGCTATTTCTGTAACAGAAGAGGTATTGTCTAGAGAATAAGTATTACCGCTCCAGTCTCGGGCCTGCAATATAGACTTAACGTATTTCTCATCCTTATAGATGTCCATTTTGTAACGGTCATCTCCTACCTGGCTATTGATAAATAAGTACCCGAAAGCATGGTGCAAGCCCTTTACTTTTCCAAGTATAGAGGGGTCAGCATTATTAGTCGTCAGGTCGAAAAACTGACCTCTCTTTCCAATGGAAGAAACGATGTTTAAGTTAGAATTACCTTTTACGTTAGCATCAAGCAAATAATCCTTGTCAAAAACAAATACCTCTTCACCATTAGGATTACTGGCGTAGATCCTGTTATTAAAGGCAGTAACATTGCCGCACTTTAAACTTACAGTTTGGCCGTTGGGATCTTTCAGACTTCTAACTTGTCTCAGCCTTGTATTTAGATCATTTTTGTTGAAAATACTAAGGGTCACAACGCTATTAATATCAGGAGAGGCAACAATCACATAATCGTCGAAGAAAGCCATATCTGACACTTCGCCGTAAGTACCGATATTAGGTGCCCATTGCGCTACTTGTCCGTTACTTTTAAATTCTGCCAGCGTACAGTAACTTCCAATACCGCCAGCATTATACAAACACCTGCCATAGTATGCTGATCCATAAAAATAACGCTCTTTATTACCGAATATGCGTAACGACATGTTTACCTTAGAAGGCGAGGTATAATCCACCAGCACATTGTTCTTATCGGTGTAAACAGTTTGAAGTGTAGATTTGCTCTTAAGCGTCGCATAAAATAACACGCCTCCCGGCTCAGGTTGTTCAGCAATATTATCAGCATGTTGATCTTTCTTGCTGCAGGCAGATAAAACTCCAAAGAACAAAAGAAGCATAATACTCCTTTTAAAATAATAAATCATAATTAAGTTGAATGGCGTGTGCGATGGTATGACTTTCAATAACAGCTACCTTTAAATGCAGATAATCTTTGATTTAGCTATTTAAAGTATTGCAAGCAAAATAGCCTTATTCATAAATTTCGTCTCTGCGAGTGTAAATATAGAACAGTTTGGGAAATATTTACCCCATTTATCAACAATTTTACATTCCAGACCAATGGCACATTAAACAAATGTATCAACGCGATCTGTGCAGACTGACTGTTATTTGCTTCTCTGAGATGGGTATTTTATGTAGTCCGCCAATTCCTTCGAGCTATTCGTGTACATTGAGATATGCCCCCCCGAGAACATACGTCTTTACCGTTCGAACCTTCTCCGCTTAAGCCATGTGTCGCCCATCAGCACATTGTGAGTTATACCTTATATAGCCCTGCTAAAACCATAAAGATCTTTATAATTGGAATGCCAAAAATAAAAAGAGGCTGCTCATTTTATCAATGACACAGCCTCTTAAGAATTTTGCGGGCAGTGCTTTTTAGCGGCTGCTGGTATAATTTGGAGCTTCTTTGGTAATGGTGACATCGTGCGGATGGCTTTCGCGCATTCCAGCTGCTGTTATTCTTACAAAGCGTGCTGACTGAAGATCTTCAACAGTGGCTGCACCGCAATAATGCATACCTGCACGTAAACCACCAATATATTGGTAGATAACTTCGGCCAAAGTACCCTTATATGGAACACGACCAACGATACCTTCGGGAACGAGTTTCGTTACTACGTCTGTCTCATCCTGGAAATAACGGTCTTTAGATCCTTTAGCCATGGCTTCTACGGAACCCATACCGCGGTATGATTTGAATTTACGACCTTCAAAGATGATGGTCTCGCCAGGTGATTCTTCAACACCCGCGAACAGCGAACCTGCCATAATCGCGTTGGCACCGGCAGCAATCGCCTTAACGATATCTCCGGTTTGCTTAATACCACCATCGGCAATTACAGATACATTGCGTCCGCGGAGAGCCTTAGCACATTCATACACGGCATATAGTTGAGGAACACCTACACCTGCCACAATACGGGTAGTACAGATAGAGCCCGGACCAATACCTACTTTAACGGCATCAGCACCGGCATCAGCAAGAGCGACAGCACCTTCAGCGGTACCCACATTTCCGGCGATTACCTGCAAGTCCGGGAAATGTTGTTTGATAAGTTTCACCATATCAATAACACCTTTAGAATGGCCATGAGCAGTGTCAACAGTAATAACATCCACACCTGCTTTAACCAAGGCGGCAACTCTGTCGAAGTTGTCGGCAGCCACACCTACGGCAGCGCCAACACGCAGACGACCGTGCTCATCCTTACATGCCAGGGGATAGTTTTTGAACTTTTGAATATCTTTAAAGGTAATAAGACCAACCAATTCTCCTCCGTCATTTACAACAGGAAGTTTTTCAACCTTATACTCCTGGAGGATGGTTTCAGCCTGTAAGAGGGTGGTGCCTTGCGGGGCAGTAACGAGGTTCTCGGAAGTCATCGCCTCGCTGATAGCCAGGGAATGATCTTTCTGGAAGCGCAGATCGCGGTTAGTGATAATCCCTACAAGCTTATTCTGTTCGTTTAACACTGGAATACCACCGATGCCGAAGTCTTTCATAATTTTGAAAGCATCGCCAACCGTAGCATTTTCGCGTAGGGTTACCGGTTCCTGGATCATGCCACTTTCAGAACGCTTTACCTTGCGAACCTGCTCAGCCTGGCGTTCGATAGTCATGTTTTTGTGAAGAATACCAAGACCACCAGCCTGCGCAATAGCAATTGCAAGCTCTGCTTCGGTAACAGTATCCATCGCCGCCGAGATAACTGGAACGTTCAAGCGGATCTTCTTGGTGAGGTAGGTACTGGTATCTACGTCTTTTGGTAAAACCTCTGAATATGCGGGAATTAATAAGACATCGTCGTAAGTAAGGCCTTCAGCGACGAACTTTTCTGGATCAAGATGCATGAGCAAACAATATTTATTATTTGCCAGACAAATATAAGTGATTTATTGAAACAAATAAATTATTTTTTCACTATAAGCTATCACATACAACGATGTACTAAAATAAAGACGATGAACATCACCTAAGCCCCTATTTCTGTGCCTACTGCGCAAAAAAACCGTTTGGCAGGATTTTTTCTTAAGTATTACCAAACACATCTATTATGAAAAAGTACAGTCACATAAAATCGAAGATATATACTATTGCCGGAGGAGTTCAGACGTTTATCATGGTTTACTTCCGTTTGTAGTTAGCTTAGCTTTACGCGACGCTTTCAGATAGGATAAGAGTACGCGTTCATCAGGATGCAGGCCTGTGTCGGCCATTGCCTCGGCGGCCTTGCTTATTTTCTTAAGATACTTTTGCAGTATGCCAGCCTCGTAGTCCTCAATTAGCGAAGGATACACATAATATTTCTTACATACGGCTCTTGTATTTCCCAACTTACGGCTAACCTCATCAAGCACCTCCACCGTTTGCTTCTTCCTTGCAGTGATATTTTCAACAGGTTCTTGCTGTGCATATAACTTTATGGCCTCCATAGTACCGGCCCAGGTTCTGAAATCCTTGGCAGTAAAGTCACATCCCGTAATTTCCCTTATGTAGTTATTTATCATCCCCGAGTCTATCGAGCAACGATCACCTGAGGGGGTATAATATTGAAAAAGCTCCTGTCCCGGAATATCGCGGCACTTCTTAACCAACGCAGAAAGTCGCCGATCGCTTAGGTTAATATCCTGAACAACGCCTTTCTTGCCTTTAAAGCAGATCTTCAGACGGTTTCCCTCGATCTTCACATGCCGGTTACGCAAGGTGCTCAATCCGAAAGAACCGTAGAGCTTTTCATAAGCCTCGTTGCCCACCCTTACATGGGTTTTCTCCATAAAGCTTACAGCAATGGCCAGAACCTTACGTTCGTCGAGTTCGCGACGGCGCAGGTCCTTCATAAGGGCCTTCCTGAATGCCGGCAGATTTTTGCCGAATTCGAGCAAACGATAAAACTTGTTTTCATTGCGGGAGGCCGACCAGCGGGGATGATACTTATACTGCTTTCTGCCAGCAACATCATTGCCTGTTACCTGCAAATGCGCGTTAGCTTTGGGGGCTATCCAGACATTGGTCCAAGCTGGCGGGATTACCAGCTTACGTATTCGTTCTAACGTACGCTCGCTGTCAATTTTATTTCCTTTGCTGTCGTAAAAAGCAAAACCAGTCTTTTGCTTTTTACGATGAATCCCAGGGCAGGAATCCGTCAGGTATACCAGGTTATTTTCTTCAAGTAAGAGTTCTACATCGTCCATTGTTAGTTAAAACAATCAGGAGAGGAAATGTTTCTCGAGGAAGAGATTGACAATATGATTAAAATGCTCGGGTGCCTCGCAGTTAGGGAGATGTCCGGTATCGGGTATTATTACCAGGTCGGAATTGCGGATATTTTCATGCAGCGCGCGCGCCTGATCCATAGTTGTTAGCTGATCATCGCTACCCCGGATGATTAGTGTAGGTACGGCAATTTCGGGCAGAAAATCGCTGGTATCCGTTCTTGCCGCCAACGCGAGTTGCGTGGAGCAGATGGTTTCAACGCTATTTCTTACGATCATGCTATAGATGCCGGCACTGATGTTCATCTTTTTCTCGACCGTAGTTTTGCTAAACAGCTTCTTGATAAAGTTGCCGGCAAAATTCCCCACGCCCTCCTTGAGCACCGCTTCAATACTGGCAAAGCGATTGAGCTTAGACTCATTGGAATCCGCGGAAGCGTTGGTATCGCTCAGTATCAATCCGGCGACATCACCGCCAGACAGCTGCATAGTACGCAAGGCGATATATCCACCCATGGATACGCCGCATAGTATTACGGGCCCCTGTCCCAGCCGTCGGATAAGCAGAAGCAAATCTTTGGCAAAAAGATCAATACTAAGGTAACGGTGATTGGTGGTACTTCCGCCGAAGCCGCGAATGTCATAGGCCACGCCTGTCACTCGCTTGTCAAGACCTTCGAGCTGTTTCAACCACATTTCCGAATTGAAGGGAAAGCCATGAATAAATATTACGGTAGCTCTTCTGTTTATGCCATGCTTAATAGAATAGGCGATTTCTATGCCGTTAACTATGCTTTGATGCTTCTCAATCATGCGATAAGATTAGCGATTTATATAATATTATTAGTAAAAAAGTAAATATTGTCGATAAGCTTATCAAACAATGAACAGTGACTTGAGTTTCAAAAATATTTTCCATCCATGATCTGCGGATATAACCGTCTGATAAAGCGAATTCTATATTCCTTTTTATTTTCAGGCAGGACGTCCAAATACTTCAGCGAACCAGTCTACAGCGGCAAAGATAAACTAATTCCCACGGTTCGCTTTCTATGATATCAGAGACTATATGAAAAGTACAACGGCAGCTTTGCCAATATCAGCACTAAGAAATTTGTGCCTTAAGATTGCCGGTAATTCTTTATTTTGCGCTATCAAACAAACAACTGAAAATCTAATCCTATATGAAAGCATTTTTCATAATACTATTAGCCGCAATGGTCACGACAGAGATAAAAGCCCAGGATATTATTCCTTTATATGACGGCAAGGTACCCAATTCGAAACACAGCGATATTGCCGAAGAGAAGAATGTTGATAACGCTGGATTTATACGTTACAGCAAGGTAAATACGCCGACACTGGAAATACACCTTCCCCAGCAAAGCAAGGCTACAGGGGCGGCTGTATTAATTATTCCGGGCGGAGGGTATCGGCTGGTGTCCTATACTAATGAGGGAACGGATATCGCGGCGGAATTTAACAACATGGGAGTAGCAGCATTTATTCTAAAATATCGGCTTCCCTCTGACGATATCATGGAAGACAAGCGTCTGGGACCTGTTCAGGACGCGCAACGTGCGATGATCCTCATACGTGAAGGCGCGGCGAAATGGCACATTGATCCTTCGAAAGTGGGCGTTATCGGCTTTTCTGCCGGTGGTCACCTGGCCTCTACTCTTGGCACGCATTTCAACAAAAGCTTTGTGACGAATCCTAAAAACATCAGTCTTCGTCCCGATTTCATGATTCTGGTATATCCGGTAATTAACCTCAGCGACAGTCTTATGCATAAAGGTTCGCGGGATAATCTTTTAGGTATGCAGCCTGACAAGGAACAGATAGACTACTTTTCGAACGACAAACAGGTAAACGCGACTACTCCACCGACGATGCTCATACACGCTTCAGATGATAAGGCTGTAAAGGTGGGCAACAGCTTGCGCTTTTACGAGGCTCTGGTACATAACAATGTATCCGCCGAAATGCATATTTATCCTGGCGGCGGTCATGGCTTCGGCATTCGTCCGAACAGGGCTCCCGATCATTGGACTGACCGCGTAGCACATTGGCTAAAGACCTTGAAGTTTATCCCGGCAGAGTAATGTGGGCTTCAGGAGATAGCATATTATAATAAACTTATTATCAACACGATAAAGATTAAGATGAAAACTATAAAATGGGGCATTATTGGTTGCGGCGATGTAACGGAAATAAAAAGTGGCCCGGCGTTTAATAAAGTTGAAGGTTCGGAACTTGTTGCCGTAATGCGTCGTGATGCGGAAAAAGTACGTGACTATGCTGAAAGGCACCACGTAGCGCGGTATTACACTGACGCGCAAGAGCTGATAGACGATCCCGAAGTGAACGCTATATATGTCGCTACTCCACCTGCATATCATGAAGACTATACAATCAGGGCCCTGCGCGCGGGAAAACCCGTGTATGTTGAGAAGCCGGTAAGCCTGACAGCGGCATCAGCATCGCGTATGGACGTCGTATCGCGCGAGACGGGCGTATCGCTTAGCGCGGCCCATTACCGCCGGGCGCTGCCGCTATTTAAGACCGTTAAAGAATTACTGGATAGTAAGGCCATTGGCGAGCCAAGGCTGGTGAACCTGGAATTGCTTCAAACACCTAATACGGCAATGGTTACCAGGACCGAGGATAACTGGCGTACTAATCCCGCAATTTCCGGCGGTGGATTATTTCATGACCTTGCCCCCCATCAGCTGGATTTGATGTTGTTGTTTTTCGGTCCCGTTAAGCAAAGCTCAGGCTTATCAGTAAACCAGTCGCGCAGTTACGACGCCGCTGATTTAGTTTGCGGTCAGATAGCATTTGAAGGGGGCGTTATATTCAATGGAATATGGAGCTTTAACGTTCCACCGACGAGCAGCAGGGACGTATGCGAAATTATTGGCTCAACCGGGAGCCTTCGTTTTGCCACCTTCGGCAATTATGTAGAGATAAATACCGCCAATGGTTGGGAGCGCACAACCTTTGAACATCCACAGCATATCCAACAACCCATGATTGAAGAAGTGGTTCGCTTTTTCAGAGGAGATGCCCCTAACCCTTGTACTGCTGCCGAGGCGGTGACAGTGATGGCGATGATGGATTCATTCAGCTAACATAACGATGCTTCAATAAACAAGAAACAGGGAGACCAGCGCTTAACAGCCGGGGTCTCCCTGTTTGTTTAAGGAATATTGAGAAAAACCTATTATCGGCGCTTCATCAGCCATTCGAAAAGACGGGAAGCATCTTCTTTCTTAAACAGCCCTGTTCCGGGATTCATGGTGGCCGCGGAACCGCAGGCTACGCCCATGGCAGCCATCTCATATTGAGAGCCTCCGCGGGCAAGTACCGACACCATACCGGCAACCATGCTATCGCCGGCACCTACGGTGCTTAGCTTCTTTACTGCCGGTGCCGGAATGTGAACACACTCTTCCTTACTGATGAGATAGGCTCCCTGGGGTCCCATGGACACGACAACAATCTCTGTCTTGCCTTCGTCAATTAACTTGCGGGCAGCCTCATCGGCACTATCATTATCCAGGGCTTCATTGCCACTCAGACGCGCAAGTTCGCCGAGATTAGGCTTCAACAGATAAACGCCTTCAGATACAGCAAGTTCCAACGCGGGGCCGGAAGTATCGACAATTACCTTTGCTCCCTGAGCTTTCGCATCGCGAATAAGCGTACCCAGGAAAGCGGTATCCACTCCCGGAGGGAGACTTCCGCTGATAATAACTAATTCAGGAAAGGGCTGCAAGGCCTTCAATTCGGCGCTAAGCTTATCCAGCTCGGCTGTACTGAGAGGTAATCCGGGCATGCCGAAGCGATACTGCTGGTTGGTGGACGTCTCCACGACAATAAAATTCTCGCGGGTTTCAGCCTCAACATCTACAGGCATCGCTTGTACTGTTTCCTCTTTCAGAAGCTGCTGCAACAGCAAGCCTGTGCGGCCACCGGAAGGAAACATCGCTGTTGTAGGGACACCCAAACGAACGAGTCCGCGTGAAACGTTTATTCCGCCACCACCGGGTTCAAAGACAGGGTTATCACACCGGAGTTTCTTCTCAGGTGCGAGCTTATCCAGCGACGTACTCTTATCGACCGTTGGATTAAGCGTTATGGTAAGCACATTTTTTAACATCAGGCAATATCTATTTCTTTGGTAAGATAAACATCCTGGACCATATTCAATAAAGCTACTCCTTCATCGAAGGGACGTTGGAAGGCGCGTCGTCCAAGGATCAGGCCTGTACCGCCCGCACGCTTGTTAATAATGGCAGTGCGTACAGATTCCTCGAGATCTGAATTTCCCTGTGATTCGCCCCCCGAATTAATAAGTCCCGCGCGCCCCATGTAGCAGTTTGCCAACTGGTACCGCGTCATATCTATGGGATTATCAGAGGAAAGCTTGTCATACATAGCGGGCGCGCTTTTTGAAAAATCAATAGCGGTAAACCCACCGTTTACTTCCGGAAGTTTCTGTTTTATAATATCAGCCTGAATGGTGACCCCTATGTGATTTGCCTGACCGGTAATGTCAGCGGCAACCTCGTAGTTTACGCCATCCTTTTTAAAGGCATTGTTGCGCGTATAACACCACAGGATGCAGGCCATACCTAATTCGTGTGCTTGTTCGAAAGCCTCAGCTACCTCCATGATCTGACGGGAAGACTCTTCAGAGCCGAAATAAACTGTGGCTCCTACCGCGGCGGCACCCATATTCCAGGCGTCTTTAACAGAGCCAAACATAATCTGGTTATATTTTGTGGGATAGGTAAGCAGCTCGTTATGGTTCAGCTTTACTATGAAAGGTATCTTATGTGCATAGCGGCGAGCCACCATGCCGAAGTTTCCGAAAGTGGTAGCAACAGCATTACAGCCGCCTTCGATACCGAGTTTAAGAATATTTTCCGGATCAAAATACAAGGGATTCTTCGCGAATGAAGCTCCCGCGGTATGCTCGATACCCTGATCTATGGGAAGAATGGACACATATCCGGTGCCTGACAGGCGACCGTGGTTGCGAATGGAGGCGAGGCTTTTTAATACCTGGGGACTTCTGTTGCTCTGCACCAGCACATTATCGATAAAGTCGGGAGAAGGAAGGTGGAGCGATTCTTTGCTTATGGTCTCACAACGATGTTGTAAAAGATCCTGGGCACTGTTGCCCAAAAGATCAACGATTTTTTGGTAACTCATAATGATAAAACGTATGAGCAAGGGATTTGTGTTATCCTCTTTCAATCCGCTTTAAATTACATAGTCGTCTATAAAAAGAAATGCGCTATCCCCGAGAGGTATAACGCATTTCCGAGAACTTAGTATTCAAAAAGAAGCTATTCATCAATAAACTTTTTACATTCTACGCCGAATTGATTGAGAAAGTCGACACCTTCATCAATGGGAAGTCCCTTATAGGCTGCGTAAGAATCTTTATAAAACACCGTTTTTATACCCGATGAATAAATGAGACGAGCGCAGGGCAAACAGGGCGACAAAGTAACGTAAAGGGTCGATTCCTGAAGATCCGCACCATTTCGCGCAGCATATAGAATAGCGTTTTCCTCCGCGTGTAACGCCAGCGAACAGCTGCCGCGCGAGTCGCGCGGGCAACCTTCCTGCGGCCATTCCTCATCGCAGTTGTGCGTGTTGGCCGGCGGCCCGTTATAACCTATAGAGATGATCCTGGTGTCTTTGGTAAGCACCGCTCCTACCTGCGCCTTAACACAATGTGAGCGGAGCGCCAGGTCTGACGCCAGATTCATAAATATCTTTCCGAAACTTGGTTTTACTTTAATCATTATTAATGTCCTGAGGCAACCGGCTGGTCAAAGGAAATACCCTGACGCTTTAAGATGCCACTTACTTTCCAAGCATAGAATGCCAGGTAAGCGAAGCAGGCTACGCCCACCAGGTATGACCACTGTATGCCAAGCAGATGATCGGCAAGGAAGCCCTGCAGCAAGCTGATAACGCCTCCGCCCATAATCATCATCACCAGATAGCTAGATCCGGAGTTTGTATACTTTCCTAAACCCGCGATTGCCAGGGTAAAGATACAAGGCCATAAGGTAGAACAAAACAAGCCAACAGAAATAAATGCATAAACGCTGACCATTCCCCCAGAAAGCATTCCCGTAAAGAGAAAGACAATAGCAAGCGCAGAGAAAATAAGCAGCTGACGCGCAGGATTTCCCTTACTTGCAAGATCAGCAAATATTAGAATAAGAATGTTAAACGCGTATACATAAAAGGGGGTGATATCATGACTTGCCAACTTGTTTATAAGCAGAAATACCGAAAAAGCGATATAAGGCATAATGAAACGCATGATCTTCTGGGTGCCGGCGGAGAAGTTGAAAGCACCGACAGAGGCCGTCCAACGACCGATCATAAGACTGGCCCAATATAATGACACAAAGGGAGCAATGAGCTCTGTGGGTGTTTGAAGCTCTTCGCGCATAAATTCAGGGAGATTACTCGCGGTACTCACCTCCACTCCCACATAAAGAAAAATGGCAATCATCCCCATTACCAATTGCGTGTAGCCTAACGCGGAAGACTTGCCACGGTGCGCAAGGCCGCCATCATGGGCAACGTCCTCTGCCGGCTCTTCAAGCTTATTCGGAATAGAGGAGAACAGAAACACCGCCGCTACCACGACAAACAGACCACCAAGAATTAAATAAGGAACTTTTACCATACCGATGCTGGCTTCGTTAGCAGTTCCATCAGCATTCACAGCTCCAAAGATGGCCATACTTACAAGAATAGGTCCTATGGTTGTACCAAAATTATTGATCCCTCCAGTGAGACTTAGGCGTTGCGCCCCCGTCTTAGGATCGCCGAGCGCTATGGCCAGCGGATTGGCGGCGGTTTGCTGCAAGGAGAATCCAAGTCCTACAATGAACAGACCGGAGATCATAAGATAGAAAGATGAAGTTTCCGCGGCAGGATAAAATAAGATAGTGCCCAATGCGGAAATTAATAATCCGAAGGCAATACCATTACGGTATCCGATACGGTTTAACAAGTCGCCCCCGCTTAATCTCGATATCCCGGCATAAATGAGAGACCCTACGGTATAAGCGATATAGAAGGCAAAAGAAATTAACTGAGATTGCCACTGCTCAAGATTCAACTTCTCTTTAAATACCGGAATTAATATGTCGTTACTGGCCGCAACGAAGCCCCAGAAGAAAAATACTAATACCAGAGTGTAGAGTGCCGACTTGTAATTCTTACTTTCGTTAGCTTGCATAAATATTATGAATTTTGGTTATTTACTTCAGCCCTAACATAAGCATTTTTTAATTCATAATAAACTGCTTAATCGATTTAACAACTTTAGCAAACAACGAGACAGCTTTGACGACAGCGGGACATTAAACGACATGGCAAATTCATTGCTGCAAAAGAAATATTCGGGAAAATTTTCCGTTTTCAACGATACAGCCTTTAGGCTATCGGAGATTTTCTTTGTTGAAAAAACAAGTATTTCTGAAAGGTGTTTATCATCAACAGTAACAGGGCGACATCAGGAAATGTCACCCGCTTAATATGTTTAAATTGAATTTTTTAAATCTAATTTCGGATATTCGCAAAATTCGAATCCAAAAATATTAGATGCTCGAAACAATTATTTCTGGAGTGGGACTTGGGATTGTGCTGTCGTTTGTAGCGGGTCCGGTATTCTTTGCATTGCTAAAAACGAGCATTGAGAAGGGATTTCATGCGGGGGTTTCGCTTGCGGGAGGAGTCGTAATAGCCGACCTTATTTACATAAGCATAGCTTTGTACGGATCGTCTTTTCTAAGGTTTGAGAATCAATACCGCACCCAGATAGGTCTTACTGGGGCTTTGATCCTTTTATCCATAGGATGTTATTATCTGTTCAACAAGGTGCGTTTGAACTATGAAAGCAGTCCCTCTACATCGCGCAATACCGGATATTTCTTCAAAGGCTTTTTAATGTGCATCTTCAATCCAAGTCTCCTTATTTATTGGATCACCATCACTAGCAGTATGATCTCGGTATCCGGACAAATTGAGGCAGCGAAGATTGTGCCTTTTTTTAGTGCTATACTTATTACCCAGTTCAGCATGGATAGCCTTAAAGCTCATTATGCCAATAAGTTGAGATATAAAATTAAACTTAGCGGCCTGATAAAGCTTAACCGCATAGCGGGTATGCTGATTATCATTTTCGCACTCAAGCTACTTTACGATCTGCTGATTCAGGGACATCTTCTTTAGTAGGCCGGGGCAGGGCAATAAAAAAGCCGGAACCTTTGAGATTCCGGCTGTAAGCGTTGTTTGAATATTATTATCTGCCGTATTGGGTAATTATGATACTTGAGATCTGGTCGTTCCAGTCGCCCAGTCTGCCGGTATCACTGCTGATAAGCTTGCGTCTTCCTTTAAAGCCACTATCGCTAAAAACTGTCACCATATAACCTCTTGGCACCCTGATAGAAGAAATTGCATCATTTCCAACATTTCCCAAGTCATTGACGTCATAGCGTCCCGGAGTCAGGCGTACCTGATTTCCACGGAAGTTCTCATCACTAAATACCGTAATACCATCCTGATTGTTGTCGAGCATATCAGTAGGACGCGGACGTGAGCTTCCATTATATGGATTATAACCATTATTGTAGCTACTATTAGTAGATCTGATGCTTAGACTTGAAACAGCATCGTTCCAGCCGGAAGGCATCGATCTTGACGAACTGGTGAGTGTAACACGTTCACCCCGCTGATTATCGTCTTTATAAAGGGTCACCTCGAATCCATTAGGAATGAAAATGGAAGATAACGCATCATTAGCGATGCCAAGACGATCCATAGAATAAGAACCAGGGCTCAGCGACTGCCTGTTGCCACCGTAGCTATCATCTTCAAAAAGGGTTACCTGAGATCTGTTGTTAAGGTATGAATAGTCGAAGCGGTTATTTCCTCTGTTATTATTGTTGTTACGGCCATAATTATTATAACCGCCATTACCGTAACCGTTACGATCATTATCATATCTGTTGTCACCGTCACGAACCACTCTTAGGCTGGCGATCTTATCGTTCCAATCATCGCCCAGACGCGATATGTCATGAGTAATAGTCATCCTGTCTCCCGAGAAATTGCTTCCTGTATATATGATTAGACTATATCCTGAAGGCACGCGTAGTGACGATATAGAGCGACCTACCTCTCCTAAATCTCTCGCGTTATACGATCCTGGGTATAAATTACGGGAGCTTCCCTTATAACTAATGTCGGAATATACGCGGACTCCGTCATTCTGAAAAGAAAGCACAGAGAGGCTGTTATTGTGATTACGTTCAATGGGATTAGCCTTCACGTTTGTCAGGCCCAACGTTGCAATGCCTAATAAGGCGAGCATTTTAATTTCGATTTTCATCTTAGTGATAGTAAAATTTCACAAAAAACATCAATACACATGCCAATGAGCCAAAATACAGATTATATGACGAGCATCATTCCGGCTCCCTTAAATTAAATAATTTACATCATCTATATTATTGATCACTGCAAGTTAAAAGAGTTTAATCGCTATTAAAACTTCTTAATCGTTTTTTATTGTATAGAGAAACCCACAGGCTAGCGTCCAGCAGATGCGACAAGTGAGGAATTTTTAGTGCAAGTATATTTGAGTAAACAAAAACGCGGTCGACCCCGTTTGAAGCCGACCGCGTTCTGTTATATATTTCTAAAATCAACTACAAGTATGCACGTTGATTATTTCCCTCGCGCCAGTTAACAAAAGCACGGTTCACAACCCTGTTCCCTCCGGGTGTAGGATAGTCGCCGGAGAAATACCAATCGCCACTGTTATCAGGAATAGCCTTGTGAAGGTCTGACAGCGTTTGGTAGATTACCTTTACCTCTGCCTTAATATTCTTTGGCGAGATGATCTGAGCGATCTTCGAGGAGATCTCTTCATCTGAGAAAGGTTCATAGATGGCTTTCACGTAGTTCTCCCCTTCGCTTCTGGGAAGATCCAAAGAAGCTTTACACTTCTGATAAGTATCTTCAATGATCTGATCCATACCGCGCTCTTTAAGCAGGCTGATCGCAGCTTCGAAAGCAACAAATTCACCCATGCGCGACATGTCGATTCCATAACAGTCAGGATATCTGATTTGCGGCGCTGAAGATACAATAACAATCTTCTTAGGACCCAGGCGATCTAAGATGCGCAGAATACTTTGACGAAGGGTAGTTCCACGAACGATCGAATCATCAATGACTACCAGATTATCGGTGCCATCGTTAATTAATCCATAAGTAGTATCATATACGTGCGATACCATATCCTGACGATCCGCATCCTGTGTAATAAAGGTGCGAAGCTTCACATCCTTGATTGCGATCTTCTCAACGCGGGGAGCTAAGTTCAACACCTCTTCAAGTTCCTGATCTGAAATTTTATCAGCACGGTTAAGCAATTTCTCCTTCTGATATTGCTTGATATACTTATGAAGACCTTCCACCATTCCGAAAAACGCAACCTCCGCGGTATTAGGAATAAAAGAAAATACAGTATTTTTTAAATCGTTGCTTACAGAATCCAATATCGCGGGACAAAGCAGGCGTCCCAGTTGTTTACGCTCGCGATAGATAGCAGCGTCGCTGCCTCGCGAGAAATAAATACGTTCGAAAGAACATGCTTTACGCTCCTCTGGTTCACGGAACTGCTCCTCTGTAACGGTTCCATTCTTCTTGATAATGAGCGCGTGACCTGGCTTAATCTCCTTCACGGAGTCAATAGGTACGTTAAACGCCGTTTGAATAGCCGGACGTTCCGAGGTAACCACCACGATCTCATCATCCATGTAATAGAACGCAGGGCGAATTCCTCCAGGATCACGCATAACGAAAGCATCGCCATGACCAAAAATACCTTCTATAACATAGCCTCCATCCCAGGTCTTCGCTGAGCGGCGCAGGATCTTCGCAACATCAAGATTCTCAGAAATCAGGTGACTTATTTCCGCGTTGCTGAACCCTTCTGTTTTAAAATTATCAAAAAGGTACTGGTTTTCCGCATCCAGGAAGTGACCTATCTTCTCGAGCACTGTCACTGTATCAGCCTTCTCTTTTGGGTGCTGCCCAAGTTCGTAAAGCTGTTCCAGCATCTCGTCAACATTAGTCATGTTGAAATTACCCGCGATGACGAGGTTTCTCGACTGCCAGTTATTCTGACGTAGGAAGGGGTGGCAATTTTCAATGCTATTCTTGCCGTGAGTACCATAGCGCAAATGGCCCATCAATACCTCGCCTATGAAACTAACATTCTCCTTCAGCCATTCAGCATCTTCATACAGCTCTGGCTTGTGCATAATATCAGCAAACTTCTTTTGCACGTACTCGAAGATCTCAGATACCGCGCCAGATCCCATAGCTCTATGGCGACTGATATACCGGCTGCCCGGAGGTACGTCAAACTTGATACTTGCAATACCGGCACCATCCTGACCTCGGTTATGCTGTTTCTCCATTAATAGATACAGCTTATTCAGACCGTAGAGAGGGGTCCCGTATTTTTGCTGATAATAAGAAAGGGGCTTTAAAAGACGAATAAGTGCGATACCACACTCGTGTTTAATTGCTTCGCTCATGAAATGATCACTAAGCCCGCAAAATTATGCTTTTTTTTTAAAGTCTACAGCTTTTTTACAATGGGCGACATTGCCATTACCTTCATTCTACCTTGCGCTGACATGAACATGCGCCAACACAAGCTACCATATAGCAAGGACTTGCGGAAACAACCCTATCACAAGCAAAGATACAGTAAGCAATACCACAAAAAATCCGATAACACTCATTCTATAATCAGCACTATGCTCGTAGTCGCCCTTGCGCAGATAGGCATTCAGTGGAATCTTTAGATAATAGAATAAGGACACAACCGTACATAGTACAGCGACAATGAGCATGACAAGCAACAAGATGGAGTGGCTTTGATTATAGGCTTCGAGTACAGCCGAAAAGATCAGGAATTTGGAGAGAAATCCTGCCAGGGGAGGCAAGCCCGTCAATGATACGAGAACCACGACGAAGCAGAGCATCTCGGTCTTCATCACTTTTCCCAGGCCACGGTATTGTGTCAGGGTCAGCGCTCCATATTTCGCCTCTACTCTCTCAGCCAAAGCAAAAGCAAGGATATTCATGATGGCGTAAACCACAAGATAAAACAAGAAAGCTTTATATGACTGATCGCTGCTAATGGATAGCGCCATGAGAATAAATCCCGTATGACCGATAGAAGAATACGCCAGCATTCGCTTGATGTTCTTCTGCAGCAGCGCAACAAAATTACCTATTACCATGGAAAGGATAGCGACTATGGCCAACGCTTGCTGAATATTAAACTTCTGTATAAGAACGTCAGATGTAGCCAGAACTTCCGTAACGCGATAGAGGATCACAAAACCGGCAAGTTTTGGTGCAGTAGAAAGGAAGGCTGTCACGGGCGTTGGTGCCCCCTCGTATACGTCGGGACTCCAGAAATGCATCGGCACAAAGGCCAGCTTAAAGCCTAGTCCTACCATGAACAGGCTTATCGAAAGCACCAGCGGCAACACAGGCAGCGCGGCAAGCATCGGGACGAAATTGCTGTCACTGAGGTTCAATGTTCCGGAGAAGCCGTATAAAAGCGAAATACCAAACAGCATGATCGCTGAACATGCGGAACCAAACAGCACATACTTCATGGATGCTTCCGACTGTTTGTTATCAGCCGATAAATACCCCGTAAGCAGATACGAGGCCAATGAGATGAACTCGATAGAAATATAAATGGTCAATAAGCTGAAAGACATAGCCATGAAGCTAAGGCCTAAAGCAATGGCAGGAAGGAGGATGTAAAGGTCGCCACTGCCCTTCTCATGCTGTTGAACCCGTTTATTTTCTGCCACCATGATGCCGAAGAATAACATGATACCTAATATAAGATAGCGCATGATGCCACTCAACTGATCGGCAACTAAGCTTCCTCCAAATAATACCAACTGCCCCTTTACCCCTTCCATAAGTAAAGGCAGCAACAACAGAGATATCACAATACCACTAATGGATACCCAAAATGTATTCACCGATTTCTTACCGGGGATAAAAAGATCGCATAGTATGGAAATAACAAAAGTTATGACAAGTGCTATTTCAGGCAAGAGGAAGTGCAAGCCGGAGCTTATGCCTTCCAGCAACGAAGCGACGTATGGCAGAAAGTCATTCATCTTATCGCAGATTTACCAGGTGAAGTAATTGAAGTACTGAAACATTCATCTTATCAAAGGCCAGAGAGGGCAGAATTCCAAGCAAGAGACCCAAGCCTCCCAGGATCACGAGCACCAGAGTCTCTCGTCCATTTACATCCTTTAATGCAAGCAGCCAGGCGTCTCCCCCTCGTAATAATGTCGAACCAAAGAACATACGTTGCAAAGTCCATAGAAGGTAAGCAGCACTAAGCAGGATACCCAGGGCACCACATACCGCCATCCAATGAGGGATCAAGCCATTCACACTTTGAGACGTAAAAGCTCCGATAAGACTGAACGCCTCGGCAATGAAGGCTGAGAAGCCGGGTAAACCTAAAGATGCAAAGAACGCGATCATCACGAAAGCTGTATACCGCGGCATGATAGACGCCAATCCCCTGAAATTATGAATATTACGATCGTGCACACGATCGTAAACAACACCAACAACAAAGAACAACATCGAGGACAAAAATCCATGACTTATCATCTGCATCATAGCGCCGTTAATGCCCTCGGCAGTAAAAGAGGCAACTCCTAAGAGCACAAAACCCATGTGCGAAACCGAGGAATAGGCAATAAGCTTCTTCAGGTCACTCTGCGCCAGAGCATTCATCCCCCCATATAAAATTGACACGACGCCTATCAGGCCAAGCCACCATGAGGATAATAAAGCCGCGTCAGGGAAAATACTATAACAGATACGAAGAATACCATACCCTCCGATCTTAAGCAAAATACCAGCAAGGATAATCGAAACCGGAGTAGGTGCTTCCACGTGCGCGTCGGGTAACCAAGTGTGTAAGGGCACGATCGGCACCTTGATAGCAAAAGCTATAAACAATACGATGAACGCCAGCAAGCGTGCTGGCACCCCAAACAGCAGCTGCGGATTTACATAGGAAAAAATACCATTGGACGCGTAATTAGCAGGGTTCATCATGCTTAACATATTGAACGTATGGCTTCCTGTAGCAGGATCAATTACGGTAAAATACAATCCGATAATCACCAGCAGCATGAACACTGATCCGAAGAGCGTGTAAAGAAAGAACTTTATGGCCGCGTATTCTCGTCGCACGCCCCCCCAAATTCCAATAAGGAAGTAAAGCGGCAGCAGCATAAGCTCGTAAAAGACATAGAAAAGAAAGAAATCCAGCGCTGAGAAAACTCCAAATACAGCAGTATCGAGCAATAAAAGCAGCGCGAAATAACCCTTCAGGTTCTTGCTGATGTTCCAGGAAGCCAGTACAGCCACGAGCATCACCACGGCGGTGAGCACCATTAATGGCATCGAAATGCCATCCAGACCGATAAAATAATCTATTTGAAGCTTGCCTAAGGAGCCCAGATCCAGATGTATCCATGGCAGCTTTTCTACCAGCTGATACTTACTTATCTCGGCAACGCCGGCATGAGCGGCAGGATTAAAATCAAGATATATCCACGCGCACATTACTACCTGTATCACCACGGTAGCCAGGGCCAGATATTTAAATTTCGAAGCCAGGGAAGCTGGAAGCATTAAAATTAACGCTGCAGCTGCCAGAGGCATAAAGATCAAGAGTGACAGTAAACTCATATAGTTCCGCTATACAACTTATAGATGAAAAAAATCAAAATAAAGAGCAACATGCTCACGAAATAATGCTGTAGCTTGCCACTCTGGAAATGCCGGAAGAAGCGCGCCAGCTGTGAAGATATCCAGGCGAAGCCGTTTATCAGTCCATCCACGATGTGCTTGTCAAACCATGCCGCAACATGTGATAGCGATCGGCTCAGCGAACCTACGCCATCTACCAACCCGTCTACCACCTTACGGTCTATAACACTTAGGAGTCCACTCAGCAATAGCACCAGCTTCACAACCATCGCATAGAGATCATTGATACGCCATTGATAGAAAATGAACCCACGCAGTCCTTTATTCTTTCCCTCTGCTACCGACACCGCGTTTGTCATGGCATAACGTTTCCAGGCGATAAATATCAAGGCCAGCGATCCCATATTCACCACCACAGGAATTATCAGGTGTGACAATCCCTCCTCGTGCGCTAAATGCAATGGAAGAATGGACATCACCCAGGAATGACTCGCGTTAAATGGATTAACAGAAAACACGGGAAACAGACAGAACACCGGAAGTATCAACAGCACATAACGCATAGCAGCAGGAGCTTCATGGATATGCGCCTTTGTCCCAATCACCTCTTCCAGACGAAGCTTTCCAAAGAAAACACTAAAGATAAGTCGCGCAATATAAAAAGCCGTAATCCAGGACGTTGCAAGGGCTACATAAGGAATAACATGAGCCAGTCCGCCATGAACGCCAGCCCATTGAAAGGCTTCAACAAGAATAGCATCTTTCGACAAGTAGCCGGAGCTGAAAGGCAATCCTGCCAAAGCAAGCGAAGCAAGGAGCATAGCGACAAAAGTCACCGGCATTTTCTTGCGCAAGCCCCCCATAAGGCGAATATCCTGTGGGTCAAAGTCGGCCCCTTTCTCCTCACGCACATGAGCCATTTCATGGATCACAGCCCCCGCGCATAAGAACAACAAACATTTAAAAAACGCGTGTGTAATCAGATGAAAGATCGCCGGACTAGCAGCTCCTATCCCCATAGCCATGATCATATAACCTAGCTGTGAGATTGTTGAAAATGCAAGGATTCGTTTGATGTCGTTTTGCAACAAGGCCGTGGTGCCCGCCATGAAAGCGGTGAAAGCTCCAACACAAGTAATAATCAGCAACACAGTATCATTAAACACCGGCTGTACTCTGAGCAGCAAAAACACGCCCGCGGCCACCATCGTGGCAGCATGAATAAGTGAAGATACGGCCGTCGGTCCCTCCATAGCGTCAGGCAGCCATCCCTGCAGAGGAAACTGCGCCGACTTTGCCACAGCTCCCATAAAAAAAGCGATGCCCGCAATCGTCAGCCATACCGCATCCATAGACGCATTGCCAAATATCCATTGACCATCACGTATCTGGGCAACACTCAAATATCCGCCCTCACCGAAAAGTAAGCTTAAATCCAGGGTACGGAACTGGCATAGCATGATCATGATTCCTATAAGGAAACCGATATCACCGATCCTGTTAATGATAAAAGCTTTTTTATTGGCCTGAACGGCAGCTGGTCTGGTAAACCAAAACCCTATAAGCAGGTAAGAGGCGAAACCCACAAGCTCCCAGCATACATACATGAGCAACAGGTTATCCACCACCACCAGGCCCAGCATGGCAAAGCAGAATAATCCAAGATATCCCCAATACCGCTGTATACCCGCGTCGCCCTCCATATACTTCAAGGAATATATATGTACCAAAAGCGCGATAAAAGATACCAGCAACAACATCACCACCGACAGATTATTAAGCAATAATCCAGCGTTGACCGTGATGGTTCCAATGCTGAACCATTGTATGGTACCATGCAATGGTGCCTGATTCCATATCGCCTCAAAGCATAAAATTGCCGACACGAAGCTCAACGACGCAAAGAACACCGCAAGCACCTTCCCCATTCTCACATTCGAGAGGCTCATAGCCACCAGGAAAGATAAAAACGGCATTAAGACCGTCATCAGCGCATATATTATCGAAGTATCTATATTACGTAATTCCACAAGCTTAGTCCCTTAACTGATCAATTTTGCCCGGATCAATGGTTTTATAATGTTTATACACATTCAGCACAATAGCTAGGGCTACGGCCAGGGCTGCCGCGGCAAGGGCGATGGCAAATATCGCGAAGCTTTGTCCCGCCATATTCACCCTGTCATAGCGACCAAAAGCCAGCAGATTTAATATAGCCGCGTTCAGCATAAACTCTATCCCCAGCAACACCAGAATTACATTGCGCTTGGTAAGCACCGCATACAATCCAATACAAAAAAGGGCAGCGCTCACAATCAGAAAATGCGACAAAGGAATCAATCTCTACGCTCCCTTCTGGCAAGATGTGCCGCTCCAATCAATGCCACCATCAGTAGCACCGACAACAATTCAAATGGAATTAAGTAACGTGTCATCAGATTCATACCCAATAAATGCAAAGTATTATCCTGCACACCAAGAGCCTGTCCCTGCCGCAGAATGCCGAACTGACCATTCAGCTGCTGCAACGTCGCCATCAGGATACCAAAGAAGCCTAGTGCTATGATTAATCCGGGAATATGATGAATGCCAATGCTATTGTTTTTTCCGATGGAAGGCAGATTCAGAAGCTGACGATCAGAGAGCAAAAAGGCGAAGATCATTAACACCAACACCCCTCCCACGTAAACTACTACCTGTGCCACAGCTACAAAGTCAGCGAGGGTAAACACGTAGACTCCGGCCAACGAAAATAAGCTAACGAAAAACAGAAATACCGAGCGAATGACGTTCTTCATCGCTACAACTATCAATGCCGAGCCTACAACCAGCGCGGCCAGAATGTAAAAAAGAAATTGCTCTACTGTAAAATCCATCTTGTTTGTTATCCTTTCGTAGTAGCCTTAGCCGCCTTCGCCTCCATCAGCTCTTTACGTTTCTCTTCAGCGAGCTCTGGACTCATCTCAGAAAACTTATAAGTAAACTCTGATAACGTCGTCGAACTTCTGTCGAACTCGTTAGTCATCGTTATACATTCTGTGGGACACACCACGGTACAGAGACCACAATACATACATTTAGCCATGTCTATATCGAACTTAGGCACATGCAGGCGCTTAGTGGTACCATCCGACGTCTGCCCAATGGCTCCTGTCGCCTTTATCGTTTCTATTTCAATGCAGTCTACCGGACAAATCTTGGCACATAAGTCACATCCAATGCAGTCATCCATTTCTACATGAAGCTGGTAGCGACCCACCTCGGGAATTGGCAACTGTTCTTTCGGATACTGCACGGTCACCTGACCGTGTGCCTCCGCAAAGTAATTATCATCCCTGATATCTATACTTTTTCGCTTCTTCCCTATGGCAAAAACATGCCGAAAGGTGAGCATCAGCCCCTTCCAGGAAGTCTTTATTGCATTTATAGTTTTAGTAACGATCACGACAAAAATATTAAATCAACTCATCACCAGCAATCTCCACAATGCTGAAATTAACATACACAGGAAAGACAAGGGGGTTAAAACTTTCCAGCATAATCCCATCAGCTGATCCATGCGCAGACGCGGCAAGGTCCAACGCATCCACATCTGCACCGCCACTACCAATAGCACCTTCCCGAAGGTCCAAAAAATCCCCCAAAATGTTCCATTGGTCCAGTCTGCGAGCCTCAAACTGCCGATGTTAGGCAAAGGACTATTCCAGGCCCCCAGGAATAATACCACGCCGATCATACCGACCAGAAACATCATCGAATATTCAGCAAGAAATATAAAGGCAAAACGTAATCCCGTATACTCAGTATGAAAGCCTGCCACCAACTCCGATTCCGCCTCGGGAATGTCGAATGGCGCGCGGTTACACTCCGCCAGCGAAGCGATAAAGAAAATGACGTACGCCAACAGCAGATGCGGCGCCTGAAAAATATGCCATGACAAAAACCCGCCCACGGCCGACACATCCCAAATACCTAAAAACTTAAGCGCCTCCGGACTTGCTGTGCCCTGCCGCAAGCCTATGTCCGTAAGATTAAGGCTCTGCGCTATCATCACCGCTGAGATCATCGCGATACCCGCCGGAATTTCATAGGATACCACCTGCGCTACAGAACGTAAACCGCCTAATAACGAATACTTGTTATTAGAACCCCAGCCAGCCATAAGAATGCCTACAGCCTCTACCGAGATGATTGCGAAAACATAAAATACACCCACATTTAACGCCGCCGGCACTAGATCCGCGGCCCAGGGCATACTGGCAAAACCCATAAAAACGGAGATGAATATCACCAGGGGAGCCAAAGCAAACAGAATCTTATCCGCAGCGGCAGGCGTAATAAGTTCCTTTTGTATGATCTTTAGGATATCAGCAGCCGTCTGCAATACACCGAACCTGCCGGTTTCCATAGGTCCTAACCTGTCTTGAATAAATGCGGATACCTTCCGTTCCGCATACACCCCGAACAAGGCGAAAACCGCCGTGAAAGAAAACAGCAACAGCGCAATGACAATATTGATTATATAGAAATTCAACGCAATAGAGTTTATCGTTATTTATTGCCTTGTTGAACAAGTCAAAACCTACCAACAGAACAAAAAGGATAAGTGAGCACAAACATATAAAACATACAGGATATATAGAGCATTTAAATCGATAAAGACAGACAGCCCTGCCTCAACGAAACCAATATCCAGGCCAACATTTAGCGTTATCCATGTTCGCTATTTAGACAAATTAAAAACAATATTATAAAATATAGTGGAGCTCTTTCTTTTTTTTACCTTTAAGAAACGCTAATAGCTATCACGTGAAAAGAATTACTTTCTCAATCTTTACCTTTTTCCTGGGGTTAACACTGCATGCGCAGGACATCACCGGTGCCTGGGCCGGAGCGCTCAGCATCAATAACAACTCGCTTCCTCTGGTGCTTCATATCAGCAACACCAATGGCAAATACGGAGCTACCATGGACAGCCCTGCGCAGGGCGTCAAAGCTTATCCGGTTGATCAGGTGGAATATATCAATGGTCAGTTAAAGTTAGCAATCAGCTCCATCGGACTTGAGTATACCGCGAAGTTTCGGCCGGACAGCAATCTTCTTGATGGCACTTTTAAGCAGTCGGGACTCACCATGCAGCTCAAGCTTAACAGAAGCAGCAATACAGACGCTGCTCCCGGCGTTCGTCCTCAGGATCCTAAAAGCTTCCCCTACAAGCGGGAGGAAATAAGCTTTCGGAATAATAAAGCGGGCATCACGCTGCGTGGCACCCTCACCTTACCGTCCGACAGCAAGGCTACAAAAATCGCCATCCTCATTTCCGGCTCAGGCCCTCAAAACCGCGACTCCGAATTCCCCACCTTTAATCACCGCCCCTTTCTGGTTTGGAGCGACTGGCTGACGCGACAGGGCATCGCTGTTCTTCGCTTTGACGACAGAGGCATCGCAAAATCTGAAGGTGTTTTCGCGAAAGCTACTACGGCAGATTTCGCCACTGATGTGGAAGCCGCTATCGCCTATGTGCGAAGCCGCCAGGATCTAAAGTCACTGAAGTTGGGACTCATCGGACACAGCGAGGGAGGCATGATCGCTCCCATGATTGCCTCTCACGATAAAAGCGTACAATTTCTGGTTTTACTGGCAGCACCAGGGGTACCCTTCGCTGATCTGCTCATGAAACAGCAGGCTGACATCGCCCGCTCCAATGGAATCGCTCAGGATAAAATAGACGATGGCATTACCAAAAACAAAGAGATCTTCGAAAGCTACGCAAAATACAAAACACTCGACTCCGCGGCTTTCGCCGCAAAGTTAAAAGGTATCTTAATGGCAAACTTTAAACCCGACAGCTCCAATGCCATGAGCGCCAGCCAACGTAACGCTGCCATCAACAGCACCATCAATCTGCAAAGCTCAGCATGGTTCAGGTACGCAATGAACTTTATACCGGCCACATACCTTAGCCGTGTGCAATGTCCGGTACTTTCGCTAAACGGATCTTTGGATTTGCAAGTCGCCGCGACGGAAAACCTTGACGGAATACGGAAAAACCTCGATAAGGCCGGAAACAAACGACATCGCGAGGTACTCCTCCCCGGGCTTAATCACATGTTCCAGCAAGCAAAAACGGGCAATCCCCTTGAGTATTCCCAGCTACAGGAAACTGTAAACCCTCAGGCACTCAAAGAAGTATCAAGCTGGATTAACAGTCTCTAGATCCGAATCGGCATCATTGCCAATCATCCCGCCCCACATAAACAAACAGGGAGGCTAACCGGTGGTCAGCCTCCCTGTATAACGCTAAAAGCCTGATCAACTGAGCCTAAAGCTTATAGCTATTATCAGCAGGATTGTAATCTACAAACATATCCGTATCCAAGTCCAGCGACTTAAGGCCTTTCAGCGAAGGCAAACTTATCGTCGCAAGCTTCTGATCTTTCTCCCACACCATGGCGGTTTGATGTAAACGACGGGTAGTTCCATCGGCAAAGGTCATCTTCAGACTAAAAGGAATAGCGAAGCCTCCGATATTCTTCACAGTAAGCACATACCCATCGTTCTTCCTTACCAGCTTATCCACCGCTATATCCATATAGTAAGGTGTAAAGAACCAGTTATTCCAGAACCAATTGAGATTTTTGCCGCTGGCATCGTTGAAGGAATAAAAGAAATCCCAGGGAATAGGGTGTTTACCGTGCCAACGATCCATGTATTCAAGCAATGATTTCTTAAACATCTTATCGCCAAGCATATCCTTCAATGCCATATATGCCAGTGAAGGCTTCCCATAGGCGTTTATGCGATAAGCTTCTTTCAGTTCAAAGGAAGGTGTAATAATAGGAACATCTGTCGTTGCCGCAGGATTATTTGCCCAGCGCGCGATCCTGCCCGATTTATACATTTCATCAGCCTGCAGACTGTCCATGAAAGAAGGAGCTATAAGTAGTTCAAGAAAGCTTGCCCATGCTTCGTCCATAAAAGCATAGCGCGTTTCATTAGTGCCCATATAAAACGGAAACCAGGTATGCGCGATTTCATGGTTAGCCACGCGACGGTTATCTATTCCCGGTAGCGACGAATCATTTATCATACCCGGAGTTTCCATATTAGCATTTCCCTGAAAAGCGGTCATCTTACCAAAAGGGTAAGGAACACCAGGATAATGATGAGAATACCAATTCAGGGCGTGAGCACCTTCGGCGGCAAGGGTGCGAAATGACGACGTGGTATCGTTATAGGCCGTCTGCATCGCCGCGCGTCGTTTGGTCAGACTATCAATGATCGCTGAAGTTCCGTCCCATACAAAATGGTTGCTCACCCCCGCGGCGACATCCACAATATTGTCGGCGCGAAACTTCCAGGTATTTACCTGCTGTCTGGTTACCTTGGCACCGGCAATCTGTGCCTTAGTAGCAATATTTATTACTTCCTCACTAGTCAACGAACGCTTAAGCCGTGCCGCCGCCTCGGGTTGCAGCACCTCATCGGGATTTAAAAACTCTCCTGTTGCCCATACCATATAGTTCGCCGGCACCGTAACATTGAGGGTATAGTCGTTAAAATCGTTATAAAATTCCTGACCATTAATATGATCGGTCATGTCCCATCCATTGTAGTCGTCATAAACAGCTACCCGCGGATAAAAATAAGCCAGATAAAATGAGTTAGGATCAATCGTTCCCTCCCGCCCATATTGTTTAGCCAGCGTATAGGTCCAATCAATCTCAAAATCCAGAGTCTTCCCCGGCAACAAGGGCGCGGCAAGATTAACCTCCTGCGTGGCGGTCTCTCCCATGCCGGCAGACCATACTCCCGCTTTGCCGTTCACTAAAAAGCGTCCCACCTGAACGCCTTCGGTAATATAGTCTTTGCTCACATTTCCCCAGCGCGCGGCGGTAGCGCGATGGTTATTCATGATCAGCTTGAACACAACTTTTCGTAGCGTATCGGGACTACTATTGCGGTAAGTGATTTTTTCTGTTCCCTGCACCACTCTGGTACTGGGGTTCAACTGCAGCGATATAGCGTATCGCCCACCATTCTGCCAGTAGTGCTTGCCGGGTCTGCCGTCGGCAGACCGGGTGCCCTTGCTGTACGCTAAAGCAACGTCTCTTGTTTTGTAAAGCTCCTGCGCGCCCGCGTGCAGCGTCGCAAAAAGGGATAATAGAGTAAGAATTTTACGCATAGTGTGTAATTTATATAACGATATCTCAGTTAAGCTATTGAATATTAAGAACAAGGACAACTTCCGCAGACAATTTCAACTGCCCCCGACAATAAATATTAAGGGTTCAGCCCTTCTTTTCTCAAACTTATTCTTAATGTAGTCGTTTAATATCGAAAGAAGTACTACCTAAAACACTTTTTCCTGGGATATTTCTGCCGGGCACACAACATAAGTCGCTGACTTTCCGTTAAAAATAGTAAACCATAATTAATACCTATGCAAAACGAGAATACCATATTACAGTTGCGACAACTGCTCCTTCATTCACTTATGGAGAATGAGTTCTATGACATGGCGGCAGATGAAATTATCGATCCTCGTCTTAAATCAGCCTTTGCAAAATACCAATGGCTGCGCTGTGAGCATATCCTTAGCTTGCGGGCTTTCCTTATCAGCATTGAAGGAAAAGTGGCGATGGAAGCCGCAAAAACATATCAGAATACACATTTTTGGGACAATTTCAATAAATGCATGGCGCAACGCGACAGTCTCGAAGCGCTAACTACGGGCATACGTTATCTGCGATTCATCTTACATAAATACAGGCAGACCATCGGCACCGCTCAACCCGACCGCCTATCGCAGATGCTGCGTAAACACCATACAGAGATAGAGGCCGTACTAGACGACTTTCTGAAAATTAGCGAGATACGTCGAAATTCTCAACTTACAATAGATTAGCATGCTTGCTTAAAACTGCTACGCTGCTCATCCGCTTGCCTTTTTCTTTGGCTTGTCACCTATTCTTGCTTATCCTGTGGCCTTGCTATACCTTCTCACTAAGTATCAAAAACTTCACATATTTATAAAAACCATTTTCGATTTTATTTCTTTTGAGTTATTATTATTGTAATATTAAAAATATCTAAATCTACTATAGCAATGCAGGAATTAGAACAATCGGTACTCAACAAGGTCAACGAGTGGCTGCAAGGTGATTACGATGCTGAAACAAAACAGCATATTCAGAAGCTTCTGGATGATAAGGCTTATACAGAACTTACAGATTCTTTTTATCGGGATTTGGAATTCGGAACAGGCGGTCTCCGCGGAATTATGGGCCCCGGGTCAAACAGAATTAATAAATATACTATCGGTACTGCTACGCAGGGACTGGCAAACTATCTTAAGAAGACTTATCCCAATGAGGAAATTAAGGTAGCCATTGCGCACGACAGTCGCAATAATTCAGATTATTTCGCGCGCATTACCGCCGAGGTATTCTCCGCCAACGGCATCTATGTATATTTCTTCAAGGCCTTGCGTCCAACGCCAGAGCTTTCTTTCGCCATTCGCCAGTTAGGATGCAAGAGCGGCGTAATGCTTACAGCATCGCACAATCCTAAAGAATATAATGGATATAAAGCTTACGGACATGATGGCGGACAGTTCGTATCGCCGGCCGACAAGGACGTCATGACTGAAGTGGCCGGAGTTACCAGCATTGATCAGGTAAAGTTCAGCGCTATTGAAAGTAATATTGAGCTTATTGGTGAGGAGATTGATGAAATGTATCTCAATAAGATCACTCAACTCTCCGTCTCTCCCGACGCTATAAAACGCCAGTCGGATCTTAAGATCGTCTACTCTCCTATCCACGGTACCGGAATTACCCTCGTACCTACAGCCCTGCAACGATTTGGATTTACCAACGTCATCCTCGTTGACGAACAGGTTACTCCCGATGGTAATTTCCCTACGGTAGTATATCCTAATCCGGAGGAAAAAGAAGCGCTAACGCTGGCGTTGGCAAAGGGTAAGGAAGTTGATGCAGACCTGATCCTTGCTACAGATCCTGACGCTGACCGCGTGGGCATCGCTGTAAAAAATACAGATGGCGAGTTTGTGCTTCTGAATGGAAACCAAACGGGAAGCCTCCTCATCAATTACCTACTCTCAGCCTGGGAGGAAAAGGGTAAGCTTACAGGAAACGAGTATATCGTTAAGACCATCGTAACTTCAAATCTCATAGATACGATCGCCAAGGCGAAAAACGTAACTTGTTACAATACACTTACCGGATTTAAGTACATCGGCGAGCTGATGACCCGCTTTGAAGGCAAGAAAACCTTTATAGGTGGCGGTGAAGAAAGTTACGGATACCTTATAGGAGAGTTTGTTCGCGATAAAGATGCGGTAGTTTCCGCTGCGTTTATTGCTGAAATGACGGCCTATTACAAAGACAAAGGAAGCAGTCTTTTCGAAGCGCTGTTAAATATGTATGTTGAATTTGGCTTCTTTAAGGAAAAACTGGTGTCTGTAACCAAGAAAGGCAAAAGCGGAGCAGAAGAAATCAAGGCTATGATGGAACGTTTCAGAACGAATCCTCCGGCAAGCCTTGGCGGATCCAAAGTTATTGCCCTTAAGGATTACGAAAAGCGCGAGGAAACGGATCTGGTAAGCGGCGAGAAAAAAGCGATTGACCTTCCAAAGTCAGATGTGCTTCAGTTTATCACAGAAGAAGGAAGTATCATCTCCGCCCGCCCTTCAGGAACAGAGCCTAAAATTAAGTTCTATTGCAGTGTTAAAGGCGAGCTGAACAGCACCAGCGAATTTAAAGCCGCAGATGACGCTATCGAAACCAAGATCAGCGCAATCATGAGCGACCTGGGAGTGTAATCGCTACACAATAACAATATAAGAGGACATAAAGCTCAAAATCAGAGTATTCCTCAAATAATAAAGGGTAATCGTAAATCAGCGTATTACCCTTTATTGTATCTTATAGTTACTAATTCAGCAATAAGCAATAAGCGCTAAAAGCAGGCTGAACTTATCAGGTCCAAACGTTAAGTCTTGTAAGACAATAATCCCTTTTCCAATTAAACCCCACAACAGGAAAAATATTTTTAGTTTGCATGGTGCTCCACTACTGGTTAAACTTCTTCCGATACATTACTCGCTGACATCTACGACTTGCTCAACAAGATTTTGTCTAAAATAAAATGAGTCCCCAAGTAGAAAGTAAGGATATGCCGCGCAAGATCATATGACTAATATACCTCGTTATAGATTGGTTATAGTTTGGTTATAGGCAGCGTATTCATGTTGCTTAAGCATCACCCTAACCAGGCCATACTTAGCCCACTCCCTGACCTGGTTTAGTGGGCTTAGTACGGCAT
>DKIV01000012.1 GCA_002454425.1 Sphingobacteriaceae bacterium UBA6709
AATACTTATCAGCGGAGAGTGAGGGATTCGAACCCCCGGACCTTTAACAGTCAACGGTTTTCAAGACCGCCGCAATCGACCACTCTGCCAACTCTCCGGGGACAAAAGTACAAACTCCAGCCATTTCTCCAAAAAATGATTTGCAAAAAAGAGCAAATAGCGCACATAGGACTGAATGTCAATCGAATATTTTTATAAACGCTGAGCCAATTTTTCAAAAAAACAGCAACTTGGTATAAATAGGGGGCTTTTAAGTATATCAATCGGATGAAAATCCTATACGCTTTCATGCCAGACACAGCAGAAAATACTAGAATTTTGATACAGGCAGGTATGAGAACATAAGCTCATTCGCTCGGCGACAGACTTAAGCTTTTTTGAGAAATACATAAAAAACGGCGCATGCCCTCTTACTACAAAGAAGCTAAACATGCGCCGTATTATTAATCGATCTTCAAACCCTGCGTAAAAGATTAACAAGCAGCTATCCCAGTTCGCACATGACGAGGAATCTATCACATTCAAACCTCAAAGAAGATCGACAAGCATTCAGTCTCCACCCTACAGGACAGAGAGTGAATCCTCTTAGAACCTCATAGAAAGGCTAGCTAAGATTGAACGAGGCATCTGCATTTCAACCGTTGTCCAGCCCTTGTAATACTTCTCATTACTAAGATTATCAACCTTTAATCCCACTCTCCAGGTTTTGGCGTTATAGCTCAGCGCCGCATTCAACACAGTATACGATGGAAGGGTGAATGCACCCGTAACGGTATTATTTGTAATCTTATTCTCGCTGCCATAATTACCTCCGAAGCCGAGACCAATGCCTTTTAACGCTGGCTTTGTAAAGATATAATTCAACCAGAGGTTCGCTAGACTCTTAGGACCCGCGCTCACCGGACGCAAACCTTCATCCACAGGAGATGACTTTGTCAATTTACTATCGTTGTAGCTATACCCGGCAACAACATTCAGCCCCTGCACCGGATTACTAACAAGATCAAGTTCGAACCCCTTGCTTTCCTGCGTTCCCCGCTGTACGGTAATGTTATAAGTCTGGCCGTCGCGAACTACTGACTCCGCGGTAGTCATATTACTTACAGAAATATCATAATAGCTTGCCGTCAGGTTAAGCATATTGTTAAAGGCCTGTAGCTTCACCCCTCCTTCAATCTGATTAGCATGCTGAGGTTTCAGCACCCCACTAATATCAGGAAGCGGCTGCGTAACAGGAGCCACGTTTCTAAAACCATTCATGTAATTACCAAAAAGCGAAACACGTTCAGGAACAATCTGATATACCAAGCCAAACTTCGGCGACCAGGCTGTTTGCTTATATGCGCTACTATTCTGTCCAGTAGCCTTGTTATAGCTACCACGATTGTCAAAACGGTCAACGCGAATACTAGCCATAGCCATTAACTGATCAGTGACATTCAGCACGTTCGAAGCATATGCACTGTAAACATAGCTCACCGTGTTATTATTGGTATAAGCAGCCGTTGACGCGGCTATTTTATCATCTATCTTAATCCTATTGATCTGGCCGTAGCGAGGATCCGCAGCTAAAGAGGTATTTACCTGATCAAACGTAACATAGGGAGAGGTAAAGTTGTCGTTCTCCTGGCGGAGATAATCAACACCCACCACCAGGCGATTACGCAGGCCGGCAATCTGAAAATCGCCCACAAAATTTTGTTGTACATTCATTACATCACTTGCAGCATTTTGCTTGGCTGCCAAACGGCTAATCAATGTGTCCGACGCTCCTGTATACATCACGTACTGATAATACCCGTCCGACTTCCTGTATCCACGCGAGAACGAAGTTTGCGAGGTCCACTGATCTGAGATCTTGTAACTCACACGACCGCTTACGTTGACTGTAGGCGTCTTCACGGTAACATCATTATTGGTATACGACTTATAGTAATCGAACTGAAGCTCATCTGGAGTCCTTGCAATCAGCGGACGAGCACGGTTCAGGAAGATACTCAAAGGGTTGGTACCCTCATAATTATAAAACTGCGCGTCAAGATTAATCTTCAGGCGCTCACTCGCATTGTATTCAATGGATGGCGCTAACATGAATGATTTACCAAAGCCTGCATCCTGAAAAGTTCCGCGGTAGTTATAAGCCCCGTTAAAACGAGCTAACAATTTCTTATCCTTGGATACCGGACCATAAATATCCGCAGTTAAACGGTTCAGATTATAACTTCCGGTAGTGTACGAAACTTCCCCACCAATAGTATCTATAGGCTTCTTTGTGAGAATATTAATTAAGCCACCGAAATTCGTAAGAGCACCGCCAAAAAGAGTTCCCGAAGGGCCCTTAATCACCTCGATACTCTCTATGTTAGTAGGATCTATATCTCCATTCGTCACACCCGCCACGCCATTAACCATGGTGGGCTGTGTCGCAAACCCTCTCAAGGTGTAGTATGCTGCGCCATCACCAGCACGCCCTGTTGATGTCCATAATTTATCTAATCCACTTGAATTCTTTAAAGCGTCATTGAAGTTTGTTATCACCTGCATCTTCAGCAGGTCCTTATTGATGGTTACGTAGGACTGGGGGTTTTCCAGATTCTGTAGCGGCAACCGGGCTACGCTCTCACTCTTGCGCTTATAAAGAGGATTAATTTTCCCGGAAGAAACCACCACATCTCTCAAGGTTGAGGCACTTTCAGCCAGCGTAAACCAAACCTCCGCTGTTTCCCCCGCAACAACAGTAACCTGCTGCTCCGAACTCGTAAGTCCAACGGCTGATGCCCGCAAGGCATATACTCCCGCGCGCACACGGCTAATAAGGAAGTTACCCTGCTCGTCAGTAATCGCAGCCGCCTGTCCCTGTTTCAAAAATATCGTTACATTTTCAGCCGGACGGTTATCTGAAGTGCTTACATGTCCTTTAATCGATCCATTACCTTGGGCAAACACTGCTACTGATGATGCCAGTATCAATGAAAAAAATGTAAAAAATTGTAAGAGTAGATGTCTATTATTCATTTCTATTTAGAATTTTTCTTAATTATTGCAAATTAAACAAACTAGAACCATTCTAAACAAAATAAAAAACAAAAAATTTCAACCACTCACTTTACCACTCTTTTTTTATAATCAGCTTCACCAAAAAGATTTCCTTCAAAATAGCGTCAATCAAACGATCAGCTTGTAGCGTACTGTCAGGAGGCAAATCTTCCAGTTGTAATGCAAGGGCAGAAAGCTCCTTCATGCTTGCCGCGGTTGCCGTGCCGTAGAGCTTTTGTCCAATCCGCTGCAGCTCCGTTCCAGCGTACACACCCCTGTTAAGCTTAAGAGCATTCACAATCTCATCTATTTCATGCACAGTCATCTTCAGCAACTCATCTATTAAATTTCGATCATTGGCAAGATAGGCGCTAACGGCATTCAGATCAAAATGGCGACTGTTATCATTTAACGCGAAAACATCAACCGAATCAAGTTCGTCTTCAGCTTTGCTCAGCCATTTATCAAACATGTCGAAAAGAGTTTTCTCGATAAAAGGCTTCGTCATATAATCATTCATTCCAGCCTCCAAACACTTCTCCCTCTCCCCTTTTATACTCGCGGCTGTAAGCGCTATAATCGGCACTTCCAAATCACTTTCCCGAATCTTACGTGTTGCTTCATAACCGTTCATCTCAGGCATTTGTACGTCCATCAAAATCAAATCAGGCTTTGCTGTAAGGAAGCGAGCCACAGCAATCTCCCCGTTGGTTGCTTCAACGATATTCGCCAAAGGAGCCACGCGAGCCACCATCGTCTTTGCCAAAAGCATATTTACCGGATTATCTTCAGCAATCAATACTGTTAAGCCGCCCATATCTCCCAATTGCCGATCTTTCTCTGTCGTAACGCTATCAATAACTTCCTTCTGATAGAACCGAGATAACGCACCAAACAGATCATCAATCTTCACAGGTTTATTTAAGTTCAAATCGATCACAGCGCGATTTAGCGATTTCAGGATTTCACTATCCTCCGCAGAACTATGCAGAAGCGCGATAATCGGCTTTTCCTCTTCGCTCATTCCCTGCTTAATCTTTTCCGCCGTCTCTATACCATTCAGAAAAGGCATATAATAATCGAGGATTACCAGGTCGTATTTACTTCCGGCGGCAATCTTAGAAAGCGCTTCCATACCATTTCGGGCATCGTCTACCTTAATTTGCTTAAGAATAAACATTTCCTTCAATATGGTACGATTATTCGCATTGTCATCAACAATCAGTACCGAATGAATGCGGTCCAAACCATCCCAGTCACGCACACTGCCATCACGATACTCAAGCTCCAGGTCAAAGAAGAAAGTACTGCCTTTTCCCGGCGAGCTAACCAGATCCATTCTACTATTCATCAGTGAAAGCAAACGGTTAGATATTGTCAGCCCTAAACCCGTGCCGCCATACTTCTTTGTCGTCGACACATCTTCCTGCGTGAAAGCCTCAAATATCCGCGACTGCCTATCCTGCTTTATGCCAATACCGGTATCACGTACCTTAAAGCGAAGCTTCACCTTATCTCTTGTGTAATTGACTACTGATATCTTCAGCTCGATCTCACCTTTGGCTGTAAACTTTACAGCATTACTCAACAAATTGATAATAATCTGCTTAATCCTGATTTCATCTCCCGATACAAAACGGGGCAAATCCGGTGAAATGTTTAAAAGCATTTCTACCCGCTTTTTCTGAGCCTGATAAGATATCACATTCGCAGCCTGACTTGCCATTTCATAAAGGTCAAACTCCGCATGGTCCAGCTCGAGCTTTCCCGACTCAATTTTCGAAAAGTCTAGAATGTCATTAATGATCTCCAGCAATGAATTGCCGGATTGCGAAACGATGTGAAGGTAATGACGTTGCGTATCATCAAGATCGGTTTTCAAAACCAGGTCGGTAAAGCCAATCACGCCATTCAGAGGCGTTCTTATTTCGTGGCTCATGCTGGCCAGAAATTCAGACTTTGCATGATTCGCTTCTTCGGCCAAAAGACGTGCCCGCTCAAGTTCCTCCTCCTGGCGCACGCGCTCGCTTACGTTCTCAGTAAGAAACATAATGCCCCCGATAGAGCCATCGTGCTGATACCAAGGCAATAGTTGCCAACGCACATAAATGCCCGTTTCATTTAAGCCGGGCCAAAAGTCACGCTCGCAACTTAATTTTTCCCCCTTTAAGGCGCTGGAATAACGTTCTTTCCAAACGTCGGGTATCGATGGCCACACTTCATATACAGAAAGTCCGGTAATTTGCCGATCCGACAATCCGTAATCACGCATCCATTGCATGCTACAAGTGATATACCTCATCTCGGTGTCGAACATCGCTACCGACGCAGGAGCATGCTGTACAAACGCCTGCAATCGCGCCTGCTCAGCCTGCAAACGTATGTCGGCTTCCCGTTGCTCGGTAACATCTGTCGTTACGCCAAGAAAGCCCTTCACCTCGCCTGAACTGTCCTTAATAGCAGTAATCACCATGGAACCGAGGAAGGAACTTCCATCTTTACGAACGAATGAAACCTCATGTCGCACATGGTTCATCCGGCTGGCCTGAAACACAAAGGCCTCAAAAGCATCAAGCTCACGTCCATGTTCCTCCGAACTGGCATGAACCAAAGCGCTAACCTCTTTTTCATCGTGCAGCATCAGAGGACTTCTTTTACCCACCATTTCCGCGGCAGTATAACCCGTCATTTGCTCAGCGCCAGAATTGAAAAGCGATATTACACCGTGCTCATCCGTAGCAATTATGCATACTTCAGAAGCAGCATGAAGTACATTATCAAGCAATTCCTTAGTTTCTTCGAAGGCCAGTTCACGACGTTTCCGCTCATCTATATCCTGAAATGTTCCATAAATCCTTACACAGCGACCAGAAACACATTCAACATTTCCGATCGCACGAATCCAGATGTCCCGCCCCTTCGCCGTTGTAATTTTCAGCTCAAGATCATACGACTGACATTTTTCCAGCGCATCTTTTACAGCTGCCTCAATTGCCAAACGAGAAACGTCATCCTTATAAAATGACATAGCCCCCTCTAAGGATGGATCAAAGGCATCGCCAACTTCGTGTATCACGTAGGTCTGACGCGTCCAATATACCTTACCACTTATTAAATCATACTCCCAACCACCAATATTCGACACCTCGCCCGTTTGCTCCAGAAACTCGTTGGCGCGTTTTATTTCAAATTCGCGATGTATTCTCGCGCTAACGTCACGACCAACACTGTACACCAATCCCGTCTCTTTCTCACTTACCGAGATCCACTGGGTATAGATAAAGCCGCCATCTTTGCGCAGGCTCCGGTTAAGAAACATTTCCTTCGCATCACCACGTAACATCTCTGAAAAGTAGCTATCAGAGTCATCTTGATCATCGCTGTACACGAAGACGTTATACGGCTTACCGAGAATCTCCTCAGCCGACCAGCCAAGGAGTGTTTTAAAGGCTGGATTCACCTGCCGGAAGATTCCCTGTTCATCAACCACGCAAATCAAATCATTCGAGAGATCAAAAATCCGCCTGATAAAACCCTCCTCCTCTTCTTTTCTACGCTTTACAATCCTGTCAACCACTTCCTCCGCCAGAATCTGGAGGGCTTCACGCTGATGCTCATCGAGATGCCCTGGCTTTGTATCTAAGACGCAAAGCGCGCCCAGAGGAAGGCCGCCCGGTGCAATTAGCGGGTATCCGGCATAAAATCTAATATTCGGATCAAATGTCACGAAAGGATTATGCATAAACCGATCGTCGCGCGTAGCATCGGGCACTTCCATAATCTCCGAGCCCAAAATCGTGTACTTACAAAAGGAAACATCCTTTGTTGTTTCCGCCACATCAATGCCTACCGTAGACTTAAACCACTGCCTATGATCATCAACGAGGGATATCAGCGACATGGGCATTTTACATATTGCGGAAGCAAGCCTGGTGAGACGATCAAATTCTTCTTCAGGCAAAGTATCTAAAATGTGGTATGACCGTAACGCAGCCAACCGCTTGCTTTCAAGCATCGAAGAATTATCCATAAGAAACTATATTAGAAACAGGGGTAGATGATCCCTTTGAAATAAAGATAATAAATGTTATAATGCACATGAAAAAATAGATGTATTATTGCATAGAATTTTTGACAGGGAATGAAGGCTGCATAACGCGTAAAGTTCTATAGTTCAGATTTGCATGCCCTAACGCTCAATTTATGCATCATAGTGATGATTTACATCTGCAACAAATTGCAGACAGTTGTTCCTCCACGCTCTTTCAATACACCGTTAGACTGAATGGAACTGAAGTATCTGCCGAATTTACATATTTGAGCAAAAGTATTGAAAAGCTTTTTCCTGGTATTTCCTGTTCCGAAATCTATAAAAATCCGCAATTGCTTCTTAACCCGGTAATGCCCGAATCGCGTCAACGTGTGGTGCAAGCTTTTCGTAATAGCTTTTACAATTCAGAACCCCTCGACATCCATTTTACCATTTCTATTGGTCATAATGAAATACGTTGGATATCCGCAAAAGCCAATGTTTCCACAGACGATACCGGGCAAAACTTCCTCAACGGAACCTTTCAGGACATCACCGAATGGATTAAACGCGACGAGAAATACAAAGAGTCGCTAAGGCTCAGCCGCCAGCAATACCAAAGCATGATCGATGAGGTGGAAGATTATGTCATCCTCCTCCTTGACAATAATGGCAACTTCTTAAACTGGAATAAGGGTGCCAAAAATCTAAAAGGCTATGACCGAACTGAGGTCATGGGCAAAAACATGGAGATTTTCTATACCGATGAGGATCGCAAAAGTGGGAAACCTCAAAACTTGCTACAACAAGCCATCCGCAAGGGTAAATCCAGCGACGAAGGCTGGCGCGTAAAAAAAGACAAAAGCCTGTTTTGGGCATCCGTGGTCATTACCGCGTTACATGATCCTAATGGAAAGGTCTCCGGTTTTACAAAAGTCACACGCGACAAAACCAAGGAAAAAGAATATCTGAATGCCATAGAATCCCAAAATCAGGCACTACGTTCCATTGCGTTCATGCAATCGCACGTTGTGCGGGCTCCTCTTTCACGTATTCTCGGGGTCTGCAACCTCGTCGCGAGCTTTGATCTCGATAAGGAGGAACTTACCGAGTTCATCAAAGCTCTGAAGCAATCAGCAACCGAGCTTGATGATCTTGTACATGAAACCGCTGAAAAGATTAATAACATAGACTTGGATGCCAACAAGTTTTTGAGCGGAGAGTAAAACACAAGCTTTCCCTCGTCTTACCTTTGATGATTCTCCTTCATCTGAGATCTTTCTCGTCCCTAATCTTATCTCCGCCCCTCAACAACAATCTTCGCATTAGCAGAAACTTATATATATTTACAATGCAAAGATAAGACACACTTGTGCACGTAGGTTCATTCATACAATACAACACAAACTAAAAAAGGGAATCCATCAGGAAGGTATGGCCGGTCATCTGTGTCTACCATCTCTACTAGCCGTTTTGTCAAGTCTATACACAACTATAATAAAATAAACTATGTTTGTAAACTGTATCTATCTCATTAACACAAACCATGTCATTCGCTGCACTTAGATTCACGCCCGCAGGAAAAGCGCTGTGTGCTTACCGAGCATACTTACTGAAATTATTTAGTCAACGATCGAAAGACAAAAGTCGCATACAGTTCTGGCAGGACAAACTTCTGTATCACATCATTCTATATGGAATCACTACAGGAGTTCTGGTACTTTCGATGTGTCTTGGTATAGAGCTTGTAACTGAAGACCACCCTCGTTTAAGTTTTGAAGTAGCATCCTTCGCGGCAGTTTGCATTTTCGCGTTATCGCCCTTGTTCAACATCGCACAACGGCGCGCGCTAATAGCCGGCACCATTGCCATTTTCGCAACCGGACAGCTAATTTTCTATAACAGCTTCATGATCGGCTGCATTTACCTCATGGCCTTTAGTATTTTTGTATCGCTACAGTACGATACGCGGGCATGTTTCGGATCAGTACTTTTCAACTTCCTCCTGCTGATAGGCTGGGCATGTATTCACGAAACACAAACCTTTTTTTTGCAACCATTCAGTCCATCCCGCAGTGTGCTCATCTCGTTAAATTTCACGTTCATCAACGCACTAACGGTCATTCTCGTCCATCAAACCCTTAAGGGATTAGAAGTGAAGATGAGAAAGAAGGAGACGCTATTTCAATCAATGAAAGAGCGATTGGAAGAAACACGGCAACTGAATGCAATCCTCCGTGAATCAGAAGATCATTATCGTAGCTTATTCCTCGAGAGCCCTTTGCCCAAGTTCATTTACGACATGCAAAGTAGAATGATCCTTCAAGCTAATAAGGCCGCTTTAGAGAAATATGGCTTTCAGCCATCCGAAATTGAACAGACAAGTATTGATCGCTTGCTCCCTCCTTCCAGCGATTGGCACCATCCGGTAGTAACGCAACGGAGCAAAGCTGGTGAGCTGTTTTTTGTAAAGTTGCGCAGCCTGGAATTCATTCTGAATGGTAAAAGCTGCGAGCTGATCGTTCTTAGCGATATTACAGAGATAATAGAGAAACAAGAAGCTATCAGAACGCAGCATCTCTATCTTCAGGAAATCGCATTCACACATTCCCATGTGCTGCGAGCCCCCCTGGCAAATATTCTAGGCATTACCTCCATCTTAAAAGACACACCCGAAATAAAAGATCAAGAGGAATTACTTCAACTGCTCGACAAATCTGTAGGCAAGCTCGACGACATCGTCCATGATATTATTGATAAATGCAATCTGCCAGTTCCCCAACAGGCCTATACGACTTCACGATAATCACTAGTCAACAATAATTGAAAATACGTATACTTGAAACATTATAAGGATTATGTACGAAGTATATTTTGAAAGCTTTAAGAATCGAATCAGTCTTACTGATGAAGAGGAAGCCCTAATAAAGAATCACCTTTCAGTAAAAAAGATTCGCAAAAGGCAATATCTCTTACAGGAAGAAGACCCATGTCGTCATATTGCCTTCGTTGAAAAGGGAATGCTGCGCTCCTACACAGTAGACAAAAATGGAACCGAGCACATTCTCCAGTTTGCTCCGGAAGGATGGTTCATTGCTGATCTTTACAGCTTTCTCGCCGAAGAACCTTCAAGTTATAACATCGAGGCTGTTGAAGATTCCGAGCTTGTGCTGATTAGCCGCCCGGCATATAACGAACTTTTAAAAACTTCTCCCAAATACCTAGAGTTTTCGCACAATCTCGTAACCAATGCTTACATCGCCATGCAAAGGCGGATAAATGATCTCCATGAACGCAGCATTGAAGAGCGTTACGCTGACTTCATCTCGCGCTACCCACAGATTATCAACAGAGTACCGCAGCACATGATCGCTTCTTACCTGGGACTTACCCCTGAAACCTTAAGCAGAGTGCGACGCAGAATGGTATCGCCAGGTTAACATCCCTTGATTTAAGTCAATAGATTTTCCTAATCCTGATTAAGAGCGGTAACGTTTACTGATGTGTACTTTTGCATTATCAGTTAAACGATGCTATGAAGACAAAACAAACAGTCGCAATTATTGGTGCCGCAGGCGCCCGCGGAGCTGCTCTAAGTAAGTTGCTCTCGCATGGCAATTACCGACTGCTTCTTTTGGATATCCATGAGGGGCGGCTGCAAGCACTTTGTTCCTCCATTTCGGATCAGAATGCCGCGGCTGAGGTTGAAGCCCATAGCTGTACGAAAGACGCGTGCTGGGAAGCTGACATCATCCTTCTTACAATCCCTTATGAATCACTCGCTGCTGTCGCCGAGCGCATTGAGCAGGTGAGCAATCAAAAGGTCCTAATATGCGCTATTAACGCCCCTCTACAGAACAATCCCAACGCGGAGCATAAAGGCGTGGCCCTTCAACTACAATTGAGGCTCCCTAATGCGCATGTAACGGCCGCCTTTCACGGCTTCCACGCGGACGCGTGTAATTTATCTGAAAGTAATCGGCCCGATATTTTTGTCGCGGGAGACGACGATGACGCTATACAAACAACGGTCGATCTTGTCCGATCCACGGGTTTCCGCCCCCTGATAGCAGGTAAGCTTAATGTCAGCATAGCCATGGAATCTGTGGCGAACCTGCTTAAAGCAATCTCCTTATACAACCCTCAAATTCAGGTTAAGGGATTTAAAATTCTTTGATATTCATCTATTACAATACATTAAAAATCAAATCATGAAAAAGTACATCTTCATTGCTCTGGCCTTCTTATCTCTTTCGGCCTTCACCGCGGTAAACACCATCTGGAAAAATGATGCGCCGCATTCTCAACTGCTGTTTACAGTTAGTCACCTGGGTATTAACGAAGTATCAGGTTCATTTAACGATTTCGCAGCTTCCGTAAATGCATCTAAAGCCGACTTCTCTGACGCAGTATTTGAGTTAAACGCGAAAACCGCTTCTGTTGACACACGTGTTGAGGCAAGAGACAATCACCTTAAGAGTGCCGATTTCTTTGATGCGGAGAAGTTCCCTGCAATCACCTTCAAGAGTACAGCCATTAAACGTATAGCTAAGGATAAATATAGCTTAACGGGCAATCTTAACATGCACGGTATCAGCAAACCGGTAACACTGCAACTGCTTTACAAAGGGAGTACAGAAAATCCAATGAACAAGAAGAATACCGCAGGTTTTCAAATCAGTGGAACTGTTAAACGATCAGATTTCGGAATCGGTGCCAAGTTTCCAGCGGCAATGGTTGGCGATGTTGTGAGCATCAAAGCTAACGGCGAATTTATTCAGTAAGCTCCAGTAAGCTAATACCCATGTAGGGGGCAAGTAACGATTACGATCGGGAGCTCGCCCCTACATGTTCTTTAAAACACGCTACGCCTGCAACTCAGCATGAGTAGCATCGTCACAGTCGTCATTCCTCCTCAAGTATATTTTCGGGTAAAGCTGCCAATATCAACAAATACATCATCCACGATATAGGAATTACCTTCTCAGACACTATCGCTGCCGATAAAAACGAAACCACGATAAAACACAAAACAAAAACCGGACTCATCAGCACCTGTCGCGCAGCCTTAAACATATTGCCCCCTCTTTCTTAGCTGGTAGATTAACACAACGATACATGCAAAATCCGTGCAATCAGTTTCATAGCTTACCAAACACAACAACCGCGTAAAAACTCAGGAATATATTCCCCAACATGTTATCAAAAAACAAGAAACAGCGGAAAAAAACACCTCAACAAAAAAATATAAAATTTAATTCTCATGCCGCCTAAACCCTCCCGGCGCCTTCGGAGTTGTCAGACACGCTGCAATGGGTACCGGCACACAGCGCTGACAGAACAAAGATGAGACAATCATTTTCGCCAGTCAAGACCATATCTCCCAGCTACTTAACTATTCAGATCCTAGCCGATTCATTCGCAACAAATCCAGCATACTCAGCTGTTGATCCATAACAAACATCCACTTACCCAGCCTGTCAGCAGCGACGAAAAAAGGTCCTGCGATGTCGCAGTATGTCACATAAAAGTGTCCCGAGGCCCCCTGGTCTGGTCACACACCCGGCCGCCGCTTCTAGCCCCCTGCGTTCCACCTGGTTCGAGTTTGACTTGAGACAGACTCGAGACACGCTCGAGTGGTGATCGACATTTTATCGACAAGTCATGGGCATTTCNNTGTCGATGAAATGCCCATGAAATGTCGATGACCAGTGCTGTCTGGTACGAAGCAGTCCCGAGTCAGTCTCGAAGCTGGTAGGTAGCAGCCGACCCGACGCAAGGCCGGGCCCGGGCGGACAATCTCTTTTGACGTAAAGCAAGCGGAAGTCAAGCTATATAAAGAATTAGGAAATTTTTTAAACCGAAACCCCATCCAACCATAAACAACTGACAATAAACAATTTAAATAATAGACTAACTTAAAAACAATCGCGATTACTCTTATAGTTTAAATTTTAAACTGAAATCTGTGGACTATTTTCCAACGGCAAGCGGCCGTGCTCCTTGCGGCGGCAATCAGCTTTCAGCTATAAGCACAGCAAAAGGGATCGCCGATAAAAGTGCGGACAGCGGAATATCAGCATCAAAAGTATATTCCATGTTGTTCATGAGGTTACGCCACGAGCGTGGCATATCCGATGGCATAGAGATATATTCTTCCGATGCGCGCCCGGCATCGCCATCGCCTATCAGGCTCGAGGCAGCAAGTCCAAGTCGCAGGACTACAATAATCTGAGCATCTTGGGTCCTGCGTAAATAACATAAAAATTTACCACTGGCATCACCGCTTACACTGAGCGGCTCATAGGAACCGCCGGCAAAGAGCTGCGGATACCGCGCGCGTAGCCTTAGAAGTCTTGCGCACAGCCATAATTTAACCTTACCATACCGATTCTCAGAGAGTAATGATTCGATTGAAGGGAACGCGTCGACTTCATGAAGCAAACGCGCGCGTAAAGCATAGTCTACCGGCCGCCGGTTGTCGGGATCAACAAGACTGAGATCCCAGAGTTCGGTTCCCTGATAAATATCAGGAACGCCGGGGGCTGTGCATTTTAGAATAATTTGGGTCAGAGAATTGACAATAGCAAAAGGCTCCAATAAGGATACAAAAGACCGAATCAGTCCCGCCCCGGCAGCCCGTCTGTTCAATAGCAGGTGAGTGAACTCACGCGCGGCATCTTCATATTCCACATCGGGATCGGCCCAGCCAGAACGTTTCTTTGCTTCGCGCAGCGCCTTCTCCAGATATTGCTCCAGGCGACTTTCTAAATCGGCGTCCTGCTCCTCACGAAAAGGCATAGCGCCAACGAGGGTTTGGTAAATAAAATATGCGTCATTCACGTGCAATCCAAGCTTAACACCAAATCGTTCAAAAGAAAGCGCCTTAAGCTTAAGCACTAGTTCCCGCCATTGATCAGGAATATCACTTAGCACATTGAGGCGCGCGCGCAGATCCTCGCCCCGTTTCGTATCATGGGTAGCCGTAGCATTTATTGACAGAGAATTTTGAGCCGCTCTCTGCAGCATACGAGCATGAAAATCACCAACACTCATCCCGAATACCGCGGGAGAATCACCCACCTCGGCATGTACGATAAAGCGGTTATAAGTGTACATAAGCGTATCTTCGATGCCTTTAGCCATAAGAGGTCCGCTAAATTGCATTAAACGTTGCAAGAATACCCTGCTCCCGGCGCCCGGTTCATCAGCCAGGAAGATCTTCAGAAATACCTCACGAACGACCGGGCTCAGTTCCTCTTCCGGCAATGACAGAATCAGGTCGCGGAGATGCTGGCGCGTGGTATCATCCAGGGAAGAATCGCTGGCATAAAAACGATAAACAGGCATACGCACCAAAAATGCCGCAAGCCCAGTACGCAATTCCGAACGATCGACGGCTTCCTTCATTTCTTCACTCAACAACCGGGAGGCATAAAAAAGGGCGAGCAGGTGGTCCAGCTCACCATTCATGTGCTCTGTAAGGATTGTTCTCTTTTTTTCGAGAGCCAAGGCTGAAACATCCAAAGACTTCTCGATAAAATCATGATAAAGAACAGTAAAGAATGCCTCGGATTCGCCATTGGTCATGAGATTATTAGCCCAGGCCAAAAAATCATATCCCGAATTACCCTGGATAGGCCATTGGGCGGGAATCTCTTCATTTTTCTCCAATATCTTCTCAACAATGATGTAGGTGTCCTCTCCCGCAACCTGGCGTAGGCGTTGCAAATACGCTCCGGGATCTGCCAATCCATCTACATGATCAACGCGCAAGCCCTGGAAAATACCGCGATGTACCAGATCAACAATAAACGCATGGTAGCGCTCAAATACTCCCGGCTCTTCCATACGAAGGCATATCAGACCGTTGACAGTAAAAAAGCGGCGATAGTTTATCTGTTTTTCGGTTTCCTGCCAATGACAGAGCCTGTAATGCTGCGCGTCGCAGAGGCACTGCAGCATTTCAGGGTCGGCATTTACCTGCTCAACATCAGCAGACTGAGGAACTGAGGATCTCCACAAATCAGCCAGCATAGCTTTAGACGACGCGGACATCGGCCAGTGCTGATCGGCATAGGAAAGCGACAGTCTCCCATCGGCATATTGCAACGTTAACGATCCGGCCTTGATAGCCTCCTCTAACGTTTCGCCCAGAAAGGGAATCATCAAACGCTTATCGTCCATCAGGGTTGGAAAGTTCAAATCGAACATCTCAAAAAAGGGCGACTCATCCCAGTTCTCCAGAACGTCCATCAACCATGAGTTCGACGGATGAAACGCCATATGATTGGGCACAATATCCTGAAGCCAGCCAATACCCCGGTTTTTCAATAGCGCCGACACTTCCAGAAGTTCAGCCTCAGTACCAATCTCAGGATTTATCATCAATGGATTTATGACATCGTAGCCATGGGTGCTTCCGGCCACGGCGGCAAATATCGGGGAAGCATAAAGAGTTCTGACTCCAAGATCACTGAGGTAGGGAATAATCTCTTTAAGATCTTTAAAGGTAAAATCTTTATTAAACTGAATTCTATAGGTAGAAATAGGGTTATACATAACTAAACAATGAAAATGATTCGGGGGCGATAAGCACAGTACCTTCAGCGACGACAGAAGCATGCTGTCCTTCGTTACCTGCGTAAGATCCTTGTTCGGAGTCTATTAATTTATGAATGATGGTAATTCCCGGCAATGCCAGACTTTGTCGCTCTGAAGAGAAGTTCATGACAGCTACCAACTTTTCCTGGGCATTCCAGCGATACAATAACAGACAATGTTGAGCAGGATACGCGTCTGCCCGTAAATTAAAGCGATCTCCATTACGCAACACGGGCTGAGTTTTTCGTAACTTAATCATGTCTTTATAGAAGTCGAACATGTGCTTTGCGGAGCCAGCAAATGCAAGCTCCGGCCAACTGATCTTCGAACGGAGAAAACTCTCCGAAGACTGGGGATCGGGAGGATCCTGTTGCTGTTGAAAAGCTTTAAATTCTTCAGCACGGCCTTTACGTACGGCTTCAATTAGTGAGGGTTCTGAGTGATCAACGAAATAAAGAAATGGTCGGGACTCGCCCCACTCCTCCCCCATGAACAGCAAAGGAAGGTAGGGACTTACCAGTACCGCTGCCGCCAATAAACGCATCATTGAAGGACTGTACAGTGTACCACTGCGTTCCCCGAGCATCCTGTTGCCTACCTGATCATGATTCTGCGAAAAAACAACAAACCGACACGCGGCATTATCGGCCCTGGCACCAAAAGAGCGCTGCCGTTCCTCAGAATAACGCCCATCGTAGACATAAGCGTCGGCATACGACTTCGCGAGGTCTTCAACGCCATTGAAGTCGGCATAATAACCCTGCTGCGGCTGTCCCGCAGCTACCCGCAGGGCATGGTGAAACTCGTCAATCCATTGAGCAGACATGCCATAGCCACCCTTCTGCAGGGAATTAATATAACGGGGAGCATTCAAATCGCATTCAACAATAAGGCGGTGGTTCATGCCCCTGCTCAGATTATAGTGATCAAGCACGGCGCGCATCTCTGCCAATATATGTGTGGCACCCATGTCTTTAATAGCGTGAACAGCATCCAGACGAAGCGCATCAATATGAAAGTCGCGGAACCACATAAGCATATTCTCGATAACAAAGCGACGCACCTCATCAGCGCCGGCGTCATCGAAGTTTACCGCCTGCCCCCAAGGGGTGCTATATTTATCTGTAAAATATGGCCCGTAATGAGGCAGATAATTCCCTTCAGGCCCGAAATGATTATATACCACATCGAGAATAACCGCCAATCCTTTGGCATGACAAGCGTCAACAAAACGCATTAACCCTTCCGGTCCGCCGTAGCTTTCCTGAACGGCAAAGGCAAATACGCCATCATACCCCCAATTTCGCTTACCGGGAAAGGCGGCAACGGGCATAATTTCTACCGCCGTAACACCCAGATCCACCAGATGATCTATCTTCTCAATCGCAGCCTCAAAACTGCCCTGAGCTGTAAACGTTCCAATATGTAATTCGTAGATGATAAACTCGTCAAGAGCGAGCCCCTTCCAGCTAGTATCAGTGAAGGAAAAACTACGAAGGTCAACAGCGCGTGAAGGAGCATGAACTCCGCCCGGCTGATACAATGAACAGGGATCAGGAAGGAGCATCGTTTCATCCTCAAGAACCAACTCGAAGAGATATTCAGCACCGGGTGGCAACTCTGATGTTGTTAACTTCCAAACACCGCGCTGCGACGGCTCCAGAGCGAGCTTGGGACCCTGGAGGATGGAGATATTTACCTGCTTAGCCAAGGGCGCCCACACGTAAATGTCTGCGTTTCCAGCATTGAAGTTCACTCCAACATTACGGAATTCTAAAGTATAATCTTTTTCCATTTGCAGATAACTAACAATTATAGAATCGTTAGGTTCTGCAATGAAAAAGAAATATAAATGGGACTCGATTCAGGAAGTATGAGACTGGCTCAAGCGCGTTGCCTCATAGTATGATTACGTTGCGGTTGGCTTGAGGCTAAAGTTGAATTCATTTTCAACATTCCCTGCCGCACTAATAACAATCCTGAAATCACCGGACAGCAACTCATTTACATTTGCCACTGGAAGCTGAACTTTTGTATGTTCAAACGAGTTGAGTGGCTGTACGTCTACCTTAGATAATAAAACCAGATTTCCTTGCGCCTTCTTATACAGAAACAAGGTAGCTGCCGAGGATTTTGATTGTCCGAAGTTACCGACATCGATGCTAACCTTGCTGTCCTTTCCGGAGCCTTGCAACTCTGGCTTAAGAGCTGAAAGAATAGCAGGGCGATTCTGAATCCATGGAGCCCGGACATAGGCATATATCATTTTTCCCTTTTTGTTTTTTCCAAGGAGCTTCGGGGCAAACTCGGCAAGGTCGATACCACATTCCGCCGCTTTAAAAGATAAGATCAGGGACTTTCCTTCTCTACGTTGCACTATGCATAATATTCTGGTCAGGCGCATAGGAAATGTGAGAGTGGGCCCCTCCAAGTCCCTGGGTTATAGAGTTGCCCAGGAACAATACCGCGAGATCAGATGTAACAGACAGCACATTATCAATATCATGGAATTGGATCTACCAGTCACTTCAATCCGTCTTGCCAACGCCCGAGCTATACTCAAAACCAGGATAAGACAGGGCAGCAGAGTTTAATTTATGACCGGTAGCTCTGAGGATAAAATCGACAATAGGCGTTGGATTTTTCAGGCTGTGAGGATGATGCCCTATTCCGGGCTTATGTATTACCTCAATATTACCACCGGCAGCCTTTACACGTTGTGCAAACGGCAATGTATTTTGTGAAACCGGCACCACCTGATCGTCATCACCAACGACATGAAGCATGTTAAAACCGAGAGCGGCAACTTCTTCAGCTCGGTAAAAAGGACTGCCTTTAAATTCCAGCGCTTGCGCCTCGCTCAACCCATATGCATTCTTAAAGTCCTGCCAGGGCTGGGCAGCATCCGATGCTCTCCTCTGACCCGGCCAGCTTAATAAATCCAGGACAGGAGCATCCGCATATATACAGGCAACCTTGCCAGGATTGGCAAGTGCCCAGTTATACGCGTATACGCCCCCTCTGCTCATGGCTTCCAGCGCGCCTGACTTGGCTAATCCGCATTTTTGCATTAAGGCGTAGAACCTATTCCAGCGTTCTATAGCCTCCTTGTTTCCGAAAAGTTCCGCCACATCACAAAAAACAACATGATATCCTCTTTCAAGCAAGGCAATATCTGTTTGAGGCTCGTGCCCCCAGAATCGCGCGCGCCAAATCCAGGGCTTACCCACAGCGACCTTCCGGGGCTTAACTATTTTACAATCGCTACCGTTATAATTGAAAGACGCACATTCGTACCCATAGAAATTGCTTACTAGCCTATCTTCGGGAAGTGAGCTGAAAACATTGACGCTTTGCGAGCCCCCGCTTGTTATATGTTCGTAGAGTCTGCGTGCAATCATATGCGCACCAAAGGAAGAGGGATGTACTTTATCGGGGAACATCGCCCCGGAATCGACAAACAGGGGGTAAAGGTTTATAATCTCTACTTTTTCCGCATAAGCCACACGCTGTATAAGCGGACAAACCAACTTTTCAATCCTTGTATTGTAGCCGAACGCGCTGTCAGAAAGGAAGATCGGGAGCGGACTCAGTAAAACTACCCGGGGGCGGGAGGGCAAAGACTTAAATCTCACTACCAAGGCCTCATACTGACTGCTCAACATATCCATTGACGAACGTCGCTGTATGTTACAATCATCGTATCCCATTTCAATAAAAACAATGTCGGGTCGACTTGCCAGCGCCTGCTGATATTCCAACGAACCAACATAAGAATTACTGAACCCTTCAAGGAAAGTAGCCTCCTTCTTTCCAAAGTTCATTACCTGATAGCCAGGGCCCAGCATGGTTCCTAATTGAGCTGGCCAGGCGTTTCGTTCCCTGGTTACTACGCCAACTCCTATGGTTAGATCACTACCTACACACGCGATCCTAAGTTTATTCGCCCCATCCACCGAAAAACCGATTAAGATATTAAGTAGCAGGAGAAGATAAAATTTATACATTGGTATGTTTTTGGCAAAATAAATTCAATACAACAAACAGGATGCTATTATTTGATTGCAGCGAAAAATACAAAACAACTTGAAGCTTTCCTAAAAAATTCAACACGTCACCGCGTTATAATCCATAATCACATACTTGCCCCAATAAAACATATTTTGGATACAGCACTAATGGATTCTTTTATCCCAACACATACGCGCTTTACTTAAGCAGTTCAATACTGTAACTATACTTATACTCTTTAGCGCGATATTGATATTTTTCAAGAGGAGAAGCACCCCAGGAGTTAAGCCCTCCCAGTCCCCGCTGAAAGAGGTCAACGTTAAGTACGATATCTTCAGAAGAATTCAAATCTGATGGATGCTGTTGTTTCTTCGTTCTCCCGGGATCAAGATCTTCCACACGATAGTGAAGGGCACTCATGCTGAGAGGTTGTTGTCCAACGACACGTATTCCCCGTCCGGCCGTATCTGTGAGTGTGAGCCAACGGCAATCGGTCCGGTTTCCAGATTCCTGCGGACGGAAATAAGGAAAAAACATCTTATCCACAGATGTCTGCCAAATACCCATAAACATATCCTGATAGCGATCTCCATAGCTTTCTCCGGGACCACGGCCATACCAGGAAACCTGATTGTAGCGGCCATCAATTTCCATGACCATACCGAAACGCATCATCTCCGGCAATTCATCACCTGGGGAATGGAAATGAGCGTCCACGGTCAGGCGACCTGTGCCATCTATCAAATAAGAGATATCCACTTTGAAGGACATACCTTTGGGAGCCACGCGATATCTGATTTTTACTCCATCTTTAAGATCTTCAACATCTGTAAAAGTTACCACTTGCGATGCGGTAGCAGCTTCCCATAGACGAAGTTTATCTTGAGCCTGCTCGCCAAAATCATTATCCGTTGGAGCCCTCCAAAAATTGAGACGGGGCATGCGTAAAAATACCTTTCTTAAAGGACTCTCAATGGCAGCCAGGCAGCGCGAATCTTTATAAAAAATATAAGTGATATCTCCATCCCGAACGCGTAAGGCGTCCCCTACAACTTGTTTTTCAACAGCTCTATTACCGCGTACCGATTCTGCATTGTTAAAAAAGGAAGCTCCAGGCAATGCAAATTCAGCTTTTGCACACTCAAAGCCTTGCGGCAGAAAAGGCGTAGCAGTTCTTCTGATAGCGAAAATCTGCAGAAAATACTCCCCGTTCGCTTCTTTCCTTTTCGGGAAAGGTAGGGTCACCTCCTTTTGAGCATCCGCGGGAATATCAACACTAAAATCCCCCGAAGCGCTTACCCTGCCGTCCTTCAACAGCTGCCAGCGGAAAGTATAATCTTTGGCACTTATCGCAGTGAACTTGTAATCATTGATCACCGTAATCTGTCCTTTACGAAGATCTTTAGCTTCAAAAAGGATATCCTGATAAACCTTTTTTACGATATAGGTATGAGGCAAGTATTGTTGATCCGGAGACACGATACCGTCCATGCAGAAGTTCCCTCCATTCATACGATCGTGCGCTTTCAAGTCACCCCCATACGCCCAATACTGGCGTCCCTGCTCATCGGTATCCTTATACCCATGGTTATACCATTCCCAAATAAAGCCCCCCTGCATATTTTTGCTGCCGCGTATCAGATCCCAGTAATCCTGAAAGTTACCCATGCTGTTTCCCATAGCATGCGCATATTCGCACATGATATAGGGGCGTCCTAAATCTTTTACCGCGTCCCGTTGCATACTGGTCCATGAAGGGTACATCGGACATATGATATCTGTATTACGATCCGTTTGGTGCGCCTGCTCATATTGCACAGGTCTGCTTTTATCGCGTGCTTTCGCCCAGTCATATAGATCAAAAAACGCTTTACCATTGCTGGCCTCATTTCCCAAGGACCAAAATATCACCGAGGGGTGATTCTTGTCGCGTTCTACGAGTCGTTGCACGCGGTCAAGATGAGCGGCTTTCCATTCCGGGAAGTTGGAGATATTCTGCGGGCCATAACCTAGTCCGTGCGACTCCAGATTTGCCTCGTCAACGAGATAGATCCCATATTGGTCACACAGCTTATAGAACAAAGGAGGCTGCGGATAATGGGACGTTCGGACAGCATTGATATTTAGCTCCTTAAACATCTTGATGTTGCGCATCATGATTGCCGAATCAACAACCTGTCCGGTCTTAGTATTAAACTCATGTAGATTAACCCCTTTAAAGAGGACACGCTTACCATTAATCAGTACCTGTCCATCACGAATCTCTATCTTTCGAAACCCTATTTTATGTGAAGTAACCTCTATAACATCCCCTTGATTATCATTAAGCGTCAGGAGCAAGGTATAGAGAGCTGGCGTTTCTGCCGTCCAGCGTAGCGGTGCTTTTACAGTTCCCTCAAAATACAGCGAATCTGTTGCGCCTCCCCTGATAGCAAACTTTTTTTTCTCATTAAACACGGATTTGCCTGCGGCATCGAGAACCTCAATCTGCAAGAGATTTGAAAATGAGCGATCAGCGTAGTTTTTAACTGCCACATCCACACTAAAGATGCCGTTTTTATAATTTGCATCCAGGTCGGCGTGAGCAAAGAAATCCAATATTCTTGTTTGCGCTGTCGCATAAAGATAAACACTTCTGTTAATACCTCCCAAGCGCCACATATCCTGATCTTCCAGATAGGATCCATCGCTAAATTTATGCACCTGGCAGGCAAGCACATTTTCTCCCTCTTTTAGATAGGGACTTAAATCGAACTCCGCAGGGCTCTTGGAATTCTCCGTGTAACCCACTTTTTTCCCATTCAACCATACATACATGGAATTCGTACCCGCTTCGAAATGCAGGAACACACGGCGTCCCTGCCAGCTTGACGGAATAGTAAATGTCTTACGATAAATACCTGTGGGGGAATCCTGCCGGTCTATATAGGGGGGCCTGGCTCGAAATCCAAACCCTGATTCCACATACATAGGCACTCCAAAGCCATTAAACTCCCAATTTCCAGGAACCGCCATGCGGCTCCATCCGGTGGTATCGGCATCCTCACGATAAAAATCCTTTTGAACGTCGGCAACTTTTGCGAACCATCGGAATTGCCATTTACCGTCAAGACTATAATACCAGGGCGACTTGCGGTAAACATCTTTTATTGCCAATTCCGTTGAGGGATACGGCATCGAGCTTGTTCGTGTCGGCTGCTTATTTATTGCAAAAACGCGGGGATCTTCCCATTCAGGAACCACTTGCGCGCAAACGTTTACAAAAAACAAGCAAGAGAAGAGCAAGAGTGTATAGGTTTTCATAAGATAACGATTTCTGCGTCAAGCTATATAATTCAGGGATTAAATCAAAGGCTGTTCAAGATACTGTTAATATCCTACCAACATTAGTTAAATTTCAATAGCCACTAAAGGAAAAACGCACAATAAAAGTCATAGAAACCTTATGCGAATACAATAATAATTTAATTATTTTCAACCAATGCCTGTTTTTATTGATAAATTTTAACTATTATTGATAAATTCTTCTACACATGGCCATATTCTTACATAGAAAATGATCAACTATGAAAATTACAGTGACGAATCACTGTCTCATCTTTTAAAATCCGGAGATCATCATGCATTCACTGAAATCTACCGTCGCTATACGGGGATTTTACAGCAGCATGCCTACTCTAAATTACTCGATCGCGAAGAAGCGATGGACGTGGTGCAAGAGTTATTCACCTGGCTTTGGCTTAAGAGAGATAGTATTCAATTTAACAGCAACCTTTCCGGATATCTATACACCGCTATAAGAAACCGGATCATCAACATCTTCGCTCATAAAAAAATATCCACAGATTACATAAGTTCACTTCAAAACTTCATCGATCAAGGGCAAGCAGTGACGGATTACCAAGTGAGAGAGAAGGACTTAAAACGGCAGATAGAATCAGAAGTAGCTCAACTGCCCGAAAAAATGAGACAGATCTTCGAAATGAGTCGAAAAGCAGGGCTTCCTCATAAAGAAATTGCATTAAAACTTAATCTTTCAGAGAAAACGGTAAAAAATCAAATAAACAATAGCCTGAAAATACTCCGAGGCAAACTCGGACCTCTATTTTTCATTTTCCTCACCCTATATAAATAGGCTATTATCTTTTTATTAATTTTTTTTGAATTTCTTCTGGGCCATAGACCAGAATTAACTGTCTTGTTCTTAGTTATCAAATTAAAAGATAACTAATCAACATGAAAACACCACAAGCAAGGGAGCTTTTAGATAAATATCAACGAGGCCAGTGTACAGATGCTGAAAAAGCAATCATTGAAACATGGTACCTGCAATATCAAAGCGAAAACAAAACCCATCTCTCTGAATCCGAAATTGCGGAAGATATTCAAAAAACCTGGGACACATTACAGAAAAATACTTCCCCTCAAGATGAAGGCAACTATCGATTGCGGCTTTACCGCGTAGCAGCCGTGGCAGCATTTCTCGTAGCGGCACTGTCATTGTTCCTTTATTTCCAGCAGCAGAACGATTCTCTAAAAGCAGTTAACGATATCCCTGCAGGCGACAATCGTGCGGTGCTGACCCTTTCAAACGGAAAAACTATCAATCTGGGCTCCGCAGAAAATGGACTGCTTGCCGAGGAATCAGGATCACGGGTAAAAAAAACAGCCAACGGGGTAATCGAGATTCAGGACCGGAATAAAGAACTAACCGAGGAAGGTTTAATCACCATAGCAACACCTCGAGGCGGCAAATACGAGATCATACTTCCCGACAGGACTCATGTATGGATGAATGCGCAAACCACACTTCGTTTTCCCGCGAAATTCAGTCGCGGCAAAGCACGAAATATTGAACTCAACGGCGAAGCATATTTTGATGTGCATCATAACCCTGCGCGGCCTTTTAAAGTGCATACTTCGCGACAGGTAGTTGAAGATATTGGAACGCAGTTCAACATTGCAAGCTACCATGATGAGGAAGATACCAGAACAACACTCGTAGAAGGGGAAGCATCAGTACTCTCTAAAGCCAACGCAGCGCTAAAGAAACTGACGCCGGGCATGCAGGCAAGTATCGACCAAGTCGGCAACATAAGCATTCAACATGTAGACACGGAAGAAGCCATTGCCTGGAAAAACGGCGACTTTTCGTTCAGAAATGTTGATTTCAAAACAGCCATGCGGAAGATCTCACGATGGTATAATGTTGAAATTGTTTATGACAGCTCCGCTCCTACCGACATTCCTTTGGGAGGCATGGTATCACGATCAAAAAACATCTCAGTGCTGCTGAATCTCATGGAGGAAACAGGCGCTGTTCACTTTAAAATAGAAGGGAGGAAAGTTATCGTTAGCAAGTAATCAATACAAAAAGCTAAATGAGATGACTTAATTGAAAGTCAGAAGTGCTGGAACACTTCTGACTGGAACGGCCTCTCATTAAGAATATTAACTCACAACATTATCAACTAAAGCCATTACAAATGTACAAAATTTCTACCATGAACATGGGTAGGCCGCCGAGGTACGCCCGAAAACTTTTGCTTCTTATGCAGTTAACCGTAGCGCTATTAATAGCCAGTATGTTGCAGGTAAGCGCGGCTGGTTATGCTCAAAAAGTTTCGTTATCTGAGAAACATGCTTCGTTAGAGAGTATTTTTAATCGTCTCCGCTCAGAAAGCGGCTATGACTTTCTTTACAACAAGAATCTTCTGAAGAAAGCCAACCCTGTTAACATCCATGTTAAAGATGTCAGCATTCAAGATGCCCTTGAGCAGTGTTTCTCAGGCCAGCCTTTTACGTTTATCATCAAGGAAAAAACGATCATAGTAAAGGAAAAGGAGAAGTCCGTACTTGATAAGGTGATCTCCCTATTCGCAGATATTGATGTCAGAGGATCAGTAAAAGATGAAACCGGGAAACCCTTACCGGGAGCTCTTATTCGCATTATCGGTGGAGAGGTAGCGACCATGGCTGGCAATAAAGGGGAGTTCTTCATACGAAGTGTGCCTGAAGGTTCCAAACTAGCGATCTCGTTTATCGGTTACGCTACTGACACCATCAATGTTTCCGCAACATCAAACTATAACATCAACTTGCGGCCGCTTATCAGTTCCCTAAAGGAAGTTAGCGTGGTATACTCTACAGGTTATCAAAAGATTGCCAAAGAGCGTGCTACCGGCTCCTTCGCGAAACCCGACATGGCTACCTTCAGCCAGCGCACAGCCTCACAGGATATCATGGCCCGCCTTGACGGACTGGTACCGGGATTAACAGTCATTTCCGGCGGGGCAGGACTTAGGGGGAATGATCAAACAGGAAGAACGCAACGCTCCCTGATCCGGGGTACGGGAAGTGTACGCTCCGACACAGATCCGCTCTACGTAGTAAACGGAATGGTAATTTCTAACTTCGCCACGATAAATCCCGATGATGTAGAGGATATCACAGTTCTGAAGGACGCCGCGGCAGCGGCCATTTGGGGCGCAAAAGCAGCAAACGGCGTAATCGTCGTAACGACAAAATCGGGGAGCAAAAACAATAGGGTAAACGTAAATTATTCCGGCTATGTAAACTTTCAGGGACTACCAGATTTTGATTACATGGGATTCATGAATTCTCAGCAATACATTCAAACCGCTAAAGAGCTCTTCAACCCTACCGCTTATCCTTCCAGAACACTAAGCGGCAGGTTCGTAGCTCCTCACGAGCGACTAATGTATAATAACGCTGATGGTCTGATCAGCGATGCGGCAATGAACGCCGGTCTCGACAGCTTAGCAGGCATCAATAATCGAAACCACATAAACGACTTGTTTTACCGCAACTCCGTAAACACAAATCATACGGTATCATTAAGCGGAGGGAGCAAATCGTACGCTGCATACAGCTCTGTGTCATATACCAGCTCGACGGGAAACCGCCCCGGAGCCTCCAACAAGACATATAAGCTTAACTTAAATCAAACTTATACACCCACAAAGTTTCTGAATCTGAGCTTATTCGCTGCCTTAAATAATAACGACACGAAGGCAAACAACCTCCCCGCGATGGTACCCGACGTGTTGCCATATCAGCTGTTTAAAAATGCTGACGGCAGTAATATTACCATGAACTACGTAAAAGCGCTGGATCCTGAATCCAAACTGGATTGGGAGCAGCGTAGTCGCATCAATTTAGATTATACCCCGCTGGATGAAGTGAATTTAGGTTTCGACAAAGCTAACAGTACGTCCATAAACCTCATAGGAGGACTGGGCATCAAAATCTGGAAAGGGTTAGCTTTTCAGGGAAATTATGGTTTCAACAAGTCACCTCAGTCCTCGGAGAATTATTCTGACCACCAGACATATTCCATGAGGATGCAGCTTGTGGGGCTTACAGTTGCGCCAACAGCAGCCTCTACTCCCATTTATTATCTCCCAACAACAGGGGGCATGTACAGAACAGGGGATTATCAGCGCAAAGACTGGACGGTAAGGAATCAGTTGACGTATAACTCTCGCGTACGCGATGGCAAAGATTATCTCTCCATTCAGGTAGGACAGGAAGCTCAAGAGCAATATGTAAAGTCTGTTTACAATACTTTAATGGGATACGACTTGGATCTGCAGTCGTATGCGGCTATCGACTACCAAACCCTGGGTTCCACAGGTATCCCTAATGTAGTTACGGGAGGCCGCGGAAGATTCTCGCAACAACCCACAAGCCTGAGCGATAGCAAAAGCAGATTTGTCTCCTACTTCGCCCTGGCTAACTATACCTTCGATGGCAAGTACTCGCTTGATCTGAGCTGGCGTCAGGACAAAAGCACGCTGGTAGGTTCTGACCAATCAGCACAAGATAAGCCCATATACAGCATCGGCGCAAAATGGGAGCTTACGAAAGAACCCTTCATGGAAAACATCGAGTGGCTCAATAACTTAGGAGTACGTGCCACCTATGGTATCACGGGAAACTCTCCAAGAGTAGGCGCCTCGTCATCAAAGGACATTCTGGAATTAGAAAACACCAGCACTCCTCCTCCTGCCGGTGTTGGCGCGCATGTTGATAGTCCGGGCAACACAAAATTAAACTGGGAATCTGCCCGAACCATCAACTTCGGGATAAACTTTGATGTATTAAACAGCCGCCTCAGCGGAACGGTAGACCTGTATCACAAAAAGACTACCCGCCTGCTGGCAGCGATGATCCTCAACCCCTTCGTAAGCTTTGGCTCTGCCACAGGAAATCTGGGTGAACTTGCAAACAAGGGCATAGAAATCGGCCTTACAAGCAGAAATATCGTTGGGCGGAATTTCAACTGGAGCAGCACCTTAACGTTTAGCTACAATCACAACAAACTGCTATCATACGAGGAAAACCCGATAGCATTATCATACGCCACATCGAAAGTTGCCGCCAACTATCTCATCGGTTACAGTATGTCATCCCTGTTTGCTTATCAATACGCGGGACTGGATGCCAATGGCGATCCTCAGGTAAGACTCAACGATGGAACAGTAACTACCGATCGAAATGTGGCCAGCCCTGAAGATATCGTATATAAAGGAACGACGGTCCCTAAGTTCAACGGAGGGATCCTCAACAATTTCAACTATAAGGGCTTCACGTTAACAGCAAACATAGGCTACAATCTTGGCCATGTGATGCGCGATGAGGTGAATGACTTCTTCACGGGGCGCGTTTCGGGAATTGCCAACGGCTTTGGAGGCAACCTGAAGACAATCTTCCTTAATCGCTGGAAAAATACAGGGGATGAAGCCATTACAAATATTCCAAGGTATGTTGCTGGAAATGCCGCGAATAACCGACGGGAACTCACATACTACGCTATGGGTGATCAGAATGTTGTAAGCGCTTCCTACATCAAACTACGAGATGTGTCTCTTGGATACAACATTCCACCGCTATTATTAAACAAGGTACATATTGAGAACATGCGCGTGTTCTTTCAAGCAAATAACTTCATGCTGTGGAAGGCAAATAAAAGCGGAATCGACCCTGAATACTTTGGACTTAGTACAGGTTCAAGAAGTCTTCCTCCGTTCAAACATTCGTTCAGTGTAGGTGCCAATATCACCTTTTAACTCTTTCTATCGACAATTTAGATAATAGGAATATGAATAAATATAATTATTTCCTGATAGCATTAACGCTCATCTCCTGGATGAGTATCAGCTCCTGTAAAGACAGCTTTCTTGAAGTAGATCAAAAACAAAGAATTGTAGCTTCCAAACTATCAGATTACGAACTGCTGATGAATAGCAGGACACTATACGACTACCTTGAAGAAGGTGGATGGCAGGCAACCATCCTCCTTGGCGATGAAGTGGCTGCGGAAAGCGATTTTCTTAACGCCAATGGAACCATACAAACGCAACGACTCTTCCGTTACGAAGCTGTGGTTTACGATGAGGGGCAGGATGCTTATGACCTTAAGCACTTCCAGAACAATCTATATCAGTGCAACAAAATTATCAATGAGGTAATGGACGCTCAGGACGGCACGGAACAGCAAAAACGAACATTGCTTGCTGAAGCCAGGGCCAGCAGAGCCTGGATATACCTGCAGTTGATAAACCTCTACGCTAAGCCATACAATGAAAGCACCGCAAGCGCTGATCCGGGATTTCCCATCATTACCACGGCAGATATTTCCATTCGCTATTTTACGCGCAACACCGTGCAGGAGGTCTATGACTTCATTCTCGATGATCTCAATAGTGCCTTGCCCGATCTTACCTTGAATCCTAAAGCCGCTACCCGCATGGGGAAGGCCGCGGCGGAGGCTGTACTGGGAAAGACTTATCTGTATATGAAAAACTTCACCGAGGCGCTTGTACATTTCAATGCGGCATTTACAGCGAATCAACAGCAAAACAATCCGGCAAAGCTCTACGACTATAATATCACTTTCGGCCCCGACGGATCATTTCTGCCAGTAGATGATTATGCAGGGCCTAACGGCATTGGCAACAACTCAAACGATTATACAGAATCGGTATTGGCAAGAACGCACTACGTTGGCGGATGGCAACCTATCGGCAACGATGGACTGGTGTTAAAAGAAGAAACCTTAAACATTTACGGAGCCAACGACTATCGGCTTAATTTCTTCACGGTGAACACCACAGACTTGGAACCCAATCCTTCAGGACGTGTACGCCGCTATTCAACCACCTATAACAAATTTGGCGTGCAGCTTCCCGATCTGTACCTCATGCGCGCTGAATGCAGGGCAAGAAACAACGATCTCGCCGGAGCCATCACCGATCTGGAAATTCTTAGAAGAAACAGGATGCCTGCAAACGAATCAACAGTACCAGTTAACATTAAAGCGAATCAAAGTGCTTTAATACATTTCATTATCGATGAACGCATCCGCGAGTTCGCAGCCGAAGGATATCGCTGGTTTGACATGCGGCGCCTGTACAATGATCCCTTGTTTGGATCCACATTAGCGGCACATGAAGAGTTTAATAACGACGGCACCCAGACATTGTACCCCTTGAGTGAAAACAGGCTAACCTTAAGGTTGCCATCCCTATATATTGCCGCCAATCCCGGGATAAGCAATAACCCTTAACAAGCGCAAAAAATACTTACATGAACAACAGCATCGTCAAAATAGAAAACCTCTCGCACCGCTATGGACGCGATTGGGCCATAAAAGACATCAATTTTGAAATCAAAGAAAATGAAGGAATCTTAGGTCTTCTCGGCGCTAACGGTGCCGGTAAATCTACCATCATGAACATCCTCTGCGGGGTGCTTAGTCAAACCGCCGGCGACGTTTACATTGGCGGCATTAATCTGGCGAAAGAACCGGAAGAAGCTAAAAAACTGCTGGGCTTTCTACCGCAAACGCCACCCTTATACTTTGATTTTACAGTAAGAGAATATCTCACCTACTGTGCCCATCTCCGCTTGATACCGCAGCATAAAATTAAAGATGCTGTAGATATCGCCATGGAAAAATGTGGCGTGGCACATTTCCACAAACGTCTCATCGGCAATCTCTCCGGTGGATATCGTCAGAGAGCAGGAATTGCACAGGCAATCATCCATACCCCCAGGCTCGTCGTTCTCGACGAGCCTACAAACGGACTCGACCCCAATCAGATTCTTGAAGTCAGAGCGCTGATCTCTGAAATAGCCGAAGAGCGCTCGGTAATATTCTCTTCGCACATTCTCTCGGAAGTGCAGGCAACCTGCAAACACATAAGAATGATAGAAGGAGGAAAGATGGTCTTTGAAGATAGCATGGATGCCTTCAATAACTATATCCAGCCTGACAGCTTGCTGGTGAGCTGGAAATATCCGCCCTCAATGACAGAAATATTGGCGATACCAGAAATAAACAAGGCCGAAGCACTTTCCCACGGGCTCTTCCGCCTGCATTTTTCCGGGTCCTCCGACATCACCGAGGAGATCGTCGATATGAGTCACGCCCGCAACTGGCGCCTGCGCGAGATAAGTCTCGAAAAAAGTTCTCTCGAAGACATCTTCGCACAATTATCCAACAAATCAAAGAAATCTGAATCATAACATCGATGAAACTAATTTTTAAAATAGCCAGGCAGGAGCTGGAAACCCTGTTTTTCTCGCCTATCGCATGGCTGATCTTAATAATATTCTCAGTACAGTGCGGAATAAGCTTCACGGATAAGATCTCCATTTTTGAGGCCAACCAATACAGCGGATCGCAGCTATCGCAACTCACCATTTACCTCTTTAGCAGCAGTAACAGCTTCTTCGCGCAGCTGCAAAAGTACCTGTATCTTTATATCCCACTGGTAACTATGGGACTTATGAGTCGCGAAACGAGTAGTGGCACCATCAAATTACTTTTTTCCTCTCCTGTAAAGCTTACATCCATTGTTCTGGGAAAATACCTATCGATGATGGTGTACGGGCTTTTGCTCTCGCTCATCATGCTCCTGATCTGTATTGGCGGAATTATCTCCGTCGACAACATCGACCTGGGCATACTCTTCTCAGGCGTGCTGGGCTTGTATCTGCTAATATGCGCGTACGCGGCCATTGGACTATACATGTCATGCCTTACCTCGTACCAGATGATAGCAGCCTTAAGCACCCTGGTGGTGCTGGGCATCCTCAGCTACATCGGAGGGATGTGGCAGAACATAGCCTTTGTAAGAGATCTCACCTATTTTCTTTCTATAAACGGCAGAGCCGGGCGTTTGTTCTTCGGACTGATATCAAGTAAAGACATCATTTACTTCGTGTTGGTAATTTGTCTTTTCCTGGTCCTTGCTATCATTAAATTGCAGAACGACAGACGTGCAAAAACACCTCTGGCTTCAGCAGGCAGATATCTTGGAACGTTCGCAATCGTCCTGTTTCTGGGATATCTAAGTTCAAGGCCTGCATTCACGGCATATCTTGATGTAACCGCGCAGAAAAGCAATACCCTCACTCCCACCAGTCAGGCGCTCATCAAGCAGTTTGACAAGCCTTTGAAAATTACCTCCTACATAAATATCCTGGAAGGCGGCGCCTATCTGGGACTGCCGTCCAATCAGATCAGCGATATGGAGAATTTTGAAAAATTTATCAGGTTTAAGCCTGATATTGAAATAGAATACATCTATTATTATGATCAGCCATTGGAAGACCGGCAGCCCTTTGCCAACCGTAAGGAGCTCACAAAGACAGCACGCCGTAAGGCTGAAGCTGAAAGAATGGACTTCTCAAAGATCCTTTCTCCAGAGGAAATACGAAAAAAGATAGATCTCCGGCCTGAGAAAAACCGCTTTGTTCGTGTAGTGAACTACGAAGGAAAAACGGCATTCCTACGAATGTTCAATGACCCGCAGGCTTATCCGGGCGAACAGGAAATATCCGTGGTATTAAAGAAGCTCCTGACTAAATCGCCCGTGGTAGCGTTCGTATCAGGTCATGACGAACCCCACATTGAGGGTAACAGCGAAAAGGACTATCAGGATTTTGTATCCTACCGTGGCTCCCGTTCATCTTTAATTAATTTAGGATATGATGTGCTCACGATATCTCTTAGTAAGAACATCAACCCCGACGTAGATGTCCTGGTAATCGCCGACCCCTGGACTGACTTTTCAAGGGAAGAGTTAGCACGCGTAGAGAAATTTATAAACGGTGGAGGATCGCTCCTCATAGCCGGCGAGGCAGGCAGACAAAGCTTTATAAACCCCGTGGCCCGGCTCGCTGGTGTTCAATTAGATCCGGGAATTGTTATTCAGAACACGAAGGATATAGCACTGACCTACGCGCTGGGGAATTTTCCGGAAGGAGAAATCACAGTTCCGGATTTTAAAGACGCGGCGTCCTTTAAAATTCCGGTAGCTTTGCCAAACGCTACAACATTAAGCGTTTACCAGAATAAACAACAGGCCAATACATCATTCAAAACAGTACCATTGTTGGTAACTGATGCTGAAAAAAACTGGAATCGCTATCGCCCATTGCTTGGAGATTCATTACGACTAACGTTTAACGCGGCAGCAGGCGACAGAAAAGGCGTGCTACCCTTAGCCTATGCTTTGGAAAGGAAACAGAACAATAAACAGCAGCGCATCATCGTAACAGGTGACGCCTCATTCTTTAGCAATGGCGAATTAAGCAAAAACAACATTCCAAAAGCAAATTTCATATTCACTTATGATATCTTTAGATATCTGACCGGAGGAACTTTTCCTGTTGATGTCAGCAGACCTGCAACTACTGACAATCTGCTCAAGGTAAGTCGCGCTGAAATTTCGTTATTCCAGATCTTCTACTTAGGAATCATTCCCGGAATAATCGGATTAATGGGTGCAATTTTGTTAATCCGCAGAAAACGTAACTAATAACAAGCGCAGCGTATACTCTTAACAAGGTACGCTGCGTTTTACCAATACGGTCCGAAATGATAAAAAAGATAGTAATCGAGGGAAAAAACATTGTTGACATTGATACCTTTTATGAAGAGATCAACAGGGTGTTCATGCCCAATGAAAACTGGAGATTGGGAAATAGTCTCGATGGATTGAATGATCTGCTATATGGTAGCTTCGGCGAAATTGTAGGATCTGAGCCCGTTGAGATCCAATGGAAAGATATCGAACATGTTAAGGCTGCACTTGGTCTGGAGACCACCAGAGCTTTCTACGAGCAGAAGCGAAAGGATCCTTTATCCTTCAATCAAAAATGGGTAGAAGAAAAAATCCACGAACTGGAAACGAACAAGGGTGAGACCTATTTCGAGATAGTACTTAATATCTTTGCTGACCACCCCAACCTTAAGATTATTCCCCAATAAACGGGGAGCATCCCTAAATTACACAAATTCAAATAAACTCCCTGATTAAACGAATTAGTTGTACTTTCGGTAGTAAATAGCTATATCGATTTTTTACCTGCATCATGGAAATTATTAAGGCAACGCTCAGAGATACATCCTATCAAAACACCAGCGCGACAAGGTGGTCTTCTCACGCTGCTAATGCCAAAAATGTATTCATTACCTTCCTTTTAATTTTTCTTTTCTCGACCGCTTTTTCTCAAAGCATCCAAAGATTTAAAACATGGACTCCCGCTGCTGATACTGTTCAGGCGCTCCAGGGACAAGGATGGCCAACAAAAGTGGCAAACTATTACGATCGCTTGCCCGCATATGCACAACAAACCGTTCGTAAGGAGGTCTGGAACCTCGGTAAAGAAAGTGCAGGACTTCAGCTTCGCTTCAAGACAGACGCTCAGGAGATCCGCGTAAAATATACGGTTGGGGGCTCTCTGCAGATGCCACACATGCCTGCCACGGGCGTCAGCGGCGTAGACTTATATGCACGCAACAATAGGGGCGACTGGCTCTGGGCCGCTGGAAACTACGCTTTCGGCGACACGATCGTCTTTCGGTTCCAGGGACTTAACAACAAAGATGCTACTCCCACAGCACTTGATTACGTTCTCTACCTCCCCTTATACAATACGGTAACCTCAATGCAGATCAGCGTACCTGAACAAGCAACATTCAAGCCCACGCCATTGCCTGTAGAAAAACCGATTGTAGTATACGGCACTTCCATTGCCCAGGGAGCATGCGCATCGCGCCCGGGATTAGCATGGACAAATATATTAGGCAGAAAAACAGGCCTCCCCATAATTAATCTTGGCTTCTCCGGGAATGGAAGATTAGAACCGGCGGTCATCAAGCTTCTTACAGAGATTGATGCTGCCGTATATGTATTGGATTGCCTTCCTAATCTTACTTCACCAGGGGATATTACTCCTGACGAATTGAAGAAACGTATCGTCTCCTCAGTACAGCAATTGCAGGCGCAACGCCCTGCCACCCCTATACTTCTTACCGACCATGATGGTTATACCGATGAGGCCATCAACCCTACCAGAAGAAAATCCTATCAAGACGTAAATACGGTTTTAGGACAAGCGCTAGATTCCCTGCGTGCCCTCGGATTAAAGCATATCTTCCACCTTTCAAAAAAAGAAATTAATCAGGATATAGAAAGCACCGTCGATGGCACACATCCCAACGATACCGGCATGTTACACTATGCCGAGGCTTATGAAAAAAAGATCAACAAAATTTTGTCGAAAAATCGATAGGAAACAGACACTTATTCACCTGGCTCAAATTGCCCATTCACCGACACATACACCGCGAGCGCAGGATTAGATATCGTTGAATGAATTGATGAAAGCAGCTTCTGAAGCTGCAAGGGACGCTTCAGCATCAGTACTCTTTTCCCTGACGCTTCCAAATAGCGAGCCAGGGGGTCCATACTCTCAAGATCCTCATTTACCAACACAAAAAAACCGTAGTTTTTGAGAATATTCCCGTTAACATTACCACCTCTCATTGTATCATAATCCAACAAGGTGAAATGCCTATCATTGTAGTTGTTTTTCATCTAAGTTCCCGTTAAAAGACAAGTAATCGTTGTCTTAAAATTCAAAGGACAACGATCCTGACCGACCTACACAGCCAGCTCCATCTATGAAGATGGAGATACGAATTTAGCAGATAAGCCAGTGACCCCTACTACTAACAAAATGAAACGGACAAATTAGCTCTTGAAACCCAAACGTCCTACAAATGAAACGATAGCAAGAGAAAGCAAATCCTCGCACAAGCACCCACGCGCCTTTTCTTCTGCAAGACGATTCATATAGCCAAAAGCGCAAATATGTCGACCGGACACTTTTCATTTATTATGATTTTATTAAATTAGTAATTCCGGAAGATTAAGATGAAAATGAATGAGGCGGATAAAATTTCAGATCAAGAACTCGCAGGCTTATTAAAAGCAGGCAATGAAAGAGCATATACTGAGATTTATGACCGATACAATGGGCCACTTTATATATTTGCGTATAAACGGTTGCATAATCGCGAAGAGGTCCAGGATTTATTGCATGAATTATTCTATAAACTTTGGGTCGACAGGAAGAACTTTCCAGAAACGGTCAATTTGGCTGGATATCTTTACACTGCGGTCCGAAACAGGATCATTAACTCATTAACAAAACAGAAAGTTGCTGAACGTCATATTGATTCTTTTTCCAATTATTTAAGTCAGCACGCCGTACCCACGGCGGATCAGGAATTAAGAAGTAAACAACTTCAAGAGTTCATAGACGCAGAAATTGCCAATTTGCCCGCACGCACACGTCAGGTATTTGAACTAAGCCGAAAAATGCATTTAAACAAAAAAGAAATAGCTCTAACACTCGAAATATCCGAAGAAACAGTTAAAAGCCATATACATACTGCCCTTAAGACACTAAAAAAAAGACTTGGCCCTCTGTTTTTTATGTTATTTTAAAAAAAACCACATTTTCACTCACCCCAAAGACCTGGTAAACTGTCATAGTTATAGTCTGAACCATCAGACTTGACACATGACACACCGCGAACGCGCTAAAGATATACTCAAAAGGTATCATTCTGACAAATGTACGGAGTTAGAACGTGCATGGGTTGAAGATTGGATGATGTATGGCGAGCATGAAGCACCAGCAATGGAAAACGACGAGCTATTAGTCGCGCTTCATGATCTACGAAAAGATACCCTTCCTAAGATGCAAAAAACAAAGAGCTCTCAACGCTGGCTTCAGGCAGCGGCGATCCTACTTATTATACTTAGCGCAGGAATTATTCTTCAAAGGGAGTACACTAGCTATCGGCAATCGCAACAACAATTTGTTGGTCGGGATATCGGCCCGGGAGGAAGTAAGGCGGTACTAACCCTTAGCAATGGAAACAAAATTACCCTTGATGCTAATGCTGGGAGCACACTTAATAAAGAGGCGACAGGCAAATTAAGCAAGAATAACCGGGGACAACTAGTTTATGAAGTTGGCGAAACAGCATCAAGTTCCGGAAAGATCAACAGCATCAGCACCCCCGCGGGTGGAGAATTCATCGTTATTCTGCAAGATGGAAGCAGAGTACAACTGAATGCGCGCTCTACCTTGCACTTCCCGACGCGTTTCAGCAAGGCTGAGCGTAGAGTGAAGATCAATGGAGAAGCTTACTTTGAAGTAAGTCACGATGCAAGCAGACCTTTCCAAGTGGAAACGCACGACCAAACAGTGGAAGTTTTAGGCACACACTTTAATCTTAAGGCCTATGACGATGAAAGATATAGTACCACCACCCTGCTTGAAGGATCAGTAAGGATAAGCAAAGGAAGCAGTACAGCGATTCTGGTGCCGGGAGAACAAGCCAAAGTGGATAAGGAGCTTAACAGCATCGAAGTTACCACCGTGGAAGACCGAGATGCAAGCATCGCCTGGACCACCGGACTATTTGAATTTAATCATGCGGATCTTCGGACTGTGATGAAGGAACTGGCACGCTGGTACGACATTCAGGTAGTTTACGAAGGCGAAGGAGAACAACGTCTTTTTTCTGGCGCCATACATAAAAACCTGAGTTTATTTCAGGCACTGGAACTGTTAAACTATACAAATGTTCGATTCAGCACTGACGGAAAAAGAATTACAATATCGCAATAACAATAATCATTTACCCTTTAAAACACTACCTATGCAAAGAAATATACCTCACAACTAAGAAGAAAGCGGAGACTGAATAAACCGCATCCCGACGGCAATCAGGATGCGGAAAAGCTCAGATTAACTCCCCCGCCTGCGCAATTGTTGAGGCGGCAAAAAATTATTGGTCATAATTCTCATAAACGTTAATCCAGATTACAAAATTAATGAAATTAGTTGATTTCAATCAGAACCGCTGTGTCCATAACAGCCGGCTGTGCAGATTTATTTTCCTATCAATGAAGATATCGGCCCTTTTAATTTTGCTGCCCTTGCTCCATGTAAGCGCCGCAGGTTTTAGTCAAATAAGACTGTATGAAGAAAATGCCCCCCTGGAACGAATTCTTAACTCCATAAAGAAACAAACGGGATATTCGTTCTTCTATGACATCAAAGACGTTAAAGATTCGAGGATAAGCATTAGCGTGTCAAATGCGTCCTTGGATCAGGCATTATCCATCTGCTTTAAAAACACACCTTTCAGCTATAAAGTTATCGAGAATAACGTAGTCTTGAAACGTGAACGGGAGTCGGTTTTAAACGAACTATTAAATATGATTTCCGCACCCGTAAATGTAAAAGGGGTCGTTCATGACGAATTAGGCCCACTCGCGGGGGTATCTATTGCTCTTCGGAAAGGCACGAAATCAGGCCCGGTGCTAACCATGACTAATGTCAAAGGCGAGTTCTTTCTTAATGGCATTAAGGAGGGTGACATTATTGTCTTCAAATATGTAGGATATAAAGCACAGGAATTCATAGTTAAAAATGATCGCCCCATTCAGATCAAGATGGAGCGTGACATCGCAGGATTGGATCAGGTAGTGATTGTAGGTTATGGAAGTACACGACAGAAGGATGTCACAGGCTCGGTGTCATCAATTCAAGCCAAGGATATTGAAGATATACCATTTACAACGCTTGACAATGCCATCGCTGGAAAAGCAGCAGGGGTAAACGTTACGAAATCCGACGGAACGCCAGGCGGAGCTGTAAGAATCCGCATCCGGGGCTCCAGCTCTTTGCTCGGCGGAAACAACCCATTATATGTTGTCGACGGGGTGCCTATGCAGATAAACAGCAACTTCATTAGTCCGGGATATGATGTAAGTAGTCCGGTCGGAAACGATGTTACCGGAGCTGGTGGTGTCAGCGCAGGAATGTCTACATCCTTCATAAACGGATTAAATAACCTGGGTGGCTTAAATGTCGATGATATCGAGTCGATTACCATTCTGAAGGATGCTTCGTCTACGGCAATTTATGGTTCAAAAGCAGCCAATGGAGTTGTTATTATTACGACTAAACGAGGCAGAAAGGACATGACTCCTCAGATCACCGCTGGTTACTACACGACACTATCTACGCCAGTAACTCCGGAATTGCTGAATGCTAGCGAGTACCGTATGCTGCTAACTGAAGCTGCGCAAAATAGCTTCAACGCACGCATGGCCGCAGGAGCAAGCATCCCGGCTAAGGTCAACGCTATTTTGAATAACGAGAGCTTCTTCGGAAGCAGCACGACTAACTGGTTGAAAGAAATTACCCGTAATACAGTCGCGCATAACGCAGAATTATCTGTTGCCGGAGGCGGCAACAAGTCCCGCTATTATAATTCCATCACCTACAATAGTACTCCAGGAGTTGTAAAGAGATCAGACTACCAGCGCGTAACAGGAAAGTTAACTCTTGAGAATGAAATAGGCAGTAAATTTAAGTTTGTCAGTAATCTCCTGTTGGGTTATACATCTCAAAAAATCAGTAACGGGGCCTATGGGCAAGCTTTACGGGCACGACCCGATTTTACGCCCTACGATGAAGAAGGCAACTATAGCGACTTCTCCGGTGTTGGGCTTTCATACGAAGGATTTCAAAATCCGGTGGCTCTCTTATCAGCAATTAATGACAGCCGCACGTTAAGCATCGTTGGATCTATATCAGGCGCGTACAACATTACCAAAGATCTGGAGTTTAAAAGCACAGTCTCTTTAAACAATCAAATCTATAATCAACGAACATTCACACCTAGCTATCTGTCTATTGGCAGCTTTTACGGCAACGTAAGCAACGACGGCGGTATTGGTAGCAATTCCAATAGTCGCTTTGCTGATTGGTTTATTGAGAATACACTTAGCTATAACAAGCTTATCGGAGAGAAACATTCGTTAAATGTACTCGCGGGATACTCTTATGAAACGATAAAAAACTCTTTTTTCAGTGCCACTGCTTCCGGGTATCCCAATGATGATGTGTTAACAAGCCTTTCATCAGCCGTGACTCCCTTATATCAGCGTGGCGACGACCCGTCGAAGCCACAGGCTTACTTGCTATCATACTATTTACGCGCGAACTACGGCTTTAATGATAAATACTTATTCACCTTTACCGGACGAGCTGATGGATCATCGAAGTTTGGCCCCGATAATAAATTTGGAATATTTCCTTCCGGAGCCTTTGCATGGAGAGTATCGAAGGAACAATTCTTGAAGAATGTTTCCTGGCTTGACGATATAAAACTGAGAGCGAGTTATGGATTGACGGGAACCCAAAATATCGGAGACCAGATGTATCGCACCCTGTACAGTCCGGCATCTTATGGAAACCAAAGTGCGTTGATTCCTTCCCAGCTAGGCAACGAGCAGATCAAGTGGGAAAGCACAAAACAGGCTGACGCGGGTATCGACATTGCCCTGTTTGGCAATCGTTTGTCAGCTACAGTAGATTACTACGAAAAGCGCACCAGCGGTGCATTATTGTCGCAACCTGTGGCTCCCAGCAGCTCCTACGCCTCTTTACTAAGCAATGCGGTAAGTTTGAAAAACAGCGGCTGGGAGCTGATGCTGCAAGGAGACCTACTAAAAAAGCGTGATTTCAAATGGAACGCCTCTGCTAACATTACCTGGAACAAATCTATTATCACCAAACTGGATCCATCAGCAGATCTAGGCCAAATAGGTGACCTTACGGGTCTGGAATATGGCAACACCACTATTGTTGAAGGACAACCTCTAGGATTGATAACCGGCATAACTGTAAAAGGACTAATCAGAACTCAGGCTGAACTCGATGCTTATAAACAGCAACTAGGGTACAATGTAAGTGTGTTCCCATATCTTAATATTGGAGACCCTATGTATCAATTGGAGGATAAGGGTCCAACAAACAACTATGTAGATTTTAATACGATCATTGCCAGTGCCGCCCCCAAGTTCTTCGGAGGCTTCAACCAAAGTTTCAATTATAAGAATTTGGGGCTTCAGCTATACTTTACCTTCTCTTATGGAGGCAAGCTTCTTTGGGGTGATCATGTTTCAAGTATGAAATTCACAGGCACCTCCAATGCCAACAAAGCAATGCTGAACAGGTACACCCCGGAAAACACTAACACCCCGCAACCACGTCTCATTCTAGATGAAGGTTTCTATTACAAGTCTAACCTTGACGTGTTCAGTTCCTCATACCTGAAGCTACGCACTGTGTCCTTTAACTACCAGCTAGGAAGAAACGTATGGATGAAATGTATGGGAATGAAAAATGCTTCGGTATTTGCTTCGGCAACAAATCTGTTTACCATCACTAAGTATCCAGGAAATGATCCGGAAACATCCAACGACCCATACAGCGTTAGCGGTGGATATTTCGATGTTAGCAACTATCCCACCGTACGCACATTCTCACTAGGATTAAAGGCTATTTTTTAAACCCATAAGACATAGAGCAATGACGAAATTTAATATACATATACTCCTTAGTTTAATTCTTGCCACGGTCATCATATCGTCGGGATGCAAGGATGAACTAAATATCTTCCCAACCACCTCAGAAGTTGACGGCAATGTGATCACGGATACCAAGAGTGCAGCCACCGTACTGAATGGCGTTTATTATCGCTTTGCAGCCGCGGGGACTGATAACAACAGTATTCCTAGTACAAAATGGACCGAGGTAAATGAAATACTGCCTTCGCTCATGGCCAACGGATTACAAAGCGCCAATGGAGATCCCTCTGTAAACTCACTGGCGATAACTTCTACGAACTATAATGTATCGCTTTTATGGAACTACTGTTACGGAATTGTAAATGCAGCCAATGGCTTCATTAAGAATCTTGACAACGCGACGAAGATTCCAGAGGTCACTAAAAAGCAAATGTTGGCGGAAGCACGCTTCCTCAGGGCTTTCGGAAACACGGAACTCCTTTTGTACTTTGGGCAGTATTATGATGAGAGCAGTCAATACGGCATCTTATTGCGTAATGAATTTGTATCAGCAGGGTCTATCAACATTGCAAGATCCAATGTAGCCGACTCATATAAGGCTATCTTAGAGGATCTTGATGTCGCAATTTCAGATCTCCCGGAACAGAATACGCAGAAATATTACGCAAATATCTACGCCGCCAAACTTCTTAAGGCGCGTTTACTGATCAACCGACGCGGCGCAGCAGATTATGCGGCGGTAATCACCCTTTGCAACGAGCTGATACATAACAGTCCTTTCAAGTTGGAAAGCAACAGTAAAGATATTTTTCTTACAAAAGGATTGTCCAGCGAAGAAGTAATTATGGGAATTCAGCCCTACACTTCAGAGAACTACAAATTTCAACAGAACCAGTATTACGGATCATATGCCATATCCCCAACGCTTAGTGCTCTTTTTACAGATGATCCGCGAAGTCAATGGGTATATAAACAAGATAATAGCGCTACGATCTACGGAAGATACTACGGCCCTATCAATGTAATTACAAAGTTCTACAGTGGCAATCTTTTGGGGGCTACCAAAACGCCTCTCTCTGTGACCTGCTATGCCTTCCGACTTACAGAAGCGTATCTTCTTTTGGCGGAGGCTACGGCAATGTCCGGAGGCGATATTAATTCCGCGAAAGACCTGTTGAAGACTGTTATGATACACTCGGGAGTAACAAACCTTAGCGAGCTTGATCAAGCTACCAGCGCAGATACGCTTCAGTTGTTAATAGCGAAAGAGTATTTAAGAAACTTCGTATCAGAGAATGGCGCGGATTGGTTTGCTGTCAGGCGTTTGTCTACAGCTAACGCCCGAATACTACAACCTGCATTGCAAACTGAGCGGCAGCTGATACTGCCTATACCGAACACTGAAATCACTACAAACAATAAAATGGTTCCCAATCCATAAAGATCTCTGGTCCTCCGGATAATTACGGAGGACCAGAGACTATGAAAGAAAAATTATCTAAAGTTCAGAAACATGAAAATAAAAACATTATTACCCATTGTAAGCATCATAGCAATAGGCTCGCACGCTCTGGCGCAAGAGAATGCCAATAATACCTTCACGATAACAGGGAGTCTCCACGGAACAAAAACCGACTCTGTGATTCTTTATTACTCGTCAGGAGCCAAATACGAACATCTTGCAGAACCTGTAAATAACGGAAAGTTCCAGATTAATGGAAAACTGGCAGGACCGACGCAGGCTAGCATTCTTTTTAAAAAACGTGGTGAAGTGATTTCAAACTACGCCATGAATGATCGCATGAAAAGCGTCTTTCTTGACCCGGCGGCAATGACTATACAAGGCGACGCAGGTAATCTTGAAAGCATTGTACTTAAAGGATCAAAGACCAATGAAGAATACAAGGTATTACAGCAATCGACAGCACCCGTAAGAACAGAAATGCAACCCATTCTGAATGCACTTTCCAAAGAAAAGGACCATGAAAAATCTGCTGAGATAAGAGAGCTATTGGGTCCCTTCAATGATAGGATTAAAGCCATTACCTATAAGTTTTTCAAAAGTTATCCTACTTCCTACGTTACCCTTAGCCAAATGAGATTTTATGTATCAAGCTTAAGTCTTGATTCATCCAGGCTAATATTCGCAGGGTTAGGTAAAGAACTTCAAAACACTTCTATCGGCAAGGAGATAGCTAAAGACTTACGCCAGATGGAAAATGGAATGCCGGGAGCACAAGCATTTGTATTCACGAAACCTGATATTAACGGAAAGCAGCTATCGCTTGCCGACTTTCAGGGCAAATATGTATTGCTGGACTTCTGGGCAAGCTGGTGTGTACCCTGCCGTAAAGGTAATCCTCACCTGATCAGTCTATACAACAAATATAAAGAGAAAGGCTTCGAGATTATAGGAATTTCTGATGACGACCGTAAGCCTGAGGCTTGGAAAAAAGCCGTGGAGCAGGACAAAATTGGGATTTGGAAACATGTATTGCGTGGCCTTGACATGGAAAAACGCATGAAGAATATTGACAATCCTGAAGACATTAGTGAACATTACGGCATTCACTCCTTGCCTACAAAGATTTTGATTGATCCTACTGGCAAAATTGTTGGTCGCTATGGCGACAGCATCGGAGGAACGGATGAAGATCTCGACAAGAAGATTGCGTCAGTTTTTAACTAACAAACGTTCAATATAAGCGCTCCCTCAGAGTCCGGCATTCTGCAAGTAGCACCTACTTGCGCGCATACTAAATAAGTCAGCTCTGAGGAAGCTTTATTCATCAATGATGACAGCTCAGGGAACCTGTCCCACAGCCCACTCGTTTACACCATGCGAAGTTGTTTAACCGAATGTTATTGAGAGGAAAATTCCTGCAACGACTCACGCTTCGTCTTTACTAACCATTGAATAGTTTGTGCCTTCGGATAGCTTTATTGTTGCGAAGTTTGAAAGCATGAAATAAAGTGGGCACATCGTTTGCCCACTTCTTCAGAACAAGTATAATGGCGGCAATCTCCAATCGCGTGATCAAACCGAGCCAAAAACAAATGGCGAAAAGTAGTCCCGATTGACATTGAAGAATCAGTTGTACCAAGGTAGCAAACAGCGATAAGGTCCATAATTTAGCGCCAATGGAATGCGTGGCTACCTCCTTTCGAAATTTAAGGAAACAAATAAGATAACAGGCAGCTTCGGCCGCCAGCAAGATCAACAGCTGTTGCTGCTTTTCGATAAAAAATTGAGGACATCGTATATAGGTTGCCACACATACCGATATAAAGAACACCTGATCCACGGATGAGTCAAGTCGCCGTAACTTTTCAGAAGAGACACCAAGATAGCGGGCAACAATCCCATCGGCAATATCGGAAAGAAGTCCCGCGCTAAGAAGTATTATAGCTCCCCCGGAAAACCACGACGCGGCTTGAAAGCTGAGACCAATAATCAATAAACCTGCAAATAATCGAAAATAAATCAACAGATAAGGTATACTCTTTTTCATATTAACAGCAACGTGGTTAAGATACGGATTTACAAAAACTTAATATCGCACCGTGCTGCTTCTTCGGGATTATCAGAACAAAAGCGCAAGTGCGACTGTTAGGTTATCAATGCTAAAAATAGAAAACATTACGGTTATTAGTGTTAGATTGATTTTTATCATGCTTCTGCTTAGCGCTTCGGTATCTTCGTCCGCGGCGGCCGTATCCTTCGATTACCAGCAACAAACCCTCTCCGACACGACGCCTGAGGGGTATCTTCCCGGCAATCCACCGGAATTTCCTACCGACAGCACCAATAACTCCGACAACGATGCCGATATACGAACGACAGATTGGCTGCTTGTCTATATCGTGAGAATTGATCCCCACAACCGGGGACTGCCCATATTACATTTATTTCGTGATGTCGAGGATTCACTCCCACATGGTTATTATTCAGACGTCTTTTATCCTCCCGATGGAGATAATTATCTACGAAGCGTATAACACACAACATCCTCTGCCCAGCAGGAGATAAAACACTGCTCACCTTAACTTTCAGTTTTAACATGAACATTAAACCCGAAAACAAAGCATGGCATGCCTTGCCCGTGGATGACGTATTTAACAGCCTGGCCTCCTCCTCCGAGGGTCTTTCACAAGAGGAAGTAGAAGATCGAAGAAAACACTTCGGCGACAATGCTCTTAACCAGGAAAAAAAAGACAGTGTCCTTAAAATATTATTAAGGCAATTAAACAACCCGCTTATCTACATTCTTATCGCTGCTGTTGCACTGGCGCTCACTATGGGGAAGATCACTGATGCCATTGTAGTAGCGGCGGTAATCGTTCTCAATACCCTTATTGGTTTTATTCAGGAGTATCAGGCAGGCAATTCTATCAACGCTCTCCTTAGCCTCATTCCCGATGAAGTTAAGGTATTGCGAAGAGGAGAGCAACAGCGTCTGCCCAGCACAGAGCTTGTGCCGGGAGATTATGTGGTACTGGAGGCGGGAGATAAGGTACCCGCCGACATTCGTATCACAAGCGCGAAGAATCTGCGTGCTGATGAATCAATACTTACAGGGGAATCCGTGCCTGCGGATAAAGCCACGAAGGAAGTGGCTGAAGACAGTGCATTGGCTGATCGCCACAGCATGCTCTTCAGCGGAACATTGCTTTCCTCGGGCACTGCCGAAGGCATCGTTACGGGTACCGGTAAAAACACTGAACTTGGGAATATATCAAGGTTAATTGATGAAACGGAATCTGTAAAATCTCCTTTAACGAATTCCTTACAACGAATTGCCAAAGTAATTACGTTTGGCGTGATAGCCGTGGGCATCGTCGTCTTTGGCATCGGAATGATCCGTGGCTATGAGCTAAGCGATGCGCTCCTGTCGGCACTCACCCTTGCTGTAGCAACAGTGCCTGAAGGACTGCCAGCGGTAATAACGGTAGCATCTTCTATCGGTGTTAGTAGAATGGCGCGCCGAAAGGCAATCATCAGGCACCTGCCTTCCGTAGAAACCCTGGGAAGCACAACGGTGATCTGTTCTGACAAAACGGGTACTCTTACCAAAAATGAAATGACGGTTCAGCGCCTGCTGATCGGTAAAGGCGAGATCGGAATATCGGGACTTGGAGTGGCTCCTGATGGCGAATTTGACTATAACGACGGCATTAAGGAGGAGGACGTTCAGGAGCTGCTGAATGCTGCGGTTCTATGTAATGATGCCAGAATTACCAGGGAAGAAGATGGATCATGGAAAGGTATCGGCGATCCTACTGAAGTGGCCATGATAACCATGGCGCGCAAAGCCGGCAAGAATGAAGAGGAGCTACGCGAGAGGTATGACCGATTGAATGTTATCCCCTTTGATTCGGAGACAAAGATCATGGCCACCCTCAACGATGTTGACGGCCGCCGGATCTTGTATGTAAAAGGTGCCCCGGAAGCTCTGGCCTCGCGAATAACACAAGATGGAGACATGAGCGCTGAGAAATTAAGCGATCAGGCCCTGGAATTGGCCAGGGATGGCATGCGGGTACTGGCTCTGGCATCCCGGGAGATGTCCTCGGAACAGGATTCCATAGAAGAAGAAGACTTGAAAGACCTGCAATTCCTGGGTTTGGCAGCGATGAGCGACCCTCCGAAGGAAGAGGTTAAAAGCGCCATCGCTACGTGTCACGAGGCCGGTATCGTAGTAAAGATGATTACCGGCGACCATCCTTCTACCGCTTCGGCCATTGGCAAGGAACTGGGATTGGCGAACGCCGGGAAGGCCATGACAGGCGAGGATTTGGAGAAGGCCGGTGAGGGCGAACTGCAAAACATCGTGAAGGAGGTAAACATCTTTGCCCGCGTTTCACCTCAGGACAAACTGAAATTGGTAGAAGCACTGCAAAAAAACGGTGAGGTGGTGGCCATGACCGGCGACGGGGTTAATGACGCCCCCGCGCTAAAACGTGCTGACATTGGTGTAGCCATGGGTATTGCCGGAACATCGGCATCAAAAGAAGCGGCAGACATGGTGCTGGCAAATGATAACTTTGAAAGTATTGAGGCCGCCGTGGAAGAAGGACGACGCGTTTTTGACAACCTGCTTAAGTGTATCGTTTTCGTATTACCCACCAGCTTTGGGCTGGGTTTAATCATCTTTGCCGCGGTGCTCTTCTTCCCCTCTGACAACGGCGGCATGCTTACGCCCATGCAGCCGGTACAGGTGCTTTGGGTAAATCTTATTACTGCTGTAGCGCTAACGGTACCCCTGGCATTTGAAATTATGGAACCCGATATTATGAAGAAGGCTCCCCGTGACAATTCCCGTTCCATTCTGAGTGGTTTTGTAACGTTCCGCATTATCATTGTTTCGCTAATTATGGCGGGTGGCACTATCGGTTTATTCTTATGGAAATTCTATGGTGATCTGAAAAATGGAGGCGATTACAATACAGCCCTTGCAGAAGCGCAGACGATGGCTGTCACCGCAATGGTATTATTTCAGGTATTCTATTTGCTGAATTGCCGCTCCTTGCATCACAGCATGAGACACGTAGGGCTCTTCAGCAATCTCTACATCTATGGCGGAATTCTGGCCGTGTTACTTGCTCAAGCGGCATTCGTATATGTGCCTTTTATGAATGAATGGTTTCATGGTGCCGCACTTAACTTCATAGATTGGCTCTATGCGTTGCTGGCCGCCCTCTTGGTATCATTGAGCATAGGTCTTGAAAAATGGATTAGAAACCGCCGAAAAGCGCCCGACGTGGAATAATAAAGAGGCTTAGCCCTTCCTCTATGTTCGTATCTGAAAGCAGATATAAAAGCAAAGGTCAGCACCCGGAAATGTCCGCGTCTGACCTTTGCCCTATATAACCTGAGTAATTGTTACAAAGTCAATTTCATCAGAAGACTATTCGCTGATGATATTGAAACCGTTAAGACGGCCGCTTTCCTTCAATCGGAAAGTTTCTTTCACTACGCCCGTTTGCGGGTTGTATTGATTTACCCCATAGAAGTTTTCGCCGGTATTGTTTGAAAGGAAATAAATTTCGCCATTATGGAAGAACGGATTCTGTGTTCCATAGAAACTATCAGCAGGCATAGCAAGGCGTTTAGCCTTCTTAGTATTCACGTCAATCTCATTCCAGAACCATACATCGTCTCTATATCTAACACCATGCTGACCGCCGCCGTAATACGACACCGCGCGGGAAGGAATCGTTGTATAGATCTTGTTGTTGTAAACGAAAAGTCTGTTGAACTCAGCAGGGAACTGGTAGTCCTCAATCTTGATAGAGAAATCAGGATCGAAAGTTGTCTGACCACTCTTTATGCGAAGGATCTTTGATCCGTTAGTGGTATTCTGTCTTTTCATATCACCCACAGCAACGAAATAAAGATCTTTCGTAACTTCGTCTATGCTCCATAAAACATTGTCAATGAACACCCCTAAATTTGTGGTGCCTGCAAAACGGGTAACGCCCGCAATCTTCTTCTGTGTAAGATCATATACAGCTATAGCTACTTCCTTCTTTGCAGGTGTCACCTGCCAGTCGCCTGATTGCAAGGTTCCGCAAAGTAAATCTACATATAGCTTATCATCACGTTTAGCTATGATGAGCTGACCCGCAGATTCATTAGGCTGACCTTCAGAAAGGGAGCTGAAATCAATCTCGCCGGTACGTTCCATAGTTGTAGGATTAAATGTTTGCACCTTTAAACCGCCACGCACCTCATCCCAATAGTAACCTTCCGTAGCACTCACAACCAGATAGTTTGAAATGTACTTATTTGTTAAGGACGCAAGGAACTTTCCTTCTACAACGCTTCCCGAAGAGTTTATGTCCATTTTCAATATTCCCTGACCTCCCGAAGCACTATTGACACGATAAAGAGTGTTGCCGAAATTACGACCTCCCATGTTGCTGCTTACCTGATAAAAAGGAAGGCCAGAGAGATTAATTTCGCGCGACTTATTGTCTTTTAAAGCATAAACTCCCCCGGCCCAGTTTGAACCTGCATTGTAGATTACCCATGTTTCATTTTTTGGCAAGTCGGTTTCAGGAGTCGTTGGCTCATCATTATCCTTACTACAGGACGCCATTAACGATAGGGCTGCGATGCCAAGCAAAACGCTTTTAAATAGGTTGGATTTTTTCATATTCTGTTATTGATTTTGTTTAAAGAAGCTGATATACAAGCTTTAAATGGAAGGAGCGTCCGGGCTTCTGCACACTAAAATTGTCATATAGCCGTACATTTCCGACATTCCGGCATTCGCCGGCAAGAGAAATCCTATTGTTAGCAAAGTGATAATACATGCCCAGATTATTGGCAAACTGTCCCAAACGACCATCACCCGGAATAACCAATGAGGTCTGGAAAGACTCAACCTTCCCAAAAAGCGGCGGCTCCTGATTCTTGGGAATAGCATGTAAAAAGAAACGATGAGTATAGTTGGCGTTCCAGTTAAAATCTACACGATCACGCCGCGTGAAAATGTTATTAACGTGGGTATTCAGCCAAATGTTCCCAAATAAAAACGGCACATTAGGCACTCTTGATCCCTCCATGTTCTTGAACGCAGACTCAGAAACTGCAATCCTGCGGATATCCTGATACGTAATATTTCCACCAAAATCAATCATGCTTGATGGAGTATAGTTTGCTTCAAGTTCTATCCCTTTCACCGAAGCTTCTTCGTAGTTTATGTAGCGATTGAAAGGAATGTCAAGTTGCAAAAAGATGATGTCTTTAACCCTCCGGTAGAACAAGCTTCCCGATAAGCTCAAAGAGCGGTTCCCTTCCCTATGGAAATACTGAGCATTAAGATTGAGGTTGTGACTTTTCTCCGGCTTCAGCTCCATGTTTTCCTTCACAAGGCGCGCGTCGCCAAAAACTTCATACTCATCAGGCAAACGTGTCGCGTATTCATAGGAAAGCTTAGTCATAAAATCTCCGCGGGTCCAGCGCAAGCCGCCCAGATATCCCAGTTGATCGCCCTTACTCGTTGAACGCCAGCCCAGACCAAAATTATCGGTAGTATACCCGGTTGTGTTGAACTGATAATACTTCAGAGCAACGATACTCTCAATACTCTTTCCTGCAAACAAAGACCTAAGTCCCAATGAGAGATTATTCTTTTGATAAACAGCCGGAACCGTTAGCACATCGATGCGTTCAATAGCCGTTATCGCCCCCAATGGATCACTCCCCTCTCTGTTCTGACGGTAGTAGAGTTCGCTAAAATCGAGCGTATGGTGCTCGTTGATCTTATAGGAAGCGTTAAAACGCCCCGACAGGAATCGATAATCAAGAGCCTGATTATTTCCGAGATTTATCTCCCCCGGTCGTTTATTTCTCCCAATAATATGGCCATCCCAGTCATATCTCACCGTGGCGGTATCAATAAATTTGGTTTTGAAATAACTGTAGCTACCTAAAAAATTAACATTCAGTCGATCATCAAGGAAGCTTTTCCGATAATTAAGCATCGCGGTATAATTCTTCTCCCGCGAAAATGCCTGCCCGTAAACCTTATCCATCTTAGCATCATGCTGAATTTCCTTGTAGAATGCTGAATGTATGAGCGTAAGGCGAAGATCATCGAGCCACGACTTATTTTTAAATCCCAGGAAACCTTCCGCATATACGGAACGCACGGCGTCGTGAAAGCGGGGCACATTTCGGAAAGTGGTGACACTGGTATTTTGGTCAACGAAAGGCGCATGCACTTTGTAGCTGTTGTCCGAATAATTAAAGGAACTGTTTGTGCCGGCATAAAACTCTTTATCGGGAGCAAACCACAATACATTCGCCGTGGCACGATGCGTATTAAAAGACGATAATTCATAAGATAGCTCAGCATAATCCTTAGTTGCATTTCTGGATACGAGATTTATGCCGCCCCCCAGCGCGTCAGACGCCAGATATAAAGGCATAACCCCTTTATATATCTCTACGCGCTCAAGCATATTCGTTGGGATGGTTCCCAGATTGAAGCCATGTCCAAACAGTTCTATCGGAATGCCATCTTTAAACAAGCGGACAGCCTTCCCTTGTAAGCCTCCCAGATTTATTTGCACCGGAGCGCCGATATTCCCATCACTACGCAACTTTACTCCCGTGGCCCGGTTAAGAACTTCACCAAGATCTCCTCCCTTACTATATTCGGTCTTCAGATCAATGGTCTGTACAGAAAATGGAGATACATTGATAGCCTGACGTTGCGTCATAGTGCTTATGGTGACCTCATTTAATGAAGATGAGCGCTGAATTGCCGGATCAATAACAAACTTTACTTCCCCTATGTGGTCCGAGCAGTTTACATTTATTACCGAATCTTTTATAATAAAATCCCCACTTTTGAGCGCTATATGATGCTTGCCGCTATTTAAATCTATAATGGCCAGGCCCTGAGCATTCGTGGTGCCTACGGAAATATTCTTCACGTAAACAGCGATATTGCCCATGAAACGCCCCTCCAGGTTACTTACCCTGATATGAACAGGACAAGCAAAAAGGACTGAATTTAACAGAAGAAGAGCGAATATGATGAAATATTTACCTGTCACGTGCTTTATTTATACTAATTACAAATTATTTTTACGCGGCAAAAGTATTCTATTCCTGAAGAGGGTTTTTATGAATACGGAAGTCTTTGTTATGAATTTAGAAGTATTACATGGGTTTCAGGATTGAAAACAGCGATTTCGCCGACCTGCTAATGATGGCAGACATGCAAAGTATCACGGACTCGCATGCTGGAGTTCAGGAAGTGAATCTGGGAATGCCCAAAGGGGAAATGACCTTTGTGGAACAGTCACTGAGCGCCGGTGTATCCGTGTTCCAGAGCCGCTACCATATGCATAATGACGTGATCATCGCTGGCAAGGGAGAATCACAGCTGCTGGAACTACAGTTCAACCTTTCCGAAGAGCCTATCTTTTACAAAGACAAACGGGGACAACAGTTGAGTAGTGTCGGTAATTCCGGTAATATAAGCTTCCTTCCCGCAGACGACAATCAGGCCGAGATACTATTCAGAGAAGGAAAAATCTATCAGACATTCGATATACACGTTCCCGTATCCATGTTGTCCCAATATCAGGGAGAGTCGAAGCGTTTGGATACATTTCTTTCGTCTATATACAACGACCGGGCTGATAAGCTGTGGAAGAACAATATTGCTATTTCTCCGGAAATCTATTCGGCCATTCAAGACATGAGGAACTGCCGGTACGATGGATTGACCAGAAAGATCTATTTAGAGTCAAAAACATACGAGCTATTAGCCCTTCTTTATTCCGGTTCCGACGAAAAACGAAACACGTCGATGAATAACTCGGATGTGGAACGCGTCAAATGGGCGGCCGCTCTTTTGCGCCAACACATCGATTCGCCAATAACGATTGTTGAGCTTGCCCGCAGGACTGGCGTAAACCAAACGAAGCTTAAAGAAGATTTTAAAGCCGTGATTGGCAACACCATCTTTGGATATCAGCAGACGTTACGCATGGATCTGGCGCGGGATTATCTGCGTGACACAAAAATGTCTATCCAGGAGATCAGCTTCCGACTGGGATATCAGAACAGCTCGAACTTCAGCAGTGCTTTCAAAAAAATCCATGGCTATTCTCCTCTTAGACTCCGAAAGAAAATTGTCGATCCCGATGAGGAATAGAAAAGGATGCTATCAATTACCATTGTTCAAGCAGGATAACGAATTATGCGCTGAAGGTGTTGAAACTCTTAATTCAACGACTTTCTTTAAATCGGAACGCTCTGTCGACAGCGACAGTTTAAGGATTTTTATGATTTACTTCCTAAGGTAAAGCCCTTCCCTTAGCTCGTAAATACACGTTACACCCTTGTCAATAACACTCCCTTGCTTAGTGGTACCTGCCGTCCGCAACCTCCTTCGGTGTAAGCTCGCTCCCGAAGATGGTCATACCTCAATACCTCTCTGGCTCCAGACCCTCCCTGTTACCAAGACCTTTTGGTCTTTTGCGCCTGATCTTACACAAGCGTCCTCATCTGCAAAACCGCTTTTTCACGCCCTTTGAAATTGCTGCCATAACGATAGAATTAAATTCTTGTGCCGCCCGAACCCTCCCGGCGAATCGGAGTTTACCTTGCCAGACAAGCTACAATGGGTACCGGTATGCAGCGCTGACAGAACAAAGATGAAACAATCTTTTTCGCCAGTCAAGACCCTATCTTTTAGTTACTTAGCTCTTCAATATTCGAATTCCTCTAGCTCAAAAAAAACATTATCCTCTTTATGACGATCCTTCCCGACAGCAGCTAACCTTGCCAGTCAGCAAGGATAAAGAACTGTCCTACCATGTCGCAGAATGTCACATAAAAGCATCCAGATATCTTCCACTCAAGTCACACACCTGCCCTCCCTTTTGCCTCCCTTGCTACCTACCTGGTTCGAGACTGACTCAGAACAGACTCGAGANNTGTCGATGAAATGCCCATGAAATGTCGATGACCAGTGCTGTCTGGTACGAAGCAGTCTCGAGTCAGACTCGAACCTGGTAGGTAGTAGTCGTACCGAAGGATCCGGGGCAGGGCATCGCGGGAAGTTCCACCAGCGCCGACTGATGAACAGGCGAAGTCTTTCCTTTCCTGAGCTCGATGGGTCATTTCCGAAAAAAAACATATGTTGATTTAACGATTTCAAAAACAAACCACAATCCACTGATAATAAACGAACTAAAAACTTCATTTATCTATAAAACATGCTTACGTTTCAATAAAAAACTTCAAATTATTAAACCAAAAAGAAATAGACACCCTTTAGTTTTAACTGGCGAGAATAGGGGCGGTAACTTTAACGAATCTGTAGCTAGCGCGTCTAATTAGAAATATCGTGGCACCTTTAGCTTTACTGAACTTGCGATTCTATATATTGATCTGCGAGATAAAAGGCGCCGCTCTCCCATCTAAACAAATCTCTGATTATCAAACTATTCGTAATAAAACCATGTTATCATACAAATGCTTAACCAACAAACAGAAAGATTATGAGAGTGCAGATGATCACAGCAAGCCTAATTATATATTGCCTGTTAACGGCATGCAGTAAGGCGCAGGAAAACAATGAGGAACCCAATCCGGCAACGGAGCCTCCCGTAGAAACCGAGGCGGCAAACACTACTTACAAGCCCGCTTTTACAGGGCAAACCAGGGTGAACGGCATGCGTACAACCATGGCGTATCAAGGTAAAGTTATCAATTCCAGCCTTGCATCTCCCTGGGGTATTACTGTGCTTCCTGATGGCAGGCTGCTGATTACGGAGAAAGGCGGCACAATGCGGTTACTTACCACTGAAGGAGTTGCCAGTGCGGCGATAACAGGACTTCCTGCCGTGAACGCCTCGGGTCAGGGAGGCTTGCTAGGGCTATGTGTAGATCCGGCCTTTAACAGTAACAGGATGGTATATTGGGTATTTTCAGAGAACACCACCGGAGGAACGCTGACGGCCGTAGCTAAGGGCCGACTATCTGATGATGAACGAAAAATTGAAAACGCAAGTATCATCTATCGGGCCAATCCGGCGGCCAACAGTACCGCGCATTATGGGGGCAGGATTCTTTTCGACAAGAGCGGCAACCTTCTGATCAGCACCGGTGAACGATCTATTCTTGCTACCCGCCCCTCCGCGCAATCTGTAAGCTCAGGACTGGGGAAGATCCTGCGCATAACTACCAGTGGCGCTGCTGCCGCGGGTAACCCTTCATTCAGCGGCGGCCTGCCCGAACTATACAGCATAGGACATAGAAATCCGCAGGGTATGGCCTTCCACCCCACTACGGGCGAGCTTTGGGCCAGCGAACATGGCCCTCGCGGCGGCGATGAAATAAATCGCGTGGTTCCGGGAGCAAACTATGGCTGGCCAACCATAACTTACGGCATTGAATATGGCGGACAGCCTATCGGCAATGCTATCCAGGTCTCTCAGGGACTGGAACAACCCGTTTACTATTGGGATCCCGTGATCTCCCCAAGTGGCATGACTTTCTATAAAGGATCGCGGATTCCGGAATGGGAGAACAATCTTTTTGTTACCTCCTTAAGCGCTACCCATGTGGTGCGTCTCCAGATTAAAGACAACAAGGTCATTGGTGAAGAGCGACTGCTTGCATCTGAAAATCAACGCTTCCGCGACATTGTGCAGGGGAAGGACGAGGCGCTCTATGCCGTAACAGATGGAGGAAGACTATACCGTATAGACAGGTAAAGACTTTTGGTGATAACTAAGAGCGCACAACTCTCTTAGTTATCACCAAAACTAAAGATGGTAGCTATACCTATGCGAAAGCCTGTTTCGCGATAGTTTCCATTCGTAAAGGAGGATGCTACTTCTATACGGAATATGCGAAAGACATTATCTAAAGAGTATCCCAGTTCATAATAATTCGGTGAGTGCGTAGTCTTCAAATAATTGACGAATACATTCTCCCTGATACCACGATAGCGAACTTCCGGAATGCGCGTTAAGAGGAACTTGCGGAATTGATAATGAGCATGCATTGAGAGATAAGAATCACGTGTACTGTATTTATAATAATCAAGCAGCCGGAAGGCTCCGGCAGGACGTAAGCTACTGAGGAATGTCCTGTTTCCTTCAAAATGCTTAAAATCCATAAAATACATCTTATCGTTATTTAGGAAGGAACCTCCCAACAATTCAAAAGCAAGCTTATTTCCAGCTCCCACACTAAGCGTATGCTTCATTCCTAATTCGAGCTGATCATAATCAACATCGCTACCCAACAGGTTTTTAATCCCCTTTTTATAGTTGAGCGTAAACTCCGGAGATAGCTCTGGCAAGGCAATGCGCTTACCGTTATATACGCGATAGCGAGGCCATGGTCTATAACTCATTGAAGCTTGTAAGCTGAGCGCCTGATGTTTGGCAAAGGAAGCATCGGCCAATTCAATGTTATCCGGATTATTAGAGCTATACTCCCTGGAATCCTTATAAAAGAAACTATAATCGGAGGTGTTGGATAACTGACTACGCTGCGACCACTCCGCACGAACGTTTAAATGCAGGAAGGCCGAAGGTCTGTACTTCCATGAGGCGTCCAGATATTCTTTCTCATAAGCTTTCATAAAATTACGTCGAAATAAAAGAGAACTGAGCGTATTGATATGCTGATTTATAGGATCCTCGCTGTTGAACTGCTCAATGAAGTCGCCTCCCGCAATGCTAAATGTATTTCTCTTAGTGGCGTAGCTAAGCGCCGCTTTGGCATATACATCACGACTGGAAAAGCCGTATCTCAACGCAGGGGAGAAAGATATCTTTTTCCGCAAGCTATCATATTGATGCGTAAGCACCGCGCTCAGATTAACATTAAAGCCCTCCATGGTGTTAAAATACGTTTGCGTAATTGTGGGAGCTATGCTAAGGCGAGTATTTACGGCAAGATTATACTGTCCTCCGAAAAGCAAATCCGCAGGATTAAATGTGCGCTTTTTAATAACCTTAAGACTATCTTTCCCGGCAATTTTCGCAGCCTGAATCAACGCCAGTGAGTCGTCCCTCCGATAGCCATTCTGTTCCTTTTGCGTAAGCGGAATTGACCTTACTTCATCCCAATACGAAGAATCGCGCTTAGTGGCGCTGCTATCTGTACTGAAAGAGCGCTCTTTCAGGAGTTGCTCATCCTGATTCTTACTTTTCTTTTCCTGCTTCTCATAATCATCCATCATCTTATAAAACTGACGGCGGCTCATCTTCGCATTTGACGGAACAAGCGACGCCGGCGCCGTTCCCGGCTTTTGCCTTAACGCGGCAATCTCCTCGGGCGCAGTCTCAACCTTCTCGTCAACAAGCTCAGCTTTTATCAATAGATCTTTGTTTAACTTCAACTTATAATCGCGACAAGAAGCCAGATAATTGTAATGTCCCTGAAAGCCTAATACCGTTCCGGAAAACTGATAGCGGAGGGTCACCGGAAGCCAGACATCGTTTGCCAGCTCCGCATAGTTCTGCCTTAAGGAAATAGGAAATCCCATAATGCTGGTCTTTAGATCCAGACTATGGATTGCCCATTGACCGTCGACAATATAAATTGATCCCTCAAAGACATTGTCGCCGCGGGAGCGCGGAGTGATTCTGATCTTATTTATTTCGTGACTACCTTCCGTAAAACTTCCCTCGTAGGTGAAGCGATACCATCTAAATGCTGAATTAGAGAAGGGAGATATGATGCCAGCAATCTTATCGCGGTAAAAGCTCTGCTGAATGAATAATGACGGAGAGACGCCGCTGTTATCCGTACCTTTGGTACGTATGGCAATTACCTTCTCGTCAACTTTATTGGGTTGTGCAAAGGTAATCTGACTTACGGATTCTGTAGTATATGCCTCATTAAGATTGAGACCTTCCTTCTTCAACTTGTTCTTAAGAAAAAAAGGCGCCTTTGTTAACTCGCCGGTACCCTTGATGTATACCTTCATCTGGTAACTATCGCATTGCAGCAAGCGATACTTTTTCTTCGCTATCGCTTTACGCATAATGGTATAGGCAAAATCCTCTTTGCGCTGATTGCCCACCTTGACTTCTTCAAGCATGTACCCCTGCGCACTGAGCGTAAAATCTTTATCAAGCCAGGAATCTCCGACCGACACCTCCGCTTCAACGCTTTTGTATCCTATATTTTGCACCCGCACCAGATACTTTCCCCTGCTCACTTTTATCTCATACTTACCCTCCTGATTAGCGGTAGTTCCGGTATTTAAAGAACTGATATAGACCGATGCAAAGGGCAATACGGTGCCGTCATTGCCTTTGATGGTACCACGGATACCTTGAGCATAAAGAAAATTGCAGCATATTAAGAAAAGTACAAATAGGCAGGTAATACGTATTTTCATATCAGGAAGAGCTTTGCATATAAGACGCAAAATGAAGGGACTTGTAACAAACAAAACTCAGTATATATCATCATTTTTACCGGCCAGGTTTAAAAACCGGTTAAAACGTTCCCTTTTTCTCAGAAAGAGCGCTTACTCTCCAAAGTATAGGTGAAAGCGTCCGCGCGATAAAACCCTACGTTATATTCTACAGGTCTGTCTTTTGTGTCAAACACATATCGCTTCCTTAAAAGCACGGCGTCTCCTACTTTAACTTCGAGCTTTGAAGCAATAAATGCATCGGCAAGGGTGGCACTGATCTCCTCCCGCGAGGTAGCGGCGATAATTCCATACTCAGACTCAAGGATTTCATATAGGGGCCGGTTAAAATCCTCAGATGCCGATAAGGGTATCCAGGGAGCAAACTCTGAAATAAAGTATACAAAGGGGTACTCCTGCTTTCCTCGCAGACGTTCTAAACGCATGACTTTGGAAGCTTTCTGCGCATCGAAGAAAACTGCGGCCTCTGACGATACTTCCTGACGAAAGATCTGTAGTTCAAAATTACGGATATCAATGCCCGACAAACGCATCTCTTCGGAGAAGCTAATCCAATTGCCCGCCCTGCTGATTACTTTTGTTTTCACCACGCGGGTACCCACACCCTTTTTACGTAGTAAGAGGCCTTCGTTCACCAGTGTGTTAATGGCCTGTCGTAAGGTATTACGGGAAATCTTTAATTGTTCAGACAAATCTACCTCTGTGGGAAGATACTTTCCTTCCTGGTATTCATCTGAATTTAACAGATTCCGGAGAAGTGCCTCCGCCTGCTTGTGCAGAGGAATGTTGCTTGTATGATCGATATTCCAATTCATCATTCAAAACAATTATAAAAAAAATACCGGATAAAACATTAGATCATCTATCTTCGCATGACAGAATGTTCAAACATTCAAAAAACAAAACCAAGCACTCGTTCAAACAAACTAAGGTAACGATGACCTATAATAAATATCCTGCTATTGCTGTAAATGGCTTTATTGCCTCAGGATGGGACGCCATCTTTGAAAAACTATCAAAAGAATTTGACACGGGACGACCGCTGATCGTTGATGGCTATACAGGCGTAAACTACGATCAGCTGATCGATACTTTCAGCGTCTTAAATCCGGAACTCATCATTGACACCAGAGATCTTCTTATTTCTGTAGAGGAAGTAAGAAGTCTGACCGATCGTTTTATCACAGATGATGTCTTATTTGGATATCTTTCCAACATTACGCTTCCTGAGTATTTCAACCGGAAAAAATTGCTTGCTGCCCGGCAAGCGATTCATGAAACCAAGGGAAGAATATTAGTGATCGGCATGGGGGCTCAGCTAGTATGCAATGAGGGAACGATCGTGTACGCAGATATGCCGCGTTGGGAAATCATTCAACGAATGCGTCGATGTGAGGCGCGTGGCATAGGAATAGACAACAGCAAGGAAGCTTTTTCTCTACAATACAAAAGAGGATATTTTAACGATTGGCGTGTTCTGGATCGCCATAAGAGGGAGATCTATGACCATGTTGACTACTGGCTTGAGACGGTAAGAAAAAATTTTCCAAAACTGATTGACAAGGACACGTTTCAAAGGGCGATGGATAAAGCCGCTTCCTCCCCCTTCAGAGTTGTTCCATTCTTTGATCCCGCGCCCTGGGGCGGACAATGGATGAAAACAGTAATGGATCTGGACAAGAAGACCTCTAATTACGGCTGGTGTTTCGACTGCGTACCTGAAGAAAACAGCCTCTTGCTCCAGGTGCAGGGGGAATCTTTTGAAATGCCCTCTGTAAATCTCGTTTATACAAGAAGTACCGCATTATTGGGAGCGCCTGTCGAAGCCCGTTTTGGTAAGGATTTCCCGATACGTTTCGACTTTCTCGATACTGTTGGCGGCGGCAATTTAAGCTTACAGGTGCACCCCGACACACATTACGCAAGGGAACACTTCGGGCTTCCATACACTCAGGATGAAAGTTATTATATCCTGGATGCTGAAGAGGGAGCGGAAGTGTACCTGGGATTGAAGGAGGATGTGAAGGTAGCACAACTTATAGAGGATCTTGAGCGTGCTGAAGATGGGGTTTCAGGTTTTGAGGCTGACAAATATGTAAACAAATTTCCGGCGAGGAAACATGATCATTTCCTGATTCCCGGAGGTACTATTCATTGTTCCGGCGCCGGAGCGCTGGTATTGGAGATAAGTGCTACGCCCAACATTTTCACCTTCAAGCTGTGGGACTGGCAACGTCTGGGGCTTGACGGCAAGCCACGTCCTATCAATGTACAACGAGGCAAGCATGTGATAAACGGCGAAAGGAATACGAAGTATGCACTGGAGCACCTCGTGAATCGTTTTGAGGAGGTCGCCAGCGGACAAGGATGGAAAGAAGAGCGCACGGGACTTCACAGGAATGAGTTCATTGAGGTTCGGCGTCATACATTCACCGGGCAAGTGAGGCACTTCACGGATGAAAGCGTAAACGTTTTAAATCTTGTTGAGGGCGAGGAGGTAATTGTAGAAAGTCCGGAAGGACATTTCGAGCCTACGGTCTTCCGCTATGCTGAAACGTTTATTATCCCGGCAGCTATCGGCGAATACACCATTACACCCGTCGGACTGTCGCAGGGAAAGACCTGCATTACAGTAAAAGCATCGGTGAGGATTTAGAAAAGCATCAGAAAACACAACCAATAAACCAATGAAACGCCAAATCCTAAAGTACTTGCCGGTAATGGTACCGGTAATGTTAAGCTTCTTTGTAATGGGCTTTGTAGATCTTGTGGGAGTTGCTACGAGTTATGTGAAGCAAGATTTTAAGCTATCGGAGTCGATGGCCAATCTGTTGCCCATGGCTGTATTCCTCTGGTTTGCAGTATGCTCTCTGCCTACGGGGCTACTCCTTGGACGATTTGGAAGGAAGAAAACTGTTGCCCTTTCATTTCTGATCACCGCGACAGCGATGGTGGTGCTGTTCTTGTTTCACAACCATGCCGCCGCCCTCAGCGGCTTCGCCTTACTTGGCATCGGAAATACGGTACTACAGGTAGCTATTAGTCCCTGGATGGCCTCCGTAGTCAGCAAAGACAAGTTGGCCAGCACGCTCACGTTGGGTCAGTTTATTAAGGCTATCTCTTCGTTCATGGGTCCTATCCTCACCGGGATGGCCGCCAGTTTTTTAGGCAACTGGCGACTAATATTCGTGTTATACTTCTGTGTGATAACAACATGTACTTTTCTGTTGATAAACAGCGCAAAGGAAAGCAATACCTCAAGTCAGCAAGAATCAACACTGAGATCAGTACTGGCCTTGTTAAAAAATCGATATCTCGCGCTATGTTCAATTGTGATCATTCTCATTGTCGGCATTGATGTAGCATTGAACACGTCCATTCCAAAGCTAATTATGGAAAGGACTCATCTTCCTCTGAATAAAGCGACATTAGGAACAAGCCTATACTTCGCCGCGCGCACTATTGGTACTCTTGCGGGAGCATTCCTTCTTATAAAATACTCCCCTGTGCGCCTGCTGAAGATGAGTATTGTTGTAGCTGTACTTGCTTTTGCCGGCCTATTGCTGTGTTCGTCATTATGGATGCTTATAATCCTAATAATCGTCATTGGCATCGCCTGCGCGAACATCTTCCCCATTATTTTCACCTTAGCGATGCGACAAGATATGGAACACAGCAATGAAATCTCAGCATTAATGGTCATGGGAATATCCGGCGGCGCGCTGCTGTCGCCCCTTCAGGGTTTACTCGCTGACGTCAGTAATTTTGACGTCGGATTAATCGTGATACTGGCAGCCTTGCTTACCATCGCTGTAATAAGTTTTAAGATGCCTGTCGTTCAAGATAGTGCTCATGTCCAGGCCCAATAATCTGATCAGACGACAATGAAAAGCAAAGCCACAATAGCTATCCTGTTTTTTGCGATAAGTGCTCTTACCGCCTGTATTGGGATTCGCGATAACACTAACGACAGACTTTCAGACTATGTAAAGCCCAATATAGGCACGGTACATTGCCGATGGTTTCACTACACTCCGGCGGCAGTTCCCTTCGGCATGGCCAAGCTAGCACCATCAACAAACGGATCGTACGGCAACATCGAAGGCTGGGAGGCTGTAGGCTATGATGACAGACATGGTTCCATAGAGGGATTTTCATGTTTCCATGAGTTCCAAATCGGAGGAATCATGCTGATGCCTATCTGCGGCGAATTACAAACAAGTCCTGGAAAGCTGGATAGTGTAAATAGTGGCTATCGTTCTTCTTTTAGAAAAGTTAACGAACATGCGGAAGCAGGATATTATCGGGTGCTGCTCGACAAATATCGTGTAACAGCAGAGCTCACAGCGAGCAAAAGAGTGGGATATCAACGATATACTTTTCCTAAGTCAGCGCAATCTCAGATCATCTTTGATATTGGCAATCGTCTTGGCGAGAGTGGCGCGGTGCTCGACGCATCTATCGATATGGTCAATGACAGTACCGTTCAGGGTTATGTAACAACGCTGCCGGAGTATGTGAAACGCTACCAACCCGGAGCACGAGTATCCATGTACTTTTACGCCCGCCTTAGCAAACCGGCAAAGACTGTCAGCATATTCAAACGAGGAGAACGAGCCTATAGGGGCACGTCTATTCGTGGATCTGGAGCCTGCATGGCATTGAAATATCACACCAGCGCACAGGAACAGATCACGGTTAAGCTAGGCCAGTCATACACTTCCATTGAGAATGCAAAGCTCAATTACGAAAGCGAAGCCGCCGGCGTTTCATTTGAAGAAGCTCAAAAGAATGCCCTGATGATATGGAACGAGCACCTCAACAGAATTCATGTAAGCGGTGGCGCCGACAGTAATAAAATAAAATTCTATACAGGTATGTACCATGCGCTATTGGGCAGAGGCCTTGTGAACGACGTCAACGGAGCATACCCTGCGAACAATGGAACCATAAAATATATCGACAAGGATGCCACCGGGCGCCCACGGCATCAATACTACAACAGCGACGCTATCTGGGGCGCGTTTTGGAATCTGACGCAACTCTGGGCGATAGCCTTTCCTGAGTATTATTCAGACTGGGTGCAGAGCCAACTGCTGGTTTATAAAGAAACCGGATGGCTTGGCGACGGCATTGCCAACAGCAAATACGTATCAGGCGTAGGCACCAACTTCACCGGACTTGCCATTGCCGCGGCATACAACTGCGGCATCCGCGACTACAATGTTAACGAAGCCTATCAGGCAGCGTTGAAAAATGAGCTTCAATGGCAGAAGCGCCCCGCCGGCGCGGGAAAAGCAGACATGAAGCCCTTCCTGGAGCGCGGCTATTGTCCGTATATTCCGTCGAACGATCACTTTGTTACCAGGCAGCAGGAAGGCTCGGTATTCGGAGCTTCCCATACCCTGGAGTATGCTTTTAGCAGCTACGCCGTAGCGCAGTTCGCCAAACAATTAAAAAAGCAAAGCGACTACCTGCGTCTCTCTGCCCTGGCAAATAATTGGGAGAAGCTTTTCGACCCTACGACCAAACTTATAAGACCCCGTATGGCCGACGGTAATTTTATCAAAGAATTTAAGCCGTTGGCACCATGGGAGGGCTTTCAGGAGGGAAACGCGATGCAATATACGTTCTACGTCCCTCATGAGCCAGAGAAACTGGTCCATAAAATTGGCAAATCCCTATTCAACACGCGCCTCGACAGCATTTTTCTTCTCTCTCAAAAAGATGTCTTCGGAGGAGGAAGAACGGTCGACGCATTTGCGGGCGTGCATGCGCGCTACAATCATGGCAATCAGCCGAACTTACATGTTTCCTGGCTTTTCAATTTCTCCGGCCGGCCGGATCTCAGCCAGAAATGGGTTCGCAGCATCTGCAATGAATTCTATGGAACGGAGGCTCTGCACGGATACGGATATGGGCAGGATGAGGATCAGGGACAACTGGGAGCATGGTATGTGATGTCAGCGATGGGCATTTTTGATGTCAGGGGACTAACAGGCCCCAATCCGCAATTTCAGATCGGCAGTCCCTTATTTAAAAAAATAACAATTACGTTGAACGATAAATACTATACGGGAAAGGAATTCGTGATCGAAACAGAAAACAACAGCGACAAAAACAACTATTTGCAGTCGGTACAAAAAGACGGGAATAAATTAAGATCGCCAGCGATTGCCTTTGCCGACATTGTACGAGGCGGCAGCATGAAACTCACTATGGGTGCCACCCCTCAACAGCACTTAAAATAAGGTTCCTGAACGGAGCATTAGAACCCGGTAATTATTGTACGGTTACCGCGCTTACGCCATCAGGACGCCCGATAGGAAGGCGACCAATCTCCCTTCTTGTCTTTAGGTCGATAACGAGAACGTAGTTATCCGGTGTACACGAAATAAACATTCTGCCAGATTCAGCGTCCATGAAGATGCCGGCGCCGCGCCCTACCTGCTCGCGCTTCTCAAGTGTACGCTGCATCCGGTCATAATAAAGAAGATCTCCGGTTTTTACGCTGACGACACATACGCTCCTACCATCAGGCGTAATTTTCAATCGATGCAAACCGGCTATCCCCGTATTTATAGAGTCGACAACAGCCTTCCTCTGCAAGTCAACAACGAGCACAAAGCCATCCGGACGGGCAGTCCATAATTCTTTGCCATCGGCAGAAATATCAAACCCCTCGGCTCCGCGACCAACAGAAACGAGCGTTTGTCGCCATTCGGTACGTGGCTTCGCTGTTGGTGGAACTACACCCGTGGGTGGCATATACGGAGGAAGGGTTAAAAGTTCGAAAATACTCAGGGTGCCTGATTCTACATTGGTAGTATAAAAGCGGCGACCATCTTCCCTAACCTGCAAAAGATGAGTAAAATCTTGTCCCGTCCCAAAAACTTCAGAGATCTCCCCTCGTAAGGGTGAGTATGTTGCCACGACTTTTGAGCCCTGCGCGGTAAACCAAAGCTTGTCATGTACGTATGCTAATCCATGTGGCGTATAGAAGGGCGCAGTATCTATCGTTTTTTCGGGAATTAGTTTCCGGAGGTTAATAACGTTAATCTCATGCCCCCTTCCATTTAAAATGGGCACAGAAACATACGCGGTATGCCCATCGGGACTAGTTGCTATTTCATGAGGGTCAATACCCACAGGAATTTTCGTGATCAGTGCGAGTGTTGTGTAATCGAGGACAAACATCTTATGCTCCGCTTTTGACAACATCAAAATATACTTCCCCGGCTGTGCATCTGCAGCATACACAAAACATGCTGTCAGCATCAGGATGCTCACAATTTTAACACTCAATCTCATAAAGGTCTCTGTATAATTATCAAAAGTATCAACTACAGACAAACCCTGGGCACCTTCGGAGTCTTATTACAAGCGGTCGACACGAATAATGGAACATGCTCCTGACGAACATAGTACCATCGAAGCGGAGAGAAACATTTAGGGCAATACAATTTTGCGCCCCTGTTCAGGAAAAACATAATTTACCTGCAGTGGATTCTTGTTTAGCAGTTCCTCGGAGATAAGCTTTACATTCTGAATCGGTGGCTTTCTGTGCGTAACGACTACGGTTACCCCCTTTAAGCTTGAGGTACCCAGCGCCGCGGCAAGTTTAGCAAGCTCTTCATTTAACAAAGCTGGGGTCAGGTGCCCAAAAAGCAGTTTTTCTGGCTGTTTGTTGGGGAAAGAAACCTCAATCATTATTGTCTTAAGATTTCCTGAACGTATCAACGGCGCTACAGCGTGCCACAATTCACCGAGCTTTTCTGAACGCTCAATGCGATCAGCACCGGTATCACCAAGGTAAAGAATATAATTTTCTCCGGCACTCACTAACGCGGCACTGCTAAGGTATGGGTTGACGTGACTCAATTCATAGGCCGTCAGACGGAACGGGGTATTTTCCACTGGCACCGGCGTTTTGGGTGTCAGGGGAACATAGTGATATTTATTGATTGCAGGTTGCTCGCCACTATCGGCAAAGTTTGCCCAGGTGCTGCTGATAAAATAATGCGACTTAAAGATTTCAATAACAGGGGCTATGGCGTAAATATTCTTTGGCGCGTCTGCCGGAGAGTTCATCACCAATCCCGCAAGGTGATCCAGATGGCCGTGAGAGATAAAATATCCTTTGATATTATTCTTCAATAGATCCTCCTGCCCCCCCTTAAGACTCTTCGTCATGATGGCCTTTCGCAATCCCGCGTTTATCGTTCCGGCGTCCAAGCACAGATATCTATCATCACCATGAACCGATAACAAATAGGAAGAAAGATTATCTTCATGCTCTCCGCCAAGTACGCCAAGCGGCACGAGATCAAACTGTTGCGCAGATAAGCCGGAACAGACGAAAAGTGATAGGAATATTAAAAAGAAAAACTTCATTACGGTAAATTAAAATACCCCTCCTATTCTCAACAGGAGGGGTAGCAAAAATAACTTCTTTTATTGATTGAAACGATAACGTAAGCCAATTTGAATGCGCCAGCGTGAACTCTCATCCACATTATTGGAGAAAGTGCTTGTAAGCGGTATCTGATTGGCATTGTCAAGATATGGCAATGAGAAAGTAGGCTTACCTTCAGCATTCAGACCTTTGAAATTGAGGATGCCGTTGGCTCTGTTGGCGTATTGCGCGACTCCCCAGGTTTTGTTAATCATATTTCCGAAGTTGAATATATCAAAGGTCACCTGAAACTGATGTCTTTTGCGTGAAGTGTTAACAAACACATCCTGTGCAATACGCATATCCATGGTGCCGATCATCTTACCAACCAGTCCATTACGCTTTGCATAACCGCCTCTGTTGGAGTTCAGATAACTATCCTGGTTGATATACCCATTTAATTGCGACCAAAGTTGATCAGGACTGCGCAAATCCTGTGCATTGTCAGCTACCAGCACAACCTCATCCTTAGCCCTTGGAATATAGATCAGGTCGTTGCCCGACAAACCATCATTATTTAGATCGCCTCCATAAGTATAAGAATAGCGAGGTCCATCCTGCAACTGATAGAATAAGGAGAATGTAGTACCCAATGACTTAAAATACTCTTTCCGGTATGAAAAGTTCGCGATAAAGCGATTTCTCACCAGATAAGTTGAATACGAGAGGTCATTGGTATTAGGGCTGCCCGACACGTAACGATCGCGCCACATGGATTGAGCAATACTTCCTCCGTCATTTACAGACCGGGAGTCGGTAAAGGTATAGCCCACGTTAGCGAAAAATCCGCCCTTAAACTCTTTCGAGAGCTGCCCTGTCAAAGTATAGCTATAACCTTTAGAGGTGTTCGACATTACCACAGCCTCCGAAATATTAGGATTTGCAGGCGTCGGTGTCGCCGATCCGTAGATCCGCGGGGTAGCATAGCGCATTCTGTTATCCGCTCCGGCAAGTGCTTTACCATCTCCAGTATTCAGATTCGCATTTCTAAAATACACAGCATTTATATCCTTTGAATAAAGGGCTTCAAAGGTCGCCGTAACTCCTCCCGGCAACTTCTGATCAACCGCCAGATTACTACGCCAGATCTGCATAAACTTAAAATCTCTGTCGGTAACAGCCAGGTTATAACTCGCGTTGCTTGCCGCGGTAGCATTATTTAGATTTCTATACGCGTTTACATCAGGCGTGAAGGGACGATTCTGTGGGTTGTTGATGGTTTCCGATCCAAACATCACACCGTTATTGCTTGCCTGATTGGATATCCACACCAATGGAGGACGACCGGTAAATATTCCCGAACCACCTCGCACCTGCGTCTGATTCTTGCCATTTACATTCCAGTTGAAGCCTACCCGTGGCGACAACAGCACCCCTGTCTTGGGATACCTCGATACATCCAGACGCTCTCCCTGATCGAAGGTTAAATTTCTTACCTGTTCGTTGTCAAGGTCATTTGGCGTTGAAACAGCTGTAATATCAGCCCTTAAGCCCAGGGTAAGTTTAAAGTTATTATTAAAAGAGTAGGCATCCTGGGCGTAAACACCGAACATATTGGCGCTGATCTCCGCGTAAGGGAAAGAGCCGTCCGGCATTACCGAATACTGAATCTGATATCTTGAAGCATTCGATGTTCCGTTTCTCGCGGAGTTATAAAAGTCGTCAAGACTACCAAACGTATAAGCTCCATAGTAATTCGGTGCGAAGCCGTTCTTGGTACGATAGTTTTCAAAATTGGCGCCTACAGTAATTTCATGTTGGCCTGCGTAAATATTCAGGTTATTAGTAACCTGAAAAACCTTTGTCTTTAACGTATTAAAAGCAGTAAAGGGCTCATACCCGAAAGCCGTCATGCTACTACCATCGGGATTTGTTATATCTACCAAAGGAAAAGGCTGTCCGCCTTTCGACTCACGATAATCGTCCATCGCGTTATAGCCGACGGTCAGCGAGTTCGCAAGCTTACTATTGAAACGGGTACGTAATTCCAGATTCACATTGTCCATGTTATTGTTTATGCCATACCCGGCAGAACTAAATGGCAGACCAAGTGCTGAAGGTTGCCTGTTATTCTTTGGAGCACCGCTATTCGAAGGCAGGATGTCGCGGTACGAGCGAAAGTAAAAATACTTGGCGCTCAGGGTATTCCTCGCGTCAATATTATAATCAAGCTTCACTGAGAATTTATCGCTTCGGGTGTCCAGAGGATAATCTTCATAACTTCCGGGGTCGTAGCCTAAAGATTTCAGATAAACAGCAAGTTCATCCAGCTTTTCTGCCGATACCGTAGAAACATTCGGACCGGTGTTCCCTCCGCGGGAGGCAACAAAATTAGTCGCGGGATCTGTACGGCGCTCCAGTTCACCACTAACGAAGAAGAATAGCTTATTTTTAATAATCGGCCCTCCAAAAGTAAAGCCATACCCTTTTAAGCTAAAATTATTTACAGGAGCCTTTAATCCCGCATAGTTATAATCGCTCACTAAGTCCTGATCGCGGAAATAGTAATTCAGAGAACCCTGAAATTCGTTGGTACCACTTCGTGTAACCGCGTTGATCGCCGCTCCCGTAAAACCGTTTTGCCTAACGTCATAAGGCGCAATATTCACTGAAATCTCTTCAAAAGCGTCCATGTTTATTGGCTGCGAGTTCGTCTGACTACCGATTGTCCCCTGTAAACCAAATGCATTGTTGAATAAGGCACCATCAACGGTGAAGTTGTTGGCCAGATTGCTGCGCCCCGCAAACGAGGGATTACCATACTGTAATGAAAATTGAGGGGTAAGCTTCACAAAGTCGGTAAAACTTCTATTTAATGTAGGGAGGTTCTGCATGGCGGTTCTCGAAATATTCTGCAGAGCCCCTGTCCTCGACGAGTTGAACACTTTACTTTGTCGAGTGCCCACAACCACGGCATCGTCCAGCACCTGCGAATTTGCCGAAAGCTCGAAGTTCAACGTTGCGGTTTGTCCCAATGCCAGCTTTTCAACCTGAGCATTACTCGTTTCGCGTCCCAGATACGAAACCATAAGACGATAGGGACCGCCGATACGCAGGTTCGGCAGGTTGTATCTGCCATCATTTCGAGAGGAGGTACTGTAACGCGTACCCGAGGGTAAGTGGATGGCTACTATAGTTGCGCCGGCAAACGGTTTGCCGGCTTCAATTACCTGACCATTGAGGGATGAGGTCGTCTCATTTTGAGCATAGGTTCTGGTGAGCCCTAGCAAAAAGCAGAGCAGCGTGATAAGAATACGGGTCTTTTTCATTTGAGTTTAGCGTGATTTCTATTAGCGTAATTAGAGCTAACAGTGTAAATCTAAAGCGAGCAAATGAACATAAAGCACCATATAAGTTAAGTTTCAATGAAGGCGTCAACTTCATTCCGATCTAAAAGGCAGAGAAATCCCTAAAAATAGCTATCGATACCTGCTTTAAAGGTATTGCAATGAGCATCGACAATATTCTTTATGTCAGGGGAATATCCCCCACCCATGCTCACCTGCACAGGCAAGCCTCGCTGACGACATTTGCTAAATACAAGCTCATCACGCCGGCGGCAAGCCTCATGCGAGATTTTCATTCGGCCAAGCTTATCTGTTGACAGGATATCCACCCCAGAAAGGTAAAATACAAAATCAGGATTTGCCGCGTCCAAAGCGGTATCCAGCGTTTTGTTAACGATATCGAGATATTCCGCGTCCATCGTATCATCATCAAGGCCCACATCCAGATCCGACTGCTCCTTATTAAAGGGGAAGTTCTTCTGGCCATGTATCGAAAGCGTAAATACGCGCTTGTCGTTGCTGAAGATTTCCGCGGTGCCATTCCCCTGATGCACGTCAAGGTCAATGATAAGTATTGAAGAAGCCATTTTATTTTTCAGCAGATAACCCGCGGCTATCGCCTGATCATTCAGCAGGCAAAAGCCCTCCCCCCAATCAGAACCCGCATGGTGCGTGCCGCCTGCAACATTAAAGGACAGACCATTCTCTAATGCGAAAAGCGCGCTATCTATAGTTCCCTGTGCGATGCATAGCTCGCGTTGCAACAATAACTCCGAAAGTACAAATCCTGTACGCCGCTGCTCTTTGGCAGTCAAGGTCAACGACCGCAGACGCCGCCAGTAATCTTCCTTATGACATAGCAACACATCCCGCTCATCAACAGTACCGGGAGCAAAAAGATTCTTCTCCGTAATTACTCCCTGATGGATAAGCTGCAGTGGGATAAGTTCATACTTCAGCATCGGAAAGCGATGTCCGGGCGGCAAGGGATGGATATATACGGGGTGATACGCGATCTTTAACATGGCAACCTTACAGAGCAACATAAAGCCTGCATCCAAACATAATGACCACCACTGAAATTAACGCAAAAAAAAGATAGCTCTTGCACCAATCCGACAAAAACAGGGCTCACCTGTTAGGGTTTCCATTCAAGGACACTTACCCTGGATGCCGGCGTTGCTTTCAATCCCTCGGCATCCTGCTGCTGCACCGGCTGGAGGAATACGCTCAATACTTTATGGCTGTCCCAGCGTCCCTGATCAATAGTTGGTTCCCAACTTCCCAGGTTACTGCTATAAAGAGTAGAACTAGAAAGTCGCCCTACTGTTAAGTCAAGACAGGATGCTTCCAAAACATTGCCCTGTTCAGCATCCCTGGAAAGCATAATCAGCGTCTTCTTTCCCCGTCTTTCTAAAAGTACAGCCAAAGGCCTTGAAATCGGGATACTTTTGGTACCCATGCCGTTTAGGTTAAAGTTCCCTTTACGGAAGCCCAATTGGCGCGTTTTCCATGTTGAATCTTTATAAATCAGCTGATACTGCGGGCGCCCTTCTTTCTGCCAGTAGCTGACGATATAAGGATTACCCTCGCTGTCGCTGCACATAGACGTTTGATTTATCAGCTGACTATTCTGCGGAATTTTAAGTGCATACTCTGCGTTCGCCGCCCGTATGGGTAAGGTGTACGGCGTACCATCGGAACGCTCCCAGGTTTTACCACCATCTCGGGAACGCGCGTAACACATGTCGTGATTGCTGGCAACATCGGGACTTTCCCGCCACACCCATGATATATGAATTATTCCGCTAGCATCTACGCATGTCTGCGTGTAGGGACTGCGCTGCCCCTCGCCATCAATCAATGAGCTCTGCAGCCGCTGCCAGCCTGAGGTCTTAAGATCGTATCTGTTCATCACAAGCTCCCCCTTGCCGGAGCCGCCATTGCGATAGAAAAACAACAAGGAACCATCGGGCATTCTGTAAAACTCCGGATAACTTACATAACGCTCATCCCTGCCGGTCATCACCTCCTTCGCTCCCATCTCAATAGATTCGGGAACACGCGCACGCGCGTAGTTCAAGGCATTGTTATGGTGATCCCAGGACATATGGAGAACCCCTCGCCCGTCAACCATGATACTTATCGCATTATGGGCATCAGCAACATTTCCCTTAAATTCAGTACGCTTAACAGTCCATACTTTTGAAGGAAGCTTGCGCGTAGCCAGCATCACATACCCTTCAGCGTTATACCAGGACGCATATTGCCTGTCCCGAAAGCTTGTAATAGCACTTTTCCTGAAAATCACCGCATTGACAGAATTGGACGCCCAGCCTTCACCAAGCTCCATAATGTCTACCGGAGGCTTCGTACGAGTCAATTTTTTACTACAGGAGCTCAGCATCCCAAGGCTGATAAACACGATCATAGTCGCGGTAAACCTCAACAGCCGCCTTACGGAGCAAGCACCTAAAAGCTTGTCAGAATACCGATGCCATAGCGCTCCGGGCTTTCTCATATCACTTAGAAATATTTATCAACTTAAACGAATAGGGTTCCATAGCTATGGAAGACAGGTCCACGGCATTTTTCGATTCCTGAACTGGTATCACCCGCTTATCGGCGGGAGAGCCACTCAAGGTCGTGATCCTTGCTTTTCCACTTATATCGATTACGCCGTTGCCTTCAAGTGAAAGCGAAACAGGAACAGGTGTTAAATTAACGAGCCGGATGCTTATTGTCTGCCCCATACGAACCACAGAACAGGCAATGCGCGTACGTAACTCTTCCTTCTCTGACGACACCCACTTCTCTATCGGTAGATACTCCTGTCCCGGGTTATTCCCAAACAGCTTTTGTACCTCGTAGCCAACGGTCGTCTTCAGCTCCTCATTATTAAAATATATCAAATTAGGGTTCCAGTTAGTATGCCCCTCTTTAGCCAGCAAAGGCGCGTAAGAGGTCATTTTTACAATATCACCATTCCGCTCTATTGCTGTAAGATAGAGCGCCTCCGCGAGTGCCGTCTCCAGATTATTAGGTCGGCCAGGCAGATGTGCAGCATACTCCCCAAGATATACCTGAGAACCGTCACGCCGGTAGGTATCGTAAAAGTTTTGATTATTGATAAACCATCCGGGAGTTTGGTAATAGTGCTCATCCATCACAGGTATATGCAACTCATCGGCAATGCGCCAGCCTTCGCGATAATCGGTACCCTCGCAAAAAGGACCGGCAGTGCCGATAACCTTTATCTCAGGATGTGCTTTGCGCAACGCCGCGTAGATCATGCGGAAGCGCTCCTCAAAAACATCGCTAATCAGATCTTCGTTCCCGACGCCAATATACTTAAGATTAAACGGAGCGGGATGTCCTGCCTGCGCACGCTTACGCCCCCAAACGCTTGTCGCCGGACCATTAGCATATTCTACCAGATCGATAATGTCCTGTATATAGGCGCCCATCTCCTCCATCGGTATACCGCCCTGCTGACCATTTCCGCCCGTCCCCGAGTTCTGACAAGGCACGCCCGCGGCAAGTACCGGTATTGGCTCCGCGCCCAGATCCTCGCAGAACTGGAAATATTCAAAATACCCCAGACCGCGCGACTGATGATAGTTCCAAATATTGCGCATGGGCTTGCGCTGCTCCAAGGGTCCGATACTTCCTTTCCAATCGTAAATATTTTCCAGCCCATCGCCATGAGCGACACAGCCTCCCGGAAAACGCACGAAGCGAGGCCTAATATTCGCTATCGACTGTGCCAGATCCGCACGCAGACCATTCTTCCTTCCGTTGAAAGTCTTCTGCGGAAATAAGGACACCATATCCACAGCAAAAACACCGGTATTCTCAGCAACAAGCTGTAAACGCGCCTTGGACGATCCCTCCGATGCTGTTAACACCAGCTCTCTCTTCTTCCAGTCTCGTGAATCAACTTTTAAAGAGGCACTAGCCAGGACCTCATTTTGCTCATTTACAAGTCGCACCTTGAGTGAAGCTGCTTCGTTTCCGGTGGTCTTTGAAAACATGCTGAAGTTATACCTTTCGCCCTTCCTTATCACAATGCCATCATAGCCGGCATTGTAAACCGCGGAACCATTCTCTGTAACCTGTACGCGCAGGTAGTGTTTATTATTCTGATGTATCGGCAACACAGTATCCACGGTCAGGCTTATGCCCCTGGGATCTGCAGACCAGGCATACATAGCGTCCCAGGCCTTATGACGGCTTGACCGGTCGGACGGAGCGTATTCAAAATCGCGATTCTGTATCAACTCAGCATATAGACCTCCATCCGCAGCATAGCTTATATCTTCGAAAAACGCGCCGATGAGCATATTGGAGATCGGTGTAGGAGACTCCTTCTTCAGGGTGATCTTTGCATTTAAAGTCTTGATACCGGAAAAGCGTCTGGCATCCTGAGCCGTTGTCTCGGCATTCTGTGAATTCCGAAACTGTCGCGCCTGCCAGGCTTCCAGCAGACGCTGTAAAACAGCATATTCTACGCGCAAACGTTGTCCTTCCACCGTTTTACCGCGAAGCACAATAGTGCCAGCCCCTACGGCATATTCACTTTTCCTCGCGGGACTGTACGTCTTGAAATCGCGTGTGCTCAGCTCGAAAAGCTCGTCTCCGGCATCCGAAAAATTTATGATATAGGATGCCTTGCTCTCGTCATAAGATATCTTTGAACGCTTAAAGGTTCTGCCTTCTGCCAAATCAGGATATCGCTGACTCGACCAGGCAATAAGATCTTTCGAATAAGCATAGGCAAAAACCGGTTCCTTATTATTCAAGCTGAAAACACAATGCCATTCCCCCTTGGCATCCCTGAACAAGGAAGGATAATTCATGCGCTTCTGACTACCCCAGGGTCCATAGTCGCTATTCAATTCACTATAATTGTCACCTATAATATTCCATTGCTGGCCATTGGCACTCCAGGCGAACTCCAACCCATTCTGCCCCCCGCGATCCGGATTAGCATAAGCAAAAAGATAAACGGAATCAGGTACCGACCGTGACGATGAGCGCGCCACTTCCGGTAGCGACGACAGCATGCTCAGCATTGCCACGAACAAGACAGTTGCTCTCATGTTTATAATTTTACTGGCTTTATACCTTGATGATCCGGATGAACTTCTTTCACAAGTCCCTGATCATCGAACTCAAGACGATTGATGCAAACCTCTCGATTATATCCCGCGTCCCTGCCCATCTTTATACCTTCAGGATATACAAACCGGTGATACACCATATACCATTCATCCTTTCCAGGTACCTGAATTACTGAATTATGCCCGGTACCATAGATACCCTGCCCGGCATCCTTCTGTAACACCAGATTGTGTTCGGGAATGGTAATCTTTCCGGTAGCGCTATCGCTAAATCCGTAGCGTACACGATAATTTTCATCCCGCGTGTCATTCTCCGACCAGAAAAAATAGTATCTGTTTTTTCGAAAAATCACGTAAGCCCCCTCCCGAAAGGTATGGTCTGGGGTGATAATCGACGGTGCTCCCTTAAGCGACAACATATCATCGTTAAGCTCCGTTACCGCCAGGTAGCCATTCCCCCAATAGAGATAGTATTTCCCAGTTTGCGGATCATGGAATGCCATAGGGTCAATCTCTTGCCCTCTGTTTATCCCGGCAGGATGTCCTTCGACAAGAGGCTTCCCGGAATCCCGGAACGGACCCGCGGGACTGTCGCTGCTGGCAACGCCAATTTTTTGTCCGGCGGTGAAATAGAAAAAGTACTTCGTCAAGCCATCAATCTTACGACTGGTAATCGTGGGTGCCCAGGCATTATTTCTCGCCCAGCTTACGTCTTTTCTAAGGTCAAGTATTATTCCCTCATCCTTCCAGTTCTGCAAATCTTCAGAAGAAAAAGCCTTGAAGTAACTGCCGCTCCAATTGCGAAATCCATCAGAGGTGGGGTACATGTAAAAACGCTTTTTATCAGCGAAGTAAGCGATGTCAGGATCGGCATACGCCCCCTGTAACACAGGATTAGCAGCAGACACCAGCTTCACCTGATATACCTCTGCCGTCTTGCCAGAAACCTTTACGGTACAACTGAACACATTTGCTCCCGTGGCCTTCGTAGAGACAAGCACTCCCGGGAAATTAAAAAACGTAGGGCTCAGCCTTTTGGCCGTTGACTTTACGTCCAGCATTGCCAGCACCTCCTTTTTCACTGTATCGACGTCTACCTTACCCGGCTTCATCCCAGGTATTTTTAAGGACCGCATTACAGTACCCGCATCTACCCAGCGAGCACTAAGCCGGGCGGCCTCCGCACGTGTAATTGGCATTACAGTGCCATGTCGCGGGCGGAAATCCATGTCAACATCCTGATCGATCACCTGAAAATGCTCAAGATCTGAAGTGCGGGTAAACTGGTATTTTCCCGTGGTATATAGATCATACATCAAGATGTAATCCTTACCCTGATTTAACTTAAACACCCCTGAGCCTTCCACGGGGTCCTTTGTTTGCTGCACAAACTTATCACGCAACACATATCCTCCGTTCAAAGTCTTTGACACCGCTATCTTTAATCCTTTGCCGGATCCTTCCGTCTTGAAGAACAAATGATATAAACCATCCTTCTTGATAATGTCGCCATCAATCGTCGCCCCGCCCCCCGGATTAAAGTACAATTGCTTAGGTTCAGTTTCAAGAGCCGTGAAGTCCTTATTCGCGTAGGAATAATAAATCACATCCGCGCCTTCACCAAACCGCATAGACCAATAGATCATGTACTTCCCAACCGACTCATCGTAAATAGTTTGCGGCGCCCATACGCGATTTACATCCTTAAACGCTGCGAAGCTTTGCGGAATGTTTACGATCGATGATTTCCAATGTACAAGATCATCAGACTGCATGAGTACCATGGCTATATTAGGACCCCAACCATATTTTGCTACCTGCATATCTGTCGCTACCATATAAAAACCCTTACCATCATGCTTTCTCAGGATATGAGGATCACGAAGTCCTCCGGTAATGCTAACATCTGCTGAGCTAATTACCGGCATATTATTGTTTAATGCCCTGTACTGGTAGCCATTGTCGCTTAACGCAAAGCGAATAGATTCATGATCCGCGCCGTTGCCGGTAAAGTAAGTAAACAGGTAATATGTGTAGGGTTCCTGTTTCTGCCCCGATACACTGGAAGCAATAAGAACGAAGAGTACAGCGAAGAGAAATAATCGTTTAGTCATATGGTGATCTATGTTGTTTATCTAAAGATGGAAAATGCTGTCAGGCACTTATATGCTGTGCTCCCGGGCTCCGGAAGTATAACATCTGTAATCCCTGAACCTGACAGCACTCATCCTATAATCAGGTTCGCTGCTAACGTCGTTTCCCCTATAAGCGGGACTAAAAAACAGGTATAGCAACTTGTTTATCTCGCCAGAAATCAGCATTACCTATCCTCCGGACGCTGGTATACGCGGACGTAATCAATTTTATAGATTCCGGGGAAGGCGGTTCCTGAAGGATCGCCCCCATTATCCCCACCTACCGCCATATTGAGCAACATGTAATGTTTTTCGTTAAACGGATTAATCCCATTGGGTAAGACAAGCGCGGAAAGAGGCACCTCATTCAGTAACTGGTCGTCTACATAAAGACTGATCTTTTCTGCTGTCCAGTCCATACGCCAAACATGGAAATTATCTGAAAAATCACGGGGTAGAGAATCCAGTGGGAGCTTTCGCGAAAACCAACGCGCTTTGTATTTAACACCGGTTCCGGTGGCGACATTGGCAAGAATCGCTCCCGAATAGTATTCCATGATGTCAATCTCGCCAGCATCAGGCCAGTCCCTGGCGCTGCCCAGGGTCCAGAACGCCGGCCATAACCCCTTCCGGGTATCAATCTTGGCGCGCATCACAAATCGGCCGTATTTCCATGAATGATGGCCCTGTGTATTGATACTTGACGAGGTATAATTTATCTGCCGGTGTTGCCGGCGCCAGTCGCCGGCCCCCTCTTCAAACGCGGGATTTTCCTTTTTTACGCGCTGAGCTTTAATCACCAGGCAGCCCCGCTCGATGGAGGCGTTCTCTCGTTGATACCATTGCAACTCATGATTACGAAGCATCCCTATTTCAAAATTCCAATTGTCCGGATGCGGACGACTGCCGGTATTGAATTCATCGGCCCATACCAGGCGGTAGCCACCAATCGAATCAGCCTGAATCGACTGCCCAAGGCAGTACACAGACAGCAGCATACCCAATAGTAGTGTAGCTATTTTCATAATATTAATGTTCAGGTCTGATTAAACAATGTTTGACTAAGAGCATGGCCGGAACTGAATCCGGCCATCGCTATCATTCTGTAATGCGAACAATATAGCTGTATGCGTATTTCTTCGCCATTAGACGATATTGCCCATGCGGCAGCGCGCCCCAGCTATCATCCCCCCCTAGCCCTCTCTGACTCAGATCAATTTGCAGGAAGACTTCTGAACGAGGCTTTACATCCGTAGGATGTTGCTGCTTCTTGGTAAGTCCGGGATCAAGATCTTCAGCAAGATTATTTAAAGCACTGAAGCAAAAAGGCTTATTTACAGCCAGGATACTTAATTTGTGTTGCTGCTTATCGTGCAGGGTCAAACTCCGTACATCTGTATGGTAACCATATTCCTGCGGACGTATATAATTTGACATAGATAGCTCCCTCACGTCTGCGGAATATTTCCCTATAAATGCGGCACCTTTTCTGTCCGGGTAGTTTTCCCAGGGCCCACGTCCATAATAATTAAGACCAGTAAAGGCTGCAGGTAATGTCAGACGCATGCCGAAGCGTGGAAGCTCAGGCAGGTTAGTGCCCTCCATGTCTATAGATGCGGTAATACGCACATCGCCCCTGGGGGTAACGATATACTCAAGCACATACGGCACGTTAAGACCTCGCAATCGGTAATTTACTTTTATCGGGAGGCCCCCCTCGCCAGCTTGTCCGACTTCTACTCCTACTAATTCGGGATTTACATGTGCCGTGCGCCACACGCCCATATTCACAGGCATTTGATTGCCGAAGTCATTGTCCGTTGGCGCGCGCCAGAAATATGGCTTGGGAAGACCACCCAGGCGCATGCCTGTTGTCGACGTAAGACCGAAAAACTCGCCCGTTGAGGTATTGAACTTAGCCTTTAGCGCTCCGGCGCTAATGTCCAGCACATCGCCTTTTTTGTCAACCGTTACCGATCCATTACCAGCGGCCACAGTCAGAGGCTTCTCCCTTATAACGAATTGCTCACGCGCCAGTTCATGGCCTGCTGGCACCAGAGCAGTTTCTACGGAGCTAAACGCGTAAAGATTTAACAAGTATTCGTCGTCATTTTTATCATTCACCGCAGGAAGCGGCAGCTTGACGAACTTCTTTTGATGCGGCGCCAATTGCAGGTTGAAGGCAGCCGATTTCACAGGCTCCCCATTTTTCAGCAGCTCCCACCTGAAACGATACTTGTTGAGATCAGTAAAATCAAACAGATTTTCAACAGTGACGCCTGACTTTCCCGCGTCGAAAGCGCTGAACAGGATGTTCTGGTAGGTTCTCTTTACCTCATATAGACCTGGATGAGGGCTGCGGTCAGCAGCAACGAGGCCGTTGGCACAGAAGTTCTCATCATTGGTAATATGATAGCTGCCCAGATCACCGCCATAAGCATAAAACACGCGCCCGTCAGCAGTGCTTGTCCTAATTCCCTGATCTACCCAATCCCATATAAAACCTCCCTGCATCTTTTTATCGCTACGGATAATATCCCAGTACTCCTGAAAATTACCGTTGCTGTTGCCCATTGCGTGAGAGTATTCACACATGATATACGGGCGTGTTTTGTCTGATGCCGCATATTCTTTCATATGCCTGATCCGTGGATACATAGGACATACGATATCGGTATTCTCCGCCTCGCCAGCCTGCTCAAACTGCACTGGGCGCGAAGGGTCACGTTGCTTAATCCACTTATAAGCATCAAAAAACACAGGACCATTACCGCACTCGTTCCCCATTGACCAAATGATTACGGAGCTATGATTCTTATCGCGTTCCACCAGTCGATGTATGCGATCGAGATGCGCCGGAGCCCAGGCCGGAAGATACGCGGGATGCACCTCCTGATTAAACCAGCCTTGAAAGGTTGCGCCCATTCCATGAGTTTCTATATTCGCTTCGTCAACGACATACAGACCATACTCATCACATAACTTGTACCATAAGGGATCGTTCGGGTAGTGCGAGGCCCGCACCGCGTTGACGTTAAACTGCTTCATTAACTGAATGTCTTTAATCATCAGCTCCCTGTTCGGAGCATGGCCATTCACAGGATCATGCTCGTGTCTGTTTACTCCTTTTACATAAACAGGCACCCCGTTAACACACAATTGCCGATTCTTTATTTCCACCTTCCTGAAGCCTGTTTTTGTAGCTGTAAGCGATAATATCTTACCCTGCTCGTCTTTCAGGCTGATGATGCAGGTATATAAATTCGGTGCTTCAGCACTCCATTTGCTAACACCCGGCACTGTTCCGCTCACTTCGATCTTTGTCAGCGAATCGGTAGCATTTACTTTACGCGTTTGAGAGAAGACAGCTTTTCCAGCCCCATCCATCAGACGAACCTGAAGCGATCCATTCGTGATAGGCGCGTTCTTAAATTTTCTTAAATCTAAGGTTGCGCTGAAAACGCCATTAGTATAACGGCTGTCGAGATCTGCCTTGACGAAGAAATCCCATAGACTAAGCGTCGGCACAGAAAACAGGCATACATCGCGTTCAATGCCGCTGAGACGCCAGAAGTCCTGATCCTCGAGGTAGCTTCCATCATGCCAACGGAAGACTTGCACCGCCAATACGTTATCGCCAGACTTGAGGTAAGGCGTAATATTAAATTCGGCAGCCGACTTTGAAACCTTAGACATCCCCACCTTCTGCCCATTCAGATATATCATGGCGCATCCGGTAATTGACCCGAACTGAATGAATACCTGACGCCCATCCCAGGATGCCGGTATAGTAAAATGTTTGCGATACGTGCCGACCGGAACATCCTCTCCAACATGTGGCGGATTTTTAGGGAATACATAGGTTATATTTGTGTAAATGGGAATGCCGAAGCCACGAAGTTCCCAATTAGAAGGCACCTGAATATTTGCCCAGCCCGCGTCAGGAAGATCCTCACGGTAAAACCCCTGATCTCTATCGGCGAGCTTACTTACGTAGGAAAATTTCCAGTCGCCATTCAACGACTTAAAATACGCCGACGAGGAGGGATCATCTTTAATAGCGTCGGCATCATCTTCATAAGAAAAAAATGACGCGCGGGGATTTTCCTGATTTACATTTACAAGCGCCGGGTTCTCCCAGTCCCGAAGTTGTGCCGAGACTTTCATCGCCATAAACAACAGCAGAATTGCAATAATTGACTTGTTCATTGAATTATGTTAGTGGGTGTAAAACTACAAATAAGGCTCATTTTAAGCACAATACACCATGGTGAATTAGGAAAAAACAGGGGGCTAACTCGTCGAAACACGAAAAATACCCATACGCTATCAATCTCATCTTTTACACCCTTTGCTACCCACCTGCTTCGAGANNTGTCGATGAAATGCCCATGAAATGTCGATGACCAGTGCTGTCTGTTCCGAAGCAGTCTCGAGTCAGACTCGAACCAGGTGGGTAGCAGGTGATATGAGTGGGACATGGGCTAGGCCTGTTCAGTCTGACGAATGTTGCGATCAGCGGAACCTGATTGCGACTGGTGGCCAGCCTCTGCGAGACCATGAAGAGCAGTAGTGTTTACCGTCAACATGCGACAACAAAAGAAAAGACAACCCTCTCACGGACAAGGCATTGAATTAAAAATCTTCTATTTATAGATTTGTCAGGATCGATGCCAGGATAGCAGAGCAAGCAAACTAAAGTTCCGATAAAAAAAGCAGCAAAAGGATTGAAAATGATGATTATGAAAAATGTAAAGGATTATATTCAGGCTTTAGGGAGAGCGTATCAGGACAAGCTTCAGCTGCTTGGACACTTCACGCTGCGGATCATGACGTGGGAGATTTTTCCAAGCGCGACACCAGTAAGAGCGCCGTTTAAATATTACTTCAAACAACGCTCGACGTTACTGGTTCCGTCCCACAGCTCTGTAGGATATAAATCTGCGCTAAGCGGCAGGATTGCTCAACATACATCAACACGCGCAAGCGACGGGGATTGTTGCCAGACGTGGTTTACGCGTTTTCTGGTCAAAATACAGCAGTTATTTTCTGAACTTATACATTTCCGCAGCAGCAAGCAGAAACGCGCCCACACCGAAATCTGCGGTCGATTTTTGATCAACTACCTGTCCGGGAATTGCCCGTTCGCCAATAGGCTGAACATATCCAACGGTGCCATCGTCTTGCAGCGCTACCGTGCTAAGGTAATTCCAGGCCTTAAGTGCAACGGGCAAGTATTGCCGCCTGTTGAGCAGGCCGTTATTGATACCCCAAAGGTAAGCGTAGCAGAAAAAGGCGGTTCCACTGGTTTCGGGACCGGGAGCATGCGAGGGATCAAGCATGCTGCGTGTCCAGTAGCCCGTCGGTTGCTGACAGTCGGCTACCGCCGCGGCCATATCGCGATATCGCTGCAAAAAGAATTGGTAATGTTCATTGCTGGGGGGAAGATCTTGCAACACCCTGGCCAAACCTGCAAACACCCATCCATCACCGCGCGCCCAAAAGTCTTTACCTCCGTTTGTCGACTTATGCTTTGGATAGACATACTTAGCATCACGGTAATAAAGATGCGACACGCTGTCGTACATTATGCTGTTAGCATAACTAAAATATTCAAAAAGCTTATCCAGATAGATTTTGTCGCCGGTGAGCTTATACATCTTGGTCATAACAGGCATCACCATGTAGAGGCCATCGGCCCACCACCAATAGTCGTTACGACTGGTTTGCACCTGGTAAGACATTACTTCCGAAGCCCGGGCAATACGCTGAGGCTCCTTCTTCAGCGCATATAAATCCAGGTAAGTTTGAAAGCATATCTCCCAATCCCCAAAAAGCACGTAATCAGCAGTTTCGCCGTAAGTATACTTCCATTTTGAGGGGTCCTTGGTTTTGGCGCCCTTCCACTCATTGGATATTGCCCAATCTTCGGAATACTTCCGGTATTTTTCGAGACCTGAAACTTCATAGGCTGCCATATTCCCGGTATGATATGCTGCGACATGCCAGAAAGCAGATGCTTGCGGCGCGTGCGTTGCCTGCCACCGATCGTTCACCTTGACAATCATATCCATCACCGAGGAGGCTTTTATTTCCGCCGCCCCGCGTTTAGCGGAAGAGCAGCTATGTAGTACCAGCATGCCGGCAGCACATAAGAGTAGATACACTTTGGATAACATATTAGCGGATAGTTTTGGTTTTCATATCTTTAAATCTGACGCGTATTATTCCCTGATCAGACTCCTCAATACCGAGGACCTGATCAAAATCAGCATCTGCAAAACGTTCGTTACTCTTTTTCCAGAGCATCAAGGTTGCCAGAAGAGGCCTCCCCTGCGCTTCACCCAGGGTACACTGAACATTTATTACCGCACTGTTTGCGGCCTCAGGGTGCAGACCCTTTACATGAAGTGTTTCGATTTTTTGCCACCCACGAAGAGGAACCATGGCCAGCTGATATTTGCCGTTGTCGATGATATGAATGTCCTTGCCGGCATGACGAACAACGCGCTGTCTGACGGTGCCATTTATCTCAGGTAAGGCATAATGACCCAGGCGTAGCGTTACGGGCATTTTGCCAAGGTATTTATCGACCCGAAGGATGCCTCCCGGCAATGGAATATCATGAAGATCCAGCGAACAGAGCGTGTCGCTCTCGCGAACAAGACGCCGGCTATAAACGCCGTCATCATATTTCTGGAAGCTGAAAAGACGCGCGGCCTCCCAGGAACTGTCAGCGCTTTTAAAGAGATAATTCATTGATACCTCGCCCTTGCTACCGTCGGCCTGCCAGGGAAACGCGCTGTTATACGACAGCCGGTTGTAGTTTTCGCTGGCTCTGAAAGGCTCCCAATTTCCGCTAAGCTTTACATGGCACCATGAACGTATTTCGGCAGCGCCAATATCAGGGTAATCCGTGATGAGCTGCTGCGAACCCGGCTGAAATTTGTTGTATACCTGCTTTGACGAAAAGGAACTCTGCCAGGGCCCTTCATTCTCTGTTGCTGTCCAGAAAGGGCTTTCCTTTGGAATAAGCAGGCCCAGGAAACCTTTCCCCATCCAGTAAACGCTGCCGCGACAACTGTATGCCTGCACCGCAGGCTCGAAAGCCCCATAAAAGCCGAGCGTAGGTACCCCATCCTGCAGCAATGCCGGATGTTGAAGAAACTGCAGGATAACTGCCGAGGAAATTCGACGTAACCAGCCGTAATTAGTACGGGCATCATTTTCCAGAGCCGTTAACGGGAAAGGGATCATGGCTCCCGTACGATAAGTGATGCTGCGCCCCCACATGATCATGCTACCATCACGCGAGAACATATAGGGATAATTATCTTTAACGGGCTTAAAATTTTCCCGAAACTCACTGGCAATTTGCGGGTAATAGCTGCCGTAGTAATTTGTCCATAGCATGCCATACATTTGAAATGCCCACATGCTGTAATAATCGTACGCCGGGTTATCATTATACCAACCTTCACCTCGGTACTGTTTTAACGACAATCGCAGGTATTTTTCCAGGAGCTCTTCGTTTACAGTATAACCCACTGACTTAAGGAAACTGAGAACGAAGACATTAAAGAACCGCCAGTTTGAAGGTACCGTAGGACCATCAGCATAGCTCATCATGGTTTTGGAAAGCTGTGCCTTGACGCGGGCATCCAGCGGATGCCACAGCTGCTCCGGAAGGATAGTAAGACTCAAACACAGCCCTCCAAACTCGACCAGTTTCTGACTCGGCCCACCGTTTGAAGGCCTCGGATCTATATATTCAGAAGATGAAGAATCGCATAGTAAGGCCAAATGATGACGATAATATGAGGCCACAGGAATACCCTGAATGACTAACCCAGGATCTTCTTTAAGCAGGGGCACGGCAAGAAACAGTGTCCGGCAGAGCCCTTCCATTTTTTCAGTCGCATTGGTTTTACCATCCCGGGGATAGCTTTTGCCGGCCTGTTTCGGAAACAACATCGGGTCGTCGAGGTTCTTTACATGGCTGAACGCTCCCTCCAATAGATAACGTGCCGCGTCTTTCCAATGCTCGCGCGTCATACCGGTATGCGGACTGGTTTTAAAATCGGGGTTCCTGACAGTAAATACGCTATCGCGTGCACCCTTCTTCATCGCAAGGGGGATTGCCGCTCTGAGGGACGATACTGACAGCAGTATGATAAAAAGATAAATTACTTTCATGACTTAGGTTAATGTTAAAGGGCATGATCTGCGGGGTAATCCTCTCCTTTCCATATTTTACGAGAAGACCAGTCTTCGCGCGGTTTAGACCAAAAGTCATCCGCGGGGGATAAGCCCAGAGGCAGGAACACCGCGCAACATAAATAACTGCTACCGGTAGTGATATAGAACTCCGCCAGCGAAGGTTGCGATCCGTGTAATCCGATATTCAGCCAGCCATCGCTTCTAAAGGTTGACGGTGCGCCGAGGGTTTTCTCAAGCACCGCGGTTAAAGCCGAGCGTACGGCCTGAGGCCTTAGCGATGGAGGAAGTTTTCCCGAGAACGCCTCATTCGCAAGGTGATGAAAAGCACCGCAACGATAGATTATTGATCTTCCGGTAGCAGGGAAAGTACCATCGCTATTGATCATCTTCTCCTGTATTTCGGCATAACGGTTTCTTATCTTTGCAAAGCGCTCGCCATATCCTCTATAAGTGCCATTTTTAGGAGCGAAGGTTTCCAGCAGCGTACTTAGATAAGGCTGAATAACAAAGCTATTGTAATAGTCGAGATTGAAATGATTGCCATCGGAGAACATTCCATCGCCGATATACCAGTGCTCAAAGAATTCGCGCATGCCATATTCTACACGCAGGGCATCGTAGTCATAACCATATTTTGCGAAGAAGCATTCGATCATGGAAGAGAACAAGATCCAGTTAGAATATACAGGCACTGTTTTACGGGTGCTTAAAAGGGCATTAACGATCATCACGCGATGCTGTTCGTCAAGATGATTCCAGATCCATGGCGCGCGTATGAGACCGAGGGTAAAGAAGGAAGCGTCTACCAAAGGCTGCCCACCCTGCCATTGTAAATAATCGGGACTTTTAGGATCTACGGCATTAGCAACAGCTTTGAGCGCCCAAGCACGATACTGAGCACGTAGCTCTTTCTCCCGCGCGTCACCTTCATCAATGTTCAGCCAGGGAGCGATACCGCAAAAACTGCGACCAAAAGCTTCCAGATAGGCCACCTTCGTTCGGTGGTCTTTATTGTCTATTCTGGCCGATAACACTACGGGCATATTTCTCTTTAAATTTCCCTCCGCCAGACTGCTGAAAACAGGTCTGCATACCTTATCCATATACTGCAACCATAGATTTCGGTCGGAGCCGGAACTCTTGCCTGCCTGAGAGTAGGAAAAGGACGGTAGCGACAGGAAAAAGAATAAATATAAAAGTGACCGCATAGATTGAATTAGTTAAAAAGGAAGATACACAACCGAACAACAAAGTCAGCAGACAAACCTCGCTGACTTTGTTATTAATATTAGTAGGAATCGGCAACATTTCCCCCTGCAAGACCAAATCAGATTTTAATATATTGGGCATCAGGTGCAACATCCTTCGCCTTGCATCCTTTCCGATGCTCGCTGGAAAAACCTCCTATCCACTTACTTAGTAACCTGTCGGCGGAGTTCCGCTAACAAGTGTCCATCCGGGGTTTTGATAAATAACAGAATTCTCGGCAGTACCATCAGTGGAGGCTAGTTGAAAATGTTCAGTCGCGATGGGCGAAAGATAGTGCGCCATAGCGAATTTTACCCCACTGTAGGACAACGCGTTACTTCGAATTTCCAATGGTCGTAAATAGATACTGCGTGCCGGATCTGAAACCACCGCTTTATCATTGGTGGCGCCATAGATTAGCTGTTCAGGCTTATACCAATCCTTCATAGGTCCCCAAAGCTTAAACCCTTCAATATGATCGGCGGTTGTAATCAGTTGATCCATTGCGCGCCAGCGTTTGAGATCCATCCAACGTAAGCCTTCAGCCATAAGTTCATTTCTGCGTTCGCGTCGGATATTGTATAATGTAGGAGATATTAGCTGTCCCGCGGAATATGCTCCCCAGTCCTTGGTTTCTTTGTCCATCTGGGTCGCTGCTATCGTCAAGTTAAAATCGGGATCGACTTTGGCCCTTGTACGCAACGAGCGCCAATAAGTCTGTGCCTTATTATCTAAATTCTGATTTTTTTCGTAGCAGGCTTCAATATAATTCAGATATGCTTCTGTTGCTCTAAAGGTAATACTTCCGGTGAATCCCTGCCCGTTGTTTGTCTGCAAGCCATCGTATGAGATACCCTTACGGATAGTATAGCCGGTAGAATATTTGCGTCCCCAATCGGTATCATATACCGTGGGAATTGGTTCAACCAGCGTGTAGTGCGTTCCCTGCCCTACATTCACCAATACGTTTCTTTGCCCAGGTTCCTTCAGGAATAATTGCAGACGATCATCGCGATTTTTGCGCACATCGGCAATATAATCATCTCCAGCGTAGCCGCTCCCCGCGGCATAAATGGGAAGTCCATTAGACATGAGGAAGCTTTCGACAAGGCTACGAGTTAAGCCTACGGCATAATTTCCAAGTTGAGCATATACAGGAACATTGTGAGTCACCAAACTCTGATTGTATTGACGCCACAAAAGTACTTCACCATAGCCAGACATATCCACGGCACCAAACATGCTAAAATATGGGTTTTCATTATTGGCTGATTCTATAATTCCCGTATTATTTACTAAGGGAACGTTGTCGGCTACGGCAGCGGCAGATTCCATAGCCTGCGTTAAAAAGTACTCTATTTCTCCGGAAATACTTCCGCCAGGAAAAGTATAATTAGCATTCTCAGCCTTCGTCGCCCCCGGCCAATTCGGCCCATTGGGAACAAAAGCAGTTCCGGCGAAGTATTTTAACCATGTACCTTCGTACAAAGCAACGCGCGACTTAAACAGTTGGGCAACATTTTTTGATATCCGTTGCTTCTTCCCATCAGGAGAATTCTGGTTCAGCAACATAATTGCTGAATCTAAATCAGACAGAATAAATCGTGCTACTTCATTTCTTGGTGAGCGTTTACTCGCCTGGATCAGAATATTCTTATCGTTGTCGGACATCACATTGCGCAGAATCGGAAAATCTCCTAAAGACTGAAGTTTACCGAAATAGACGTAGGCACGTAGAAAATAAGCCTCGCCAATGTAATGAGCGATACTACTTGAATTCCCGAGAATACGGTTTTGCTTCCATTTGGGAACTACGGTATTTATAAAATAATTCATTTGATAAATGCCAGAGAAATCCCAATCGCCACCATTTGAACCAACACGCCATTGTCCGGGAATAAATTTATTATCCAGCGTAGGGATGGCCATATTATCTGTGTTTCCATCAATTCCAAAAGTACCAAAAGACCAGTTTCCATGTGAAGGGAACAATCCGGCATATTGATTGACGGTATAGGCAGCGAGCTGTGTTTCCTCGTCAAGATACGCTTCAGGGATAATGGAGGAAGGAGGTTCAATATCCAAATACTTGTTACATGAAATCAGTCCCATCAGAACAACAAGCAGTAGCGTCAACCTAAAAACATTATTATTGAATTTCATAATTAATCGATTTAAAATATTACACTTAAACCAGCAGACCATACTTTCGTAAGCGGATAAACAGTACCATTACTTCCACCGTCAATAGTTTCAGGATCAAACATCCCGGCCACACTTGAGCCGGTCCAGATGTTTTCGCCGGAAACGTATATGCGTAATCGTTCCACGCCTAATCGTTTGGTTATTGTTTTTGGCAATGCGTAGCCCAGTTGAATATTTTTTATCCGTATATAAGCCGCGTTTTGTAAAAAGCGTGTTTGAGTCTGCTGATTTTTGCCAGAGCCAAAAACAGGACGGGCATAGTAAGCATTGAGATTTTCACCTAAAGCGTTATCGCCAGTGCGGAAATAGTCTAGATGATCGACCAAACCAGTGGACCACCATTTTGAAGTCGCTCCCCAAAAATAGTACCCCCCCTGCCAATAGTCGCGCTTCATTACCCCTTGCATAAAAATGCTAAAATCAAATCCCTTATAATCGGCGTTCAGATTAAGACCAAAAGAGTAGCGGGGCGTGCTGTTTCCGATCACGCGCAAATCGCCAGGATCAGCTTCGGTATTGCTTCCGGCATCGACCTTTCCATCGCCGTTAAGATCAGCATACATAATATCGCCAGCCTCCCACTGCGCGCCTAATGCATTTTGTCCGCCGGAAGGTAACGTGCCGAGATGCTGGTTCATTTCTTCGTTAGATTTAGCAATACCAATAGTTTGGTATCCCCAAATTTCGCCTAACTTCTGTCCTGCCCGATAAGTTGATAACGATCCTATTGCATTTGGATACCGTGTAACTGTGGTAGAATAATCGGACAGGAGGAACTTTGCTCCGTAACCGAATCCGCTGGTGGTACGATCGTTCCAGCCCAGGGAAAGTTCAAACCCCCTTGTTTTTAAGTCGGTATTATTTGTTTGCGGCACGGCAGTACCCAATGTATTTGGCAACTGAGGCGCTGGTCCTACCATATCGAATGTTTTCCGCTCAAATACCTCAAAAGATCCGGAAAGGCGGTTATTTAAAAAAGCAACATCAAGTCCTAAATTTTTGGTATTAATAGATTCCCAGGTCAGTAAGGAGCTTACCAAGCCTGGAGCCGAGGCAGAGTTGGGCCGCGCATTGTTGATGAGCCAGGAGCCATTTGCGGTTCCAGTGGGCTGCGTAACATACGTAGGATACCAAACATTGGTATTTTGATTCCCCAATTCGCCATAGGAAGCTCTCAATTTCAACATGTTGATATATGGAGCTGCTTCTGCAAGAAATTTTTCCTTGGCAATATTCCATCCGGCAGAAACCGAGGGGAACCACCCCCAACGTTCGTTGCTACGAAAACGCGAAGAGCCATCGTAGCGCAAATTTATTTCTAACAAATATTTCTCAAGATAATTGTAATTGATGCGGCCGAAGAAGCCTGCTGTAGCCCATTCCTGATACTCGCCGGATACAGTTGGCACAACCGGACTTCCGTTAATGTCGGTACCAGACGTGAGATTTAGTACCGGCTGACTGGATATAATTATGCCATCACGTTGTACGCCGAGATTTCGATAGGCGGTTTTTTCTATCTGTCCGCCGACCATAGCTTTGAAGTGATGATCGCCCCAGCTTTTTGCGTAATCTGAGATGATATTGATGTTGTAGTAATTTTCTTTCAGGCCAAATTCATAGACATTTGATGAGTTTTTAAACAAATACGGATCTCCGTTAACATCATGGTTATAAAGGCGCTGAGAGTCCCAATGGCGAAATTGTGTGGTAGTTCTGTAGTTAAAGGTTCCGGTAGTTCGCCAGTATTTTACAGGTTCAAGCACCAGTTGTAACTGTTGATAAATATAATCCTTAGTAGATTTGTCCTGCCCGCCTTCTTTCATAGCAAGCGCAGGCGAAGGCGAGCTGAATAAATATCCGTTAGGATCATAAAGCGGTAAAGTCGGCCAGCCCTGCCTACCTAAATCATCATAGAAACTATTTGTTAAGGCAGCAGGACGGTCATAATCTTCACGAACCAATCGGGCATTGTAATTAACATTGAAGATGTCAGAAACTTTAGAGTTGATCTTTGCAGCGACTGAATAACGATCATAATGATCTGTATTGAAAGACATCAGCCCCTGCTGTTTCATGAGGTTACCAGAAAGGTAGTAGGTTGTTTTTTCGGTTCCGCCGTTCAGGCTCAGGTTATGTTCATGCGCAAATGCCTGATCGCGATACATCACATCAAACCAATCATTATTATCGTTGCCGTATGCGTATCCTTCGGCCCAATACAATTTATTATTAGGATCAACAATGGTTGAATTTTTTAGCGTACCATTTTGATAATCTAATATACGCTGGAGATGATCAGCAGAGAAATGAGGAGATCCTCCGGCGTTCACATCTGCCTGATTAAAATACTGAGCAAAGGTGTATGAATCCATCATCTTGGGAAGCAAGGTTGGAGCATTCAGCCTAAAGCTATTATTATAATTTACAGATGTATGGCCGGCTTTTCCAGACTTTGTGGTTACCAAAATAACACCAAAAGCAGCTCTGGATCCATAAATTGAGGCAGCACCCGCGTCTTTCAGGATAGAAACACTTTCTATATCCTGCGGATTGAGTGCTACCAAAGATCCTTCAGATCCATCAATGAGGATTAACGGCGCTGAGGATGAAGTGCCAATTGTTCCATTTCCTCTAATAGAAATTGCAGGATTACTTTCCATTGAGCCTGAATTCTGGGAGATATTTAATCCGGGGGCTAGTCCCTGTAGCGATTGGATTGCATTCCTTACCGGTCGATTTTCCAACTGCTTTGCATCTACAACCGCAACGGAACCTGTTAGGTTAGTCTTTTTCTGAGAGCCAAACCCAACAACGACAACTTCATCCAGAATATCTTCAGCAAAAGATAGCTGCACATTGAGCTCATAGATTCCTTTGCTGGTTTCTTTCAACCGGCTGAGTTCAATACGTTGCTTATTAAAACCAACAAATGTAAATTCAACCGCCGTAATCGTGCTGGCTTTTAACACGTATTTTCCCTCGGCATCTGTTTGTGTTTGAGCTACAGAGCCAACGGCTTTGACAGTAACTCCTGCCAAAGGATTATCATTCTCGGTAACGCGACCACGGATCGTTATTGACTGCGCGTACACTTGGGGGAGACCCATCAGTAGAGAACAAATGCAACATAGCAAGAACGGTTTAAGTAATATTTTCCTTTCCATAAATAACTGTTTGGTGATTAAAAACAAGATTTTGATAAAGACTATAATATCTCGCATAAGCGTCTATTGATCCGAGATCAACTAATCAACGCGCAGAACTCAGCGAGTACAAGCAAAACTTCTTAACGATTTCCCGGATTTCGGAAATCGCCAAACGCCATTAGATCATTGCAGGATGTGCTTTGAAATACCGATCAGCAAAAACCACATTACACTAATTAATTCCGAGTTGCCTCTCTATAACATTACCGAGCTTAGGCACACACAACTTTTAAGGTTTGCGTTGGCTTCTTTTAAAAAGTTTGATTGTTATTATATATCAGAGGTATTAGACGAGTATATCGTCATGAAGAATCTGGATATTTCATACGGATAAATTGGTTCAACTATTGGCAATATCGGGATCTGAAAGCGCACATAAGGGGGGCTGAATAGCAAAATAGGGGGGGTATAATTGTCAAAATGAAAATGAATAGCTCATCGTTAACGGTTTGTGCTCCGGGGATAATAATATGTGTTTGTATCCTGCCACAGAGATGAAATATTGGTGGATGCTTTATTGAAAAAGTACAACGAGAATCAAAGCAATTCGGGCCATAGTTATACCTTGCTTATACCCTCGTGATTATTCTCGTGATTTAAGTTCGGGAGATACAATTCTGGAACTCCGCGCAAAAGTTTTTCTGTATTTCTTAATATAATCTGTTGGTTTCAGTCCGTAAAGCTTGGCGAACTGTTCTCTGAAATATTTTATATCGTTGAAGCCACATAAGTAAGCAGCCTCACTAACATTCGTATCGCTGGTGATGAGCATCTCCCCCGCTCTTCGTAAGCGAACAAAACGTACAAATTCGTTCACCGATTTGCCTGAAATTTGCTTGATCTTTTTATAAAGGGTTGAATGACTCATGCCCAACTGTTCGGCAAGCTTCTTGACATTGAAGTCCTGCTGATCTATATTCTGCTCGATAAAGGCGATACAACGCTCAAGTAGTATTTTTCTTTCTTCGGAGATTGTTTGCTCCTGGACGTTTCCGGAGGTCACTTCCTCAAGATGCCGGTTTTTTTTCAAATTCTTATTTCTGAGGAGTCCCTCAATACGGGCAAGCAACACTTCGTTATCAAAAGGTTTGCTGATGTAGTCGTCCGCGCCAAACCTAAGCCCCTTAATCTTATATTCAGTAGATGTACTTGCGGAAAAAAGGACGATGGGAATGGCGGCAAGTTCGGAGCTTTCTTTTATTAGCTTACAAAAATCGATACCGGAAATATCATTCATAATTACATCAGAAATAATGATGTCGGGCTTGCGTTCTTTTAATAAGGCCAGCGCATTCTCTGCATTTTCACAATCGTATACAATGTACTTAGTTTCAAGCACTCTACGCGTATAGGCGCGAACGTCGGCATCATCATCGACAACGAGCACTGTAGCCTTATCAGAAAAAAGATCGGCTCCAAGAAGTGGCATGGTATCTACCAATACCTTGTCCTCTGTCGTATTATAAACTTCATCGAGAGGCATGGAATTTCGTATACTTTCATCACAGATAAGCGCCTCGGGGAACTGAGCTTTGCCTTTCAAAAATCTTAAAGAGAACGAACTTCCTACTCCCGCAGTACTATCTACATGAAGCTGACCGTGATGCATTTCGGCAAACTTCTTAACTAAATAAAGGCCTATTCCGAATCCATTTTTAAGGCGTGTACGAAGTTGATAAAAGGGAGTGAATAGTCGCTCGTCTTTAACGTCAGGCAACCCGATTCCAGTATCGGTAACCGCAACAATCACCATTCCGACTTCTTCTCTGATCTTCAACCCAACACATCCATTATCGGGCGTATACTTGAAGGCGTTGGAAAGCAGGTTAAAGAGCATGATCTCCAATTTCTCCCGATCCGCATACAATTCTATACTTGTTGGAATGACCTCAAAATCGAAAGTCATATTTCTATTTTTTGCTTGCTGCTGAAAGCATTGAAACACTTCGGTACAAACCTCAACAACATCTAGCGGGACAACACTCAAGGTGTCTTCTCCGCTTTCAGCTTTACGAAACAACAGGAGTTGATCAACCAGGCTTAACAGACGTTTGGAACTTTTATATACAGGATTGAGCTCGGCGTGCAATATTGGATCTTTTTGCATGATCTCCTTTACAGGATTAATTATTAAGGTAAGCGGTGTACGAAACTCATGAGCGATATGCGTAAAAAATGAGAGCTTCTTGTCATTAAGTTCGTGCTCCTGCTTCACCATCAAGTTGGCAAGCTTAATTTCATATTTCATTTTCGCCTTCCCGTCTTTATAACGCAGGTAAATCCACAACATACCCACTCCCACAAGCACATAAAGACAATAAGCCCACCAGGTTCGCCACCAGGGTGGTAACACGATAATCGTTAGCTGCCGTTCATTTTTACTCCATACTCCCTCAGCATCGGTACACCGAATACGAAGCAGATAGCGCCCCTCTTGCAGGCGGGAATACGTTGCCGTGCGCGCGGTGCCCGGGTTATTCCAGATCTTGTCCCAACCCTCAAGCATATATGCATATCGTATTTTCTGCGGGGACACGAGATTTAGCGCGACGAAGTCAACAGAAAAAACAGCCTTATCAAAGGGTAAGCGGAGTTCTTTAATGGTAAAACTAGACTCAAGGCCGGCGAATCGCGGATCTTTTTGAAAAGGCACATTATTGACCTTGATGCTTGTTAAATAAACCGACGAATTGGATGTTGCAGGTTTAAGATCTTCAGGATTAAAAATGCTGAATCCGTTGATTCCTCCAAAAGCCATCGTTCCGTTATTCAAAAGAAGAGCAGCGTTATAGTTAAACTGGTTTGACTGCAAGCCATCTGAACTATAATAGTTTCTAAAACGCTTGGTGGCAGGATTAAAATTACTGAGCCCACTAAATGTACTTATCCAAAGCGAACCCTTTTTATCGATGAGGATGTTCAGCACAGCATTCCCGGCAAGGCCATCGTTATCGGAAAAGGTGGAAAATGTTCCGGTAGCGGTATTAAAATCTAACAATCCACGCCCTTCAGTAGCTACCCAAAGATGTGCTTTCCGACCATTGGCAAAGGCTCTCACGGGACTGCCCAGCAGATAGCTGATCACCTTTTGCTTCTGACGATCGAGCCTGTAAATACCGGTGAAGGACCCAAACCACATCTCTCCATCAGGATCCTGAAAAATGCTGATAATATTTTTCAGGTCAGCAAAAACAGTAAAGCGATCCTGCTGAGCATCATATCGATAAAGCTTTCCGTCGTTACAGGTACCCGCCCAAATATGCCCATCCCGGTCTTCAAACAAAGCCCATACATTTTTATGATTAGCCCCATCATCGAGACATGGGTAGTGACGAAACGTTTGCGAAGCGCGATCGAAGCGATCGATACCTCCCCCGTAAGTAGCCACCCAAATATTATTGTGGCGGTCTCTGATAATATTACTGACGTTGTCGCTGGCAAGCGAGGTTTTGTTATGATAATTATGTCGAAATGTGTGGAAAGCATCTTTTTTTCGATCCCAGAAACACAAGCCTTCACCATCTAAACCTATCCACATATTGCCATTTTTTTCCTCAGCAAAAGCGATAATATAATCGCTGCTAAGCCCCCTGGCCTTTGCCGATGCAGTATTGACGGTAAGCATCTTCTTTCCTGAGCCGCCAATAACGTTGATTCCTCCCCTTAGTGTGCCAATCCATAATCTGCCCTTGCTATCATAAATCGCATCGTACACAGCCTCACTAGATATAGAGGCATCCTCATCATCGCTGTGATGTATACGTGTATATTTTTCACTCCGTGGATTAAGAAGAAAAACGCCATTGCCATCAGAGGAAATAAGAAGACAGGAACCCATGCCTTTTTTTATATTGGTGATATTGGCTTTTTCGACATTGCTGTTGAAAACTGCCGGTATTTCCCAGGCGTTCTTTTTTATATTGTAGCGAAGCAGGCCATTATCCCTTCCTAACCAAATATTCCCGTAGTTGTCAGGAAAAATAGTATTTCCATGGGTGACCGAAGCATTGACAATTCTTATCTGATGAGCCTTGCGATCATATTTAGCGAGGCCATACCCAGAAATCAATAACCAAACATCACCTGATCTATCGATCTTAATGTTTAAAACCTGAAAGTCAAAAACAGAAGTCCTTCGATGGGAACCCGTCATCAGGGGGACCTGGGTTCCGGATGAGCTTTTATCAGCAAAGGAAATCAGTCCCTTCCCGGCCACCCCAACCAGCATTTGTGTACCGAGGGTATCATGCTGTAGGTCGTTTACGACGAAATTCAATTGCGTAGCTTTACCGATCGAATGATCGAAGTAGTAAAGACGATCAAAAGTCGTAGTAGTAAGATTGTACTTAAGCGCCCCGCCTTTGGTGGCAACCCAAATATTTCCGCGACTGTCTTCATCGATATCTACTATTCGATTATTGGGAATAGAGGAGCTGTCGTTCAGTTTATTCCTAAATACAGAGAAAGAATAACCGTCATATCGGTTTAAGCCGTCAAAGGTACCAATCCACACAAAACCACGACTATCCTGATAGAGACAGGAAACAGAATTATTAGACATACCGTCGTCAATGCCGAGGCGCCGCACAGAAGTGCCTGAGGCCGCCATGCATTGAAATGTCATCAAAAAGAGGCCAATTAATATGCTGATTAGTTTCTTGTTCATTCAGGATAGTTCTTCCCTTTAAATATAAGATTTCCGCGACTTAAAACGAACGAAGACCGCCCAGAATGTCCATTAGCAATAAAACAGACTCAGGATAAAGAGGGATCAAAAAAAGAAGGAAGCATAAGGAATAGAGATATTATCTGTTTTTAACCACACAGTAAACAGGCCAACAAACAATCAATATGTACTCAAAAAAAGCGAGTGATATGATTTTACTTTTTCTTAATATTTTCTTGATTGAGAGTTTTTTTCTCACGAATACTTTTGTGAAGCATGCTACCAGATTTAATAAACGGACTTAAAGAGGATAAGTTAGAGGTCTTCAACATCATATACGAAAGGTATCATGGCAAACTTTATAGCTTCATAAAGCTAAAAACACAGAGTGAATTTATAGCGGAGGAAGTAGTTCAGCTTACGTTTATCACACTATGGGAACGACGACTAAAACTAAGCGAGAAGGTAGACCTCGACTTGCAGCTCTTTGGTATGGCTAAGCAAATTATGCTCGGAGAGTTACGCAAGGAGGCTCGACGAATAAAACATAACGAAAACGCGATGATAAGTCCCCTCGCGGAGAGCCTCATTAAGGCTGTTGAAAACAGGGATTTGCTGAAGCATTTCGAAAGAGAGATTGAAAACCAGCCTCGCATGCGCCGGATGGTCTATGAGCTGAGCAGAAAGAATGGCTTTAGTCATCAGGAGATTGCTGAATTATTATCCATAAGCCCCAAAACCGTTGAAAACCATATATCCAAAGTGCTGTCGGCTTTAAAACAGTATATGTACTTGTTTCTGTAAGATCATTCTCTGGTTTCGTCTATTAAATAATTGTTAAGCATTAGGGGATACACCGTTGGTGAGCATAATGCTAATATGAAGAACGACAAACGGTATGCTCGCATACTTCAGAAGCTGATAAGCAAACCGGGACTTTTTGACAAGCTATTCTCCACCAGAGAGTGGGAAGAGCACCATGACATAGACAGCCCTACGGAAAGCCGTTCACAAGAGATGTACCATCGTATTGCGAGAAGTATTGCGGAACATAAGCAGATCAGGGAGGAACGTGCCTACCGCAAAATATACCGTATAAATCAGGCTTTCAAATATTCGGCTGCGGCAATCCTTATTATCGGTGGATTTTGGATGCTTCAATATAAGCATGCCGCTACCGGTCAGCATGTGATTATCGCAAAAGACAAATCAGAGCTCTCCCCCTTATATACAGAACGTAGCAACAACAAGCATAATATCCAAAAGCTTATTCTACCAGATTCATCGGAAGTTAAACTATATCCGGGAAGTACCATACGCTACCTGCGGAAGTTTGCAGCTCGCAGTCGTGATATCACGTTGCGCGGAAAGGCATATTTCCATGTGAGCAAAGATCAGGAACGTCCGTTTAGCGTTGTGGCAGGAGGACTTAGAACCACTGCGATAGGGACATCTTTTACTATCAATTCCGCGGCTGGGAAAAACACTCTTGTGAAGCTTCACTCGGGCAAAATTGTCGTGCGGCTGGAAGACGAAAGTCGGCACCTAGCTTCTGTTTACCTGAGTAAACCGGGCAACACAGTGCTATTCAATCCGGAAGCCAATATCCTAAAAACGTTGACGAAGAAGAAAACCATTAACGAGTTGGCAGCGCGGCGCATGCTCAGAAGCGGCAACATCATATCGATAGAGAACATGCCACTGTCAGATGTTATAAAGACCCTTTCCGAAGCCTACCAGGTAGAAATACTGGCAGATGTAAAAACGATTCAAAATATCACCTACACGGGAGAAGTTGACCTGGAGCATGAAGGCATCAGAAAAGTTCTTGATGTAATATGTCTTATCAATAACCTCGAGATAGAACAACAAAACGAAAATACATTCCACATACTGAAATCAAAGTAAACAGAAACATCCATCTAACTCATGAATTCAAAATTATCAAATTCGGCGAAGCTCATAGCCTTCGCCCTATTCCTGACGCCCGTACATCAACTGTTAGCACAACAGATCGTGGTAAAAGGCGTCGTAGCCGACCGATTGGGAATGCCCCTACCGGGAGTGAACGTCAAGGCTGAAAACATCAGAACCAATCAGGTGAATACCACGCGGAGTTCGAATCAGGGACTCTTTAATCTTAGCAACCTCAAAGCCGGAGGTCCCTATCGGTTTATTTTCAGCTCCATTGGCTTCAAGGCTGATACCCTATCGGGATACGTACTAAAAGAAGGGCAACAGGTGTCGCTGAATGTTAAGCTAAAAGAACAGTCAAATAGTCTCCAGGAAGTTGTCATTGGATATGGAACAAGCAAAAGAAATCAAATTACAGGATCTGTGAGTTCAGTAAGTCCGGACGACTTCAATCGCGGGGTAGTGAGTTCGCCGGGTCAGCTTTTGCAAGGAAAAGTTGCGGGCTTAAACATCACGAGAAGCGGCAATCCCAATGATCGCCCGGCAGTAATCCTGCGAGGGCCATCAAGCTTTAGAGAGGGTGCTCAGGAACCTTTTTACGTAATAGACGGTGTACCTGGAGCGTCCATTGATCTTATCGCGCCTGATGATATCATTAACATGGAGGTATTAAAAGATGCCTCGGCGACAGCAATCTATGGATCGAGAGCAGCGAATGGGGTTATCATCGTCAATACGCGTCGCGCCGGAGGCTTAAGACCAAGCCTGAGCTACAGCTCGTACATGGCTACGGAATCAATATCAAACAAGATAGACATGGCTTCAGGCGATCAGTTACGTGCTTATCTTTCGGAAAATGGAAAGACGCTTGACGACATAAATAACGATACTACGAATACCAACTGGCTGGATCAGGTGACCAGAACCGGATTTTCTCACAATCAGAACCTGAGCTTTGCCGCTGGTGGCGAGAATTCATCCTATAACGCAAGCGTAAATTATTTTGACAATCAGGGAATTATTAAAACGTCGGCGTTGGAGCGCTTCATTGTTCGTGCGGGCACAGAACAACGTATGTTTGATAACAGACTTAAGCTGAACCTCAATATTACGAACAGCAGCACTACCAATGATCGAATAGTTTCCCAGGTATATAACAACATGTACACTTATCTGCCTACGGTTCGGGTAAAAAACCCCAATGGCGCCTATACGGAAGATTACTCGCGCACAACAGGTACAGGCGGGTACTATAATCCGGTAGCTCTTCTTTACAACAATACCCTTCAGGGGAAAACAGACCTATATCTGGTAAATGGATCAGCCAAGATAAATATACTCAGAGGATTATCCTTTACAACCATGGCGTCAATGCAGCGCGAGCAGGTAAACGAAAATTTATACTATAACCGATCCTCAATGCTTGCGCAGGGTCTGAATGGCTACGCGCAGCGTTCGGCCGTGAAAAACACGCAGGAGGTACTGGAAGGATATTTCAATTATGACCGCACATTTGGAGACCACAACATCAAATTACTGGCGGGCTACTCATGGCAGGAAAACCGCAATGGCGACGGATTTCAAGCCTCAGCTCAGAATTTCACGTCCGATGATCTTCTATGGAATAACATGGGCTTAAGTAACGGCAACGGCAATACGGTGGTCAATTATGGCAATATCAACATATCGACGTTGCGCTTAATATCATTTTACGGGCGTGCTATTTACGATTACAAGGGTAAGTATATTGTACAAGCCTCCTTACGCCGCGATGGCTCTTCTGCCTTTGGTGTGAACAATCGCTGGGGAATGTTTCCTTCGGCGTCTGTAGCCTGGAATATTGATCAGGAGGATTTTATGGATAGCCAGCGTTTATTTAACTCGCTGCGTTTACGCGCGGGCTATGGTGTGTCTGGAAATTCTGTAGGATTTGACGCTTATACGGCAAGACTCATCTATGGAGCGCAGTCGTCTACCTATTTCTATTATAATGGGAAATGGGTTACCGCCATTGGACCAATCCAAAATGATAATCCTAATCTTCAATGGGAACGGACAGCAACTATAAACTTGGGGCTAGACTTCCGGATGTTTGATGACAGGATATCTGGAACATTGGAATTTTATAATAAAAAGACCTCTGACCTTATAGCACCATATAATGTTTCTACAACCCAGTATCCATACAACGTTCTCACTGCCAATGTTGGCGAAATGACCAATAAAGGCGTGGAGTTTACGTTAAATGCAACTCCCATTAAAACGCGCGCCTTCAGCTGGACAACTGGAATAAATCTATCGCATAACAAAAATGAGATTACGTCAATTTCCAACGATTTGTTTCAGGCGGAGCAGTTCTATACTGCAAACTTTGGTGGCAGGGGCCAGTCGGGCATCAACGGATTTCAGGTGATTAAAGAAGGACAACCTCTGGGCTCCTTTTATACGCTGCGCTATGCCGGAAAAAATGAAAATGGCGTTTCCATGTTTTACGATGCAGAGGGCAATGCTTCAATATCCAACACAGGCTTCGAACATTTTGCTATCACCGGCTCGGCACAACCAAAGCTGCTATACGGATGGAACAATTCCTTCCGCTATAAGAAGTTTGATTTTAACTTCTTTATTCGCGGCGTTTATGGCAACAAAATACTCAACGCCACGCTCGCTGATATGAATGCCCCTATCTATGCGCACCAAACGAACATTCCGGTAATGACACTTGGCGAATCAATGAGTGATAACACGGCTCAGTTCGTCTCCGATCGTTATGTTGAAAGCGGATCTTACCTGCGCCTGGATAATGCAACGCTGGGTTATACATTCCAGTTCAAAAATAACAGGAGCCTTCGGGTTTACACATCGGCAAATAACTTATTCCTGATAACAGATTACCGCGGTGTTGACCCGGAGATCAACATGGCTGGTCAAACACCGGGAATAGACTATCGCAACTTCTACCCCAAAACACGTTCTTTTCTTTTTGGCCTAAACGTAAACCTTTAACAGCAACAAATACCATGAAAAAACATATAAATATCGTTCTTGCAACAGCACTTTTTATGAGCAGCTGTACCAGTCTTGAGGTGGATGTAGAGTCGCAGCTTACAAGCGACAACTTCCCCAAATCACAAGAGTCCTTCGTTTCTGCTACTGGAACAATCTATAAGAAGTTTACCGAAACCTACGGTGTAGGTTACTGGCGTACTCAGGAGTTAACTACTGATGAAGCCATTATTACCGCCCGAAATGGCGGATATTATGATCAGGGACGATATATCTCTATGCACAAGCATAGCTGGAATGCTGCAGACCCTTCCGTGCAGTCGACATGGGAATGGGGATACTCTTGCATCAGCGACGCGAACCGTGTGCTTAACCTTCTGGAACGTGCAGAGGAGAGCGATCTGAAGCGACAATTTGTAAATGAGGTAAGAACTATGCGCGCGCTGTTTTACTTCTATATGATGGATCTATATGGCAACGTGCCAATAACAAGTTTCGGTAGCGCAGAGACGGCGAAACAGTCGACCCGCCCGGAAGTATTCAGCTTCATTGAGAAAGAGCTTCTGGAAGTTGCTGAGGGGCTTGCCGCGCCGGCAACGGTAACGCAGGAGTATTACGGAAGACCAACTAAATGGATGGCTTATGCGATGCTTCAAAAGCTATACCTGAACGCTCAATACTACATTGGCACGCAACGCTACGCGGAATCTATAAGCTATGGTGACAAAATCATGAACGAATCGCGTCTGGCGCTTGTATCTGACTACAATTCATTATTTGCAGCTAATAACGGCCCGAACAGCGAGACGATATTCGCTGCTGTTTATGACGCTAACTATTCTCCAGGGAATGCCGTTACACGGTACACCTTACACAGCACATTGCGCGCAAAATACAATTTGCCTTTTAGTCCAAGTAATGCCATGTGTACTATTCAGGAATTCTTCTCGACATTTAACCTGACTGGCGATGTACGCAATAATACCTGGTTGTCCGGTCCGCAGTTTCTAGCTGACGGAGTTACCCGAATTATGAATGGGTCCTCACAGTTGAATTTTACCCCGGAAATTGTAATCGTTGACGAGCCGACCATGGATGTGGGACCGGAAGTGAACGGCATTTCACGTGGTGTACGCTCTATAAAGTACTTCCCGGATCCCAATACAAATAGCAGCACTCGTTTTCAGAATAATGACATGCCGGTATTTCGTCTTGCTGACGTACAGCTGATGAAGGCAGAAGCCTTACTACGTAGCGGTGGAGATATAAATACAGCAATCACACTGGTGAACAACATCAGGAGCCGCGCGAAAGCGCCACTCCTTAACACTCTTAGCCTCGATGATATTCTGAAAGAAAGAGGCCGTGAGTTTGCCTGGGAGGCCTGGCGCCGTAATGACCTGATTCGTTTTGGTCGCTATGAAGGAAAATGGGCCTTTAAACCAGGAAACGAGGGCGAACACCTTAGAATCTTCCCTATTCCGGCAACGGAACTTGTGTTAAACTCAAACTTAAAACAGAACCCCGGTTACTAACATGAAAAGAAGAGATTTTGTAAAAAGCTCGGCGCTGACGGTAGTTGGCGCCAGCTTACTAGGCCCTTCTGACGTCCTTGCCAGTGGCTGCGTCACTCAGCTTGAAAGCGAAGATATAGCTCCCGACGCTGCTTTGCGGGATGAAAAATACAACCTGCATTTCTTAGCTCTTGGCGATTGGGGGCGCAATGGCGCGGACCATCAACTTCAGGTTGCCAAACAACTCGGTAACTGGGCTACCGAAAACCCTAACGATTTTATTGTAGCACTTGGTGACAACTTTTATCCAAGTGGAGTAACGAGTGAACACGATCCTTTGTGGCATTATTCATTTGAAAACATCTACACGGATTTCAAATTACAATGGGATTGGTATCCTATTCTAGGCAATCATGACTACAAATCAGATCCAGATGCTCAGGTACGCTATAGCAACATTAGTCGCCGTTGGAAGATGCCGGCGCGATACTATTCAAAAGAAGTCTCATTAGGACACGATAACGGCACGCTATTGATGCTATTCATTGACACCAACCCACTTATCCCCGAATTTTATAATAACAAAGAATATGGTCCCTTCGTTGCAGGACAGGCTCCGGAGAAGCAGCTGGAATGGATTGAAGAGACTTTACGAAACGCCTCTCCTAACGTGCGCTGGAAAATGGTGATAGGCCATCACCCTATATATACTGTTGGACCCAGGATTAAGAACTATGATACACTGGCTGTGCGTAAGGTCTTAAGAGGAATCTTTGAAAAACATAAGGTGGATATTTATCTATCCGGACATGATCACTCGCTGCAACATTTAAAGACCGATGACTTCACTCATCAGTTTATCTCAGGAGCCGGATCTGAAATTACCCCTGTAAGTAGCGGGGTGTCCTACAGCAAGTTTGAGGCCGCGGACTATGGATTCATGTATTTCTCATTAAACAGCAAAAGTGTAAACGTGAAGGTAATCAACCATGAAGGACGTCAATTATACCAAACCACTTTAAATAAATAAATGCTGATAATTAAAACAGACGGTCGGGTATCCTTTTGGGATACCGCCGTCTGTATTAATTATTCATCTTTACTACTTACCCAAGCAATAGCTTCGTTTAGTTCAGAATGTTCGAACCCTCGCGCTTCGCCCGGACTCACATAGCTGAATACATTCGTAAACTTTTCAACGGCCTTTTGGTCCGTAACAATCGCCATCTTCTTCCATTGCGTAAAATGTTTTATCCCGGCAACTAAATCCTGCCACCAGGCACCTGCTGTAAACTGTTCAACGGGGGTATCTAGAACCAAAATGTAATATATTTCACCATACTGTGCCGCCAGTCTGTCTAAACCGGGTAATAGCACACTTTTCAAATCATTGTCCTCCACTTCCTGCGAAGCACGAACGCCTAACACATGGGCAGGCAGATTGCTCATCAACTGTAACATATGTTTTCTTTTTTATATAACAGAAACCACCTCACCAGGTTTGGGGCGTCATTATTTAACTGATACAGCCTCTTAGGCCGACAGCGCGGTGACTAACGCGGGATCTCTCAAATTTTTTCTAACGAAAAGCTTTTCTATCAGGAAGCGTAACTTCGACTTATAATCCTCTTCAAGCCAGTTAAGATAGTTTTTCGTCACTCGCCCAAGACACTTTCCATATTGCTTTACCCTCCAGAGAATTTCTTTGTCCAATTTCTCAATCAAGGCATGAGCTTCGGCTACACTTTGACTATTCTCCAGAACCATTAAAGCATGTTGTCTAATGGAAGCCTGCACCACAGTTTTCGGTTTCTTCTGCATATCCAGCGCCTTATAATAAGCCTGCTGAACATCAAAAGACACCTGCCGAGAATTCGGAAAAAGTTCCTTAAGATGCAATGGGATATGATGTGCTTCATATTCAGAACGGCTATGCATAGCCTGATAGTAGGCCTCCGGTCTTTCAAAAACAAGCTTCCAATCAATTTCCGCTTCCCATGCTCCAAAGCGTTCCACATTATTTCCTAAGTCAATAATATTAAAAGTCTTCTTATGCGGAAGCTTGCGCGAAGCGCGCCCAATCATCTGGTGATATAAAGTAAGTGAGGTTGTAGCTCGGTTCAAGATAACGGTTTGTACGGCGGGCTCGTCAAAACCGGTGGTTAAAAGCGATACCGAGGTAAGGATGGCGCCCCGGGTCTTCTTAAACCAATGTAGAATATCGGCACGATCCGAGGGACTAGTATGATTATCAAGATGTTTTATCGTATATCCAGCGTCTTCAAAGTACTTGCAAACAGCGCGCGAAGCGAAAATGCCATTATTAAAGATAAGCGTCTTTTTACCCCTCGAATGAGCTTCGTAAGTATTTAGCAAGAGCTCAAGCATTGGCGGCGACGTGTAAAGTTCGTCAGAAGATCCCTGTGTAAAATCTCCTTGCAATCCTGTCTTTAAGGTATTCAACTCAACGTCATAACACAGCGTTTTAGGTCTGGCCAAAAACCCTTGGGATACAAGAGATGCTATACTTTCGCCCAACACCAGTTCATCATAGCTTTTATTCATTGGCAAATTGATATCGGAACTGAGCGGCGTTGCCGTAACGCCAATAACTCTTGCATTTTTAAACCTCTTAAGAAGCTTGTGAAAAGAATTGTGATGCGCCTCGTCGATTATTAAAAGCCCAATATCATCCGTCCTTATTTCGCCACTCCTGATTCTGTTTTTCAACGTTTCCACCATCGCGACGAAGCAGCTATACCTATCATTCTTCTTTTGCGACTTAAATTCACGGTCGATCACCTTATTCTTTATGCCAACTTTTTTCATCGTTGCCGACGTTTGTTTGCAAAGTTCCACACGGTGAGTTAACACCATCACTTTAGTATTATATCTGAGAATAAACCGACTTGCGATTTCTGAGAAAATTACTGTTTTCCCCGCGCCTGTAGGAAGCTGATATAATAATCGTGATGAAGGCCGGGCTGCCTGCATCTTAGCAAACAACTCATCTATAGCCGATTGCTGATATGGATGTAATATAAACCCTGAAGGCTTACTCTTATTGCTAATCATTTTCATAGATAGTTATGTGGCATTTAGTGGCTTTCTAAGGCTTACCGCTGTAGCCGTCATTAGTGTCAGATATTCATAAAGCAAAGAACTTGCCAAGCTATTAATCAGAGCACAAAAACAACTCAACAAGCTTACTTACTGACACATACAAACAACACCAACAAAAAAATGATCTAAAAAATGATTTCTTTCCCAAACACTCAATGGTCAAACAAATGATCGCCGGTACTGAAAGGACCGGCAATTACCGTACGACAAAACCATTAATAAACTTATTCTGTAAACGCTGCTCAGCAGCATTTTTGAGAGATACACCTGTTAACGACACCTTTTGTATTGGCAATGCCTCATTACCGTTAATTCGCGTGAGGAACTTAGCACTGTCGGCTGAGATATTTTCCAGGGAAATCCCCTCAATAGGGGTAAGACGCCGTGTAACCGTCGGAACTAAGCTCCTCCATTGATAAAGAACATCGGTATCTATGCCAAGGACGCCTTCATGCAATTTTCCGGCCTTCACATTTCGCATGATAATATTCTTTACAAATCCTCCCATACGTTCATTGGTCTTGATGAACATAAGATGCATTAGTTTATCATTTTCAGGGGCTACCTGACAATTCTCTATTAAAACGTTTTCGATCCCTCCCGATAATTCCGACCCGATAGCTACCAGCTGGTGTCCCTCCTTTACCAGGCAATTACGAATTACAATATTTCTGGACGGCGTTTTCAAATGCCAACCCTCTGGGTTGCGACCGGACTTGATGGCAATGGCATCGTCGCCCTGATCGAAAACGCAGTTTTCAACCAAAATATTCTGACTCATTTCCGGATCTATACCATCATTATTATGTCCGTGAGCTCTGATATCAAGTCCGCGTACCACAACATCCTTACATAGATAGAGATGAACAGTCCAAAAAGGACTGTTTCTGATCTTCAGATCCTGAAGTAATACCTTTGAACAGCGATTAAACTGGATAAAATGAGGTCGCAAATTTGACGAGTCATTCACCATGTTACGCTTCGCCGGAGGCACACCATCCTGAGCCCAATTATACAGGCGTTTTATACTTGCCATATGTTGTGGAGGCCTGGGAAACCACTTTCGCCAATACTCCATATCCGCCCGGATTTCTCCTTTTCCGGTGATAGCCACATTTTCAACTTCAAAAGCGTAAATAAGTGGCGAGTAGTTGTAGCATTCCAATCCTTCCCAAGAGGTAAATACTGCAGGGAGATAATCGGCAGGATCAGCTGAGAATACAAGTGTAGCTCCTTCAGAGATATGAAGATTTACATTACTCTTAAGGTGAATTTTCTTACACTGCCATTCTCCGGGAGGAATAATAACATTTCCTCCTTTCACGCTAGCCAAAGAAATAGCCTTAGCAATGGCTGCCGCGTTCTTTTCCTTATCGCCAGCAACAGCACCGTAGTCCGTAATAGGAAAACTTGCACATCCAGAAAAGTCAGGATTAAGTATCGCTGGCATATTAAAAGGAGTTCTTACCGCTACCTTTTTCAATACTGGCCCGGTTTGAGCGGACACCGGCCCATTGATAAATAAGGAGAATAGCATGGAAAACAGCAATAACAATTTTAGGTATTGCCTGCAGGATGGATGGTATATGCGCATATGTCTGACTCTTATATTTACAGTAGCAAATTGGCCATTGCACCCCTAGATATTTCTATCAAATTTCCATCGTGGCTGCCTACTTATTTTTCAGAAAACTGGATAACAAGATTTTATAATTCCTATCTTAAAATTGGGATATCAGATAACAATCCAATATGACAACAACCAACTATCTTGTGTCTGCCCCAACGTCTACATATACTACAGGCGCAACAGAAAAATCAACAGAACAATGGTCTAAGCGGGGTCCTTCATATTTGAAGCAAATATTCCTGAGCGTATTCTACCCTTGCGCTGTAACATCGAGCGGGAAACGCAGTCAGATACTTACTTTAATCTTATAATCAATGAAAACAATCTGTTCAACTCTCGTTATGTGTGCCACTATTGTATTTTCATCGGCTCAAGAAAGCAAACCCACCCTTCCGGGTGACACGACATTGCCCTCAACGAAGGAGGAACTCGGCAAGCTTGCTTCCGCCGGGAATAGCGCGTTTAAATACAGGGTAGATGATTATTTCGCGCGACCGAAGCTTTCCGCATTTAAATTATCGCCCGATGGCAAGTACATTTCCTATCGCGAGCGCGTTTCGGGGGGAAAGAGACATGTTTATGTAAAGAACATAGCCACAGGGGAAGCGAAGTTAATCCTCGAGGAAGGCAAAGAACTCATTCGCGACTACGGCTGGGTAAATAATAATCGTTTGATTTATATACAAGATCAGGGGGGAAATGAAAATTTCAGGCTTTTCGCCATTGATGCCGACGGAAAGAATAATCTGCCGCTTACCCCTTTTGAGAATGTCAGGGTATCTATATTGAACGTCTTGAAAGATCAGCCTGACTATCTTATTATTGACATGAATAAAGATAATCCTCAGATCTTTGAGCCCTACAAAATAAATATTAAGACCGGGGCACTTGTGAAGCTTTACGAAAACAAAGACGCTGCAAACCCAGTCAGCGGCTACGATTTTGATAAAGATGGTAATCTGAGAGCTTATTTAAAGCAGGAAGGCGGCACAAATTATAAACTCTACTATCGTGAATCACCATCGTCAGACTTTGTAAAGATAAAAGACATTACCTGGAAAGATAATTTCTCCATTCTTTCATTTGACTACACTTCAGGAAATAAGAATCTCGCCTACGTCGTTTCAAATCTCAATAGTAATACGGCACGCATTGAATTGTATGATCTGAAAAAAAACACGAGTGTAAAAACTCTATTTAGCAACGATACTTATGATGCCGGCGGAATTGAAACTTCGAAAAAAAGAGGCTATGAGATAGACTATTTCAGTTACGAGGGTGAAAAAATGGAGTTGGAGCCCGTGAGCAATAGCTTCAAAAATCTATACGCCAAGTTCAAGGCTCAATTCGGAAAGTATGAGTTCAGCATTGTAAGCAAAACTGACAATGAAGATAAATACCTGCTGTATGTTACCAGTGACAAGCTCTACGGAAAGTACTACACGTATGAACCGAAGACGGATAAATTTTCATTACTGTTTGAACTCATGCCAAATCTCAAAGAAGAAGACATGGCAGAAATGCGTCCTATAACCTTCCAGTCAAGGGATGGTATTGTATTACACGGCTATATTACAATTCCCGCCAACGCCAGTGAAAGCAATAAAGTACCCTTGATAGTAAATCCGCATGGTGGGCCTTACGGACCACGGGATAGCTGGGGTTTTAATCCCGAGACACAGTTGTTTGCTAGTCGCGGATACGCCACCATACAAATCAACTACCGGGGGTCTGGAGGGTACGGGAAAAGCTTCTCCGTGGCGGGCAGCAAGCAGATAGGCCGTAATATGCTGAACGATCTTGAAGATGGCGTAGCCTACGCTAAATCTTTAGGCTTCATTGACACTGCGAAGATTGGCATTTATGGCGGCAGCTATGGAGGGTTAGCTACCCTGGGTAGTCTGGTAAAAACGCCGGAACTTTACCAATGCGGGATCGACTACGTTGGTGTATCTAATCTATTTACTTTTTACAAGTCATTCCCTCCCTATTGGAAACCATTCCTGGCGCAGGTATATGAGCAATGGTATAATCCCGAGAATGAACAGGAGAAGAAGATCATAGAGCAGATATCTCCGGCATTAAACATCGACAAGATTAATAAACCGCTATTTGTGGTACAGGGCGCCAATGATCCGCGTGTAAATATTGATGAATCTGACCAGATTGTAAGAAGCCTGCGTAAGCGTGGCTTCGACGTACCCTACATGGTAAAATACAACGAAGGTCATGGCTTTGCTCACGAAGACAATAGAATTGAATTATATGAATGTATGATGGGTTTCTTTGCGAAGCACCTGAAATAGACATCAACAAAACCCGGGCGCTCTCAGATGATGGCCCGGGTTTTATTCATCTCCGTTGTTAGCCAAGATTCCATGGCAACACGCGCGATCCTGCGACCAAACACATCAGCCCCCATTGATGAACTCTCAATGCACCATTTTATTTGCGCAGGCAGAGCTGGCAAATGCTTCCGGTTTCGCCTTAAATACAAATCCCATGCTTAGAATATACCCCATCGCTTCGTGAAGGGCTTGATTAGACTTAAACATTGGATTGGTGTTAATATCGGCGTGAACTTCAAGGTCTACATTGTAAAGGTCTAGTAAATCACAGAGGGAGTAGGCGGTTTCAATTGACTTTTGGACTTCGTTGAGCATTCTTTCTTTAATACTCATTTTCCGGGAGCTTCGTTCCTGATGGATAAACATGAAAGCTCCCTTTTTTTCCCGGAGGAAGACGATGACTGTCGCATAGTCTGTTACCGCTCCCTTTACCTGTGAGTCTGTACCGATACAGACCTTAAGCTTATTTCCTAACCCATATTCTCTCTCTATTGCCCGCCTAACTTCATCTAGAATGTCGGAGTGTATCACCTCTCCGCTGAATTTTTTCCAGGTCATAGTCGTTGATTTATGTTTGCATTGGCCTCTCAAGAGTAATAATGTTTACTACTTTTCGGTCTCTTAAAGATAAGATTTACTTTGTTATTGACATATAAATTATTTGTTAACATATTAACAATCAACAGCTACACACAGAACAGGCTATCTACACACTCCATTTTGCAAAAAAACTTTCAGCATTTCCAAATAACTCCTATATTTGCACCCGTTAGGCGCCCATAGCTCAGCTGGATAGAGCAACGGTTTTCTAAACCGTCGGTCTCAGGTTCGAATCCTGATGGGCGTACAACTAAAAAAGGCTTCGCAGATAACTGTGAAGCCTTTTTTAGTATGATGGAAAGCTTTTAATCTAAAGCCCTCATAAACCCTCAACGTTGGTACATACCGTTGGCCAAACCAACAACTTTCTTCACCCCCGATAATGAAAAAACCTCGGCTCTGCTAAAAGTATCGATTTCGCCAATTACATGGTTTGCCATTTTAGCATTGAGAATAGCGACAGCCTTCTTATAATCAGCTCTTGATATCAGAAATTGAATACTTACCTTGCGCATAGCAAAGCTAACACTCTTGATATTTATCCCTCCCTTACTAAGAGCATCCGCACTCTGAGCTAACAATCCGGGTCTATCCATATTTGAGCCCAACAGGCATACTATAGCAACCTCCTCAACTGACACCGTCTGAAAACAAGACTTAAGATCGGAGAGAAGTCTCTTTGAACAATCCTTTTCCCATATCGCCGTAGAGATACTGTTCGCGCTGGTAGCCTTAAAAACATAACAAAGTCCGTGTTTTTCCAGCACCTGCATCAGCTGCAGATCGCAGGAAACACTAGCCGTCTTCCTGGAATCATAAACATCAATAACCAGCATCTTATCAGAACCACTAATAATTTCAACCTTCTTAAAAGCGCTAACATAGTCGCCAGTAATGAGGGTCCCCATGTGATCGGGGTCAAAAGTATTCTTAATACGCAAATTAATATTAGCCATCTCAAGTGGCTTGGAGGCCTTCGGATGTATCGCCTCCATTCCCACGTCCGCTAGCTGATCGGCTATATCATAATTTGTGCGGCCGACAACGCAGCAATTTTCCTTGCCCACAATCATCGGATCGGCAGAAGAAAGATGATATTCTTTATGAATAATTGCTTCCCGTGGCTTTAGAATCTGCGCTACCTTACTAAAAGTAATATCCGAATATCCCCGGTCAAACTCCCTCATTAGTCCCTCGGAGCCTTTTGCGTAGCCCGTAACCACACAGATGCTATTGCTAAAGTCAACGCCCCGGAAAGCACGGCGAATCCGCTGATCGATAGATAGTGCGCGATGGTCATCTATGCCACATAAATCAATAAGCTGCACATCTACTCCCCTATTCTTCAATATCTGACTTAGATTATAGGCTGAATGCGCTTCTCCGATAGAAGCAAGAATCTCGCGGGCTGCCTGTAGATTATCGTCATTACTAACATATCCCGATGACATCACACTCGACAGGCTCTCCAGATACTTGCAAGCTTTACCTACACGACCCTCAATAAATATATCAGCAGCCTCCAGATCCAATCCCAGAGACGCATATTTTCGATTAATTAATTTAAGCCCCTCTACCAGGTTCAGAAGAGGTAGGTGAAAATCCTGAAAGTGCTTAATCCGGTGATAAACGCCGGGGCTGCCTGTTTTTTTGTTCTCAAGCAACATATCGGTAACACCAGCGAAAGCCGAAACTACAAATACCCGGTTATAAAGCCCCTGTCCGGTACGATCATGAAAAATAATATTATCAAGCACCTGCGAGAGTGCAGTCATGGAGGTTCCTCCAATCTTTTCAACGGTTAAGTTTCCTGAGCTTAAGATCAGCTCCTCAGCTATCCGCGAATCTTCTTTTATTTGCATAGTTGTCAATAGTCAATTAATAAACATGACCAGCCTGGAGGAAAAACCGCACCACCAGATTTCATCCCGGCCGATCAATACTGGCACGCGATATTTAAAAACCATGCCCAAAAACCAAACAACCCTGAAAATCAATAAAATAAAACAAAAACATCTTTCTTAAGAATAACTCAAGCCTACCATTTTGAAAAGCTTTTTCCTGAAAAAGAACGATCATCAGTTAAAAAACCGAATACTTCCTCCATTCACTCAGAAGATCGTCTACGCACGATGAAATCGCCCATAAAGCGCAAAACAACCCTAACAAAACATTAGGAATACCTTTCAAAATGGAAAGGTTGCAAATTACGGAAATAAGGTCTTTGCATAAAAAGAGTAAAGAAAACACTAACACTTAGCCAGATAGCTACACATTGATGATTTAGGAATGCACTTTGCTTGCCTTGGCAGAAAGATGAAAAAACTAATAACAGACCCCGACCAGTCGCTTCTATATGCTAGTGCTCTGGATTTGCTTGGCATGATGCTAACAAACGTCTCTTCAGATTACAAACAGGGAAACATTGCAAGACTGATTCACGACTTTCTGAAGCAGCGACTTATAGGCAGTAATCTCACTCAAAATACGGTATGGGTTAATAACCTGTACTTCGATGTAAATAAACCTAGCATTCTACTGTATTCAGAGATCAAGACACCTAAAGCAATCCGCGGCTTCAGAGCAGATTACTCAAAACCCAGCATACGCGATGAAAAACTACAGGCACAAGGCTACAACGATGAAAAGGCCAGCGCAGTGTGCCTAATCGCGGCATTTATTCATTTTCATGATCATCCAACGCTACCATTCAATCTGTGCCTTAGCATTCGCGAGCAAGAGCAGGATTGCCCCGACCGGAAAATCACAACCCAGATCCCCGATACAGGCAAGTTCGACTACGCCATTATCGGTCAGCCTACCGGAATGCATCTGGCAACCGCAGAAAAGGGCAATATGATTCTAATCTGTTCATCAGTTAGCCCCTTCCAAACCTCCGTTACTGAGGAAGATGAAAATGCCATTTATAATGCGTTACAGGATATTCTATGGTTTTCATCCTACCAATTTCCAAGGATATCTCACGCCCTTGGAGCAATCAGAATGACCGTAACAGAAATACAAGGCGGTATCTCCCCCTACTGCATCCCTCCAGATTGCCGCTTTACCGTTAACATCAGACTTACCGACGCCTACACTTCCGAGGATATCCTCGAAATCATACATGCACACACCCATTGCCACATCACCGTCAGCCATATAAATGAGTTTGCAAGCAGTGTCAGTCATCAACACCCCCTGGTTCTTGCAGGACTCAGCATCGGCCGTTCTGCCTACACCATAACGGCCACCGAAAAACATCCTTTCAACATCCCCTCAGTAAGCATGGGCCCGGGAGAAATATTAAGATCAGGACAACCTGATGAGATTATCTACAGCGAAGAGATTCATTAGGGCATTCTTTTATACATCAAATATCTGGAAGCTCTGTGCCCCTACATAACAAATAATATGGATATTTACGACCAAAATCAGGCCTGAGATGCAACAAAACAACGAAGATATTTGCGTATTGATCATTGATGATGAAAAGAAGCTGAATGATTTGTTAAGCAGAATTATCAGCCTTGAGGGATTTGACGTTAAGCAAGCGTACAATGCCCGCGAGGGATTACGATTGTTAGCTCAGGAGGATGTGCATGTTGTGCTTAGCGACGTCAAGCTTCCTGACGCAAATGGCGTTGAGCTAGTTGAACAAATAAAAAAGCGCAAACCCTATGTCGAAGTCATTAACCTAACAGCTTTTGGAAACATTCCCGATGGCGTACAGTCTATAAAAAATGGAGCTTTTGACTACATCACCAAGGGCGATGATAATGATAAAATTATCCCCCTACTTAACAAAGCAGCGGAAAAAGCAATACTCCAAAAGCGCGTATTCGACTTAGAACAGAAGGTTGTAAATAAGCATAATTTCGCTTCCATTATTGGTAACTCTCCGCAAATAAAAGAAAGCATCTTACTTGCCAGCAAGGTTGCCCAAACCGATACCACCGTCCTGCTCCTAGGCGAAACAGGCACGGGAAAAGAAGTTTTCGCGCAGGCTATTCACGTAGAAAGTCCTCGCAAACTTCAACGTTTTATAGCACTCAACTGTAGTGGATTCAGCTCCGAATTATTGGAAAGCGAGCTCTTCGGATATAAAGCGGGAGCCTTCACAGGAGCAAACAAAGACAAAAAAGGACTTCTGGAAGAGGCAAACGGCGGTACCCTCTTTCTAGATGAAATTGGAGAAATGAACCTTGAATTGCAAGCTAAGCTGCTACGTGTGCTGGAAAGTCAAACATTTATTAAACTTGGAGATACCTCTACCAGCAAAGTTAACGTGCGTATTGTTGCCGCCACCAACCGGAACCTGCAGGAGGAAGCCGAGGAGGGAAAATTCCGAATGGACTTATTCTATCGTCTCTCTGTTTTCTCTATTTCCCTACCGGCCTTATCGGGCCGCCGTGGCGATATTGAGTTGCTGGCCGATCATTTTCTCAAAGAATACGGGAGAAAGGTGAACAAGGCAAACCTCGGATTTGCAGATGACACCCTCGAACTCCTAAAAAAGCATGCCTGGAAAGGCAACATACGCGAGTTAAAAAATGTTATCGAACGCGTAGTCATCCTCTCAGACAACGAACTGATCGAAGCCTCGCTATTACCCTTCGAACTCCAACATCAGCCTGAGCAGCAGAACTCGCTAAATATGCAGATCGTAGAAAAACAGCATATCCGTAAGGTGCTTACCTACACCCATGGCAACAAGACCGAAGCGGCACGTCTGCTGGGCATCGGCTTAACCACGCTTTACCGGAAGCTGGAAGAATATAAGATCAGATAATCCAGCGCGATAACCCTTCCTATTTGATAAAGACCCTTTCATAATGGAAGGGTCTTTTTTTTTTGCGGCCACCTCTAAAAACAACACAAACAACTAAAAACCAATACCTTAATCAAAAAATAAAAAACAATGGCACATCCATTGGTATGCACTGCCTAAAAACAATAACATGTTCATCATCTCATTACTTCTCGCGTTGCTGGTCTTCTGCCAGCTTATGTTTAAATCCGTTGATTGGTTCGAAAAAATCTAATTCAAATTATCATGATCGCACTTTTCATTATCGCAATCGCAGTATTCATCTACATGATCTATGTACTGCTAAAACCAGAAAAATTTTAATCTATGAATTCCGAACTACTTGGTATTATAAGCACTTACGTGATCACGTTAGTTATCGCCATTCCACTTGGAAAATACCTGGCGAAAGTTTTCGCAGGCGAAAAAGTCTGGACAGACTTCCTCCGCCCCTTAGAAAAAGCCATCTTCAAGCTTTCCGGCGTCAACCCAAAAGAGCAGATGGATTGGAAGCAACACATGAAGGCGCTGCTTACCATTAACTCTGTATGGCTGGTCTATGGATTTTTTGTTTTGATGTATCAAGACAAGCTACCCTTAAATCCTGATGGCAATCCGGGTATGAGTCCTGATCTTTCTTTCAACACCATCATTAGCTTCGTCGTAAACTGTAACTTACAGCATTACTCCGGAGAAACGGGCGTAAGCTACCTGACTCAGCATTTCGTGCTCATGTTCCTGCAATTCACAAGTGCAGCAACGGGTATAGCCAGTGCCGTTGTCTTCTTCAAGGCTTTCCGTGATAAATCCGCAAGCACCTTGGGCAATTTCTGGGAATACTTCATCAAGGCTATTACACGCCTCCTTCTTCCCCTCTCTTTTGTAGTGGCGCTATTCCTTGCTTTCAATGGTACACCAGCAAGCTATGCCGGAAAAGATCAATTCGTTTCGCTACAGGGTGATACAGTAAACCTATCACGCGGTCCTGCGGCACAGATGATCGCCATTAAACATCTTGGAACCAACGGCGGTGGCTACTTCGGCGTAAACTCCGCACATCCGCTTGAAAACCCAAACTACCTCAGCAATATGGTAGAAGCTATTACCCAGATGCTCATCCCGATAGCCATGATTCTTGCCTTCGGCTTCTTCATACGCCGTAAGAAATTAGCATGGTGCATCTTCGGAGTCATGACAATCGGCATGTTCCTGCTTTTATTCACGGCCCTTTCTTCCGAAATTAACGGAAATCCGCTGCTTACCAAAATGGGTGTTCATCAACCAACAGGAGCAATGGAAGGTAAAGAGCAACGCTTCGGCGTGGCTGCTACCGCCTATTGGAGCACCATTACCACCATCACATCTACAGGATCCGTGAATGGTATGCACGATAGTACCATGCCGCTCACGGGACTCGCGCAGATGCTCGGCATGATGATCAACTCTTTCTTTGGAGGCTGTGGTGTCGGAATCCTCAATTACTTCATCTACCTCATTGTAGCGGTATTCATTTCGGGATTAATGGTTGGTCGCACGCCCGAATTTCTTGGACATAAAGTGGAGGCTCGGGAAGTAAAGATCGCCGCCATCGTTACTTTGCTCAGTCCCTTCCTCATCATGGCAGGCACCGCCCTCGCGGCATTCTACAATGTAAATTATGCAGATGCCGAGTGGGCTGTAAAACCCGGAAACTGGCTCAACAACCCTTCCTTTCATGGCTTCTCCGAGATGCTATATGAGATGACTTCGGCAAATGCTAACAATGGCTCTGGCTTCGAAGGACTTGGAGATAACAACGTATTCTGGAACCTTTCCTCAGGCGTAGTACTCTTCTTCGGTCGCTTCTTACCAATCATTGGTCCGATTGCTATCGCCGGTCTTCTCGCTAAGAAAAAGTTCATTCCCGAGTCTGCAGGAACCCTGCGCGTAGATACATTGACGTTCAGCGCCATGACTCTTGCGGTAATTGTTGTTCTCAATGCTCTTTCCTATTTCCCCGCGCTAGCCTTAGGTCCTATCGCTGAATATTTCACCATGATTAAATAAAATGAAAACTCCTAATAAACTTTTTGAACCGGCACTGGTAAGCGCTGCACTAAAACAATCGTTCATAAAGCTCGATCCTAGAATCATGTTCCGCAACCCGGTAATGTTTACCGTTGAAATCGGCACCCTGGTGATGGCTTATGTAACAATTTATTCCTTCAGTCATGCCGATCAGGGCTCCGTGGTATACAATTTCCTCATCTTCCTGATCCTGTTGCTTACAGTGCTGTTTGCCAACTTCGCCGAAGCGCTCGCTGAAGCGCGGGGTAAAGCGCAGGCTGACAGTCTACGCAAAACACGCGAAGAAACTCCTGCAAAGGTGTTGATGCACAACGGCAATATCGATATAAAGTCCTCTAGCCTGTTACGTAAAGGAGATGTATTCATCTGCGAAACCGGCGATATTATCGCTACAGATGGAGAGATCATCGAAGGCATCGCTACTGTTGATGAGTCTGCCATAACAGGTGAGTCTGCTCCCGTAATTAGAGAGTCGGGCGGCGATAAATCTTCTGTAACGGGGGGTACCAAAGTGCTTTCCGACAAGATAAAAGTACGCGTGACAACAGAACCGGGCGAAAGCTTTCTCGATAAAATGATCGCCCTGGTAGAGGGTGCCAGTCGCCAGAAAACGCCAAATGAAATCGCCCTTACCATCCTGTTGGCTAGCTTCACGCTCATTTTCATTATTGTCTGTGTTACGTTAAAGCCTTTTGGCGACTACGCCAACACGCCTATCACTATTGCCGCCCTGATATCACTATTCGTATGTCTCATTCCAACCACCATCGGCGGATTACTTTCCGCAATAGGTATAGCAGGTATGGATCGCGCGTTACGGGCAAATGTGATTACCAAATCCGGTAAGGCCGTGGAAACAGCAGGCGACATCGATACCTTACTGCTCGATAAAACCGGTACCATCACCATCGGTAACCGTAAGGCTACCAACTTCTACCCCGCGAATCATGTTAGCCCTGAACATTTCGTGAAAAGTAGCTTACTGGCATCGCTTTCCGACGAAACGCCAGAAGGGAAGTCGATCGTTGAGCTCGCCAAAACAGAAATGCCTGTGGGAGCCTTCAACCTGCCCGAGTTTCAGGATACTGAATTTGTTGGCTTTACCGCCGAAACCCGCTCCAGCGGAGTAAATCTCAAAGACGGACGACAAATAAGAAAGGGTGCCTTTGATTCTATTCGCAACATTGCTAAGCTATCAGGAAAAGATTTCCCTCAGGAAACGGAAGTAAAGGTTAAAGAAATATCGTCTAATGGCGGGACACCTTTGGTAGTTGCTGAAAATGGAACGATCCTGGGAGTTATAGAGCTGCAGGATATTATCAAACCGGGTATCAGCGAACGCTTCGAACGCCTGCGCAAAATGGGAGTAAAAACGGTAATGGTAACAGGCGACAATCCGCTGACTGCGAAATACATTGCACAAAAAGCAGGGGTTGACGATTTCATCGCAGAGGCTAAACCTGAAGATAAAATGAACTATATCAAGCAGGAACAGGCAAATGGAAAACTCGTAGCCATGATGGGCGACGGCACCAACGATGCTCCAGCCTTAGCTCAGGCCGACGTAGGTGTAGCCATGAACAGCGGTACACAAGCCGCCAAAGAAGCAGGCAACATGGTGGATCTCGACAACGACCCAACCAAGCTCATTGAGATTGTAGAGATTGGCAAACAGCTACTCATCACCCGCGGCACGCTTACCACATTCTCCATCGCTAACGACGTCGCTAAATATTTCGCCATCGTTCCGGCATTGTTTATTGCTTCCATTCCTACGCTCCAGGGACTGAATATCATGCAATTGCACAGTCCTGAAAGCGCTATCATGTCCGCGGTAATCTTCAACGCGATCATCATCCCGATACTGATTCCTTTAGCTCTCAAAGGCGTGGCCTACAAGCCCATTGGCGCCAGTGCGCTGCTACGCCGCAACCTGTTAATCTACGGTGGCGGTGGCGTTATCGCTCCATTCATTGGAATAAAGATCATCGATCTGCTTATAGGCTTATTCTTCTAAAATAAAACAGCTCCGCTGAGGAGCTACAAAAAACAACAAAATGAAAAGCACATTTTTATCTTCCATACGCATGACCCTGGTACTATTGGTACTGCTTTGCGTGATATATCCTTTATCTGTAGCATTTATCGCCCGCTTTTCCACTGGTGAAGGCAACGGCGAAACATTAACTCAAAACGGTAAAGTCGTAGGGTATGCCCTGGTAGGACAATCATTCACAGCGCCCCAGTATTTCTGGGGCCGCCCCTCGGCTGCAGGATACAACGCAGCCAGCTCAGCGGGATCTAACAAAGGAGCCACCAACGAGTCCTATTTGGAGGAGGTACAAGCGCGCGTTGACACGCTGCTGAAATATAATCCGGGATTAAAAAAAGGAGATATTCCCACTGAAATGGTTACCGCTTCCGGAAGCGGACTTGATCCCGACATTTCTGTTGAAGGTGCTAAACTACAGATCAACAGAATCGCCAAAATTCGCAATCTCACACCTCAAAATTTAGAGGCTATTGTGAATCAAGCTACTGAAAAACCCTTGTTCGGACTCTTCGGCCCCTCCAGGGTAAATGTTCTCAAATTAAATCTTGCCCTCGACAATCTTTCAAAATAAACAATCCGGCGACCACCATAACATAATCAGTGGTCGCCCGCCGAAAAATGGCGACACGCCGCCGGCGGCAAACATTCAATTCTTATTACGCTATAACGATGAAAAAAAGTTTAGTACTCCTCGCTGCTCTTGGAGCAGCAACATCTTCTTTCGCCCAGGAATCACCTATTAAGATTTCAGGATATTTAGAAACTTACTACGGATTTGACTTCAACAAACCCTCCGATAATAATCGCCCTGCTTTCGTATATTCGCACAACAGACATAACGAGGTAAACCTTAATCTTGGTTTCGTTAAAGCAAGTTATGACAACGGAATGGTACGTGCAAATGTAGCGCTCATGGCAGGAACATACAGCAATGCCAACCTTTCGGCTGAGCCAGGCGTATTGAAGAATATATTTGAGGCCAATGCGGGATTAAAGCTTTCGCAAAAGGCTAACCTTTGGCTTGACGCCGGAATCTTTTCGTCGCACATTGGCTTTGAAAGCGCCATATCTAAAGACTGCTGGACATTAACCAGAAATATCTCCTCTGAAAATACTCCCTACTATGAATCTGGTGCAAAGTTAACTTACGGTACTGCCGACGGCAAATTCACCGTTGCCGCGCTGTACCTCAATGGATGGCAACGCATCAACCGCCAGGAGGGCAACAGTCGCGCCGCAGGGGGATTACAACTTACCTGGAAGCCATCCAACGCAATCACTCTTAACTACAGTAACTATCTAGGCAGTGAAGGTGCTGATTCAATCCGCACCAACAGATTTTACAACAATGTCTACGGAATCTTTCAGCTTACTAAAGAGTTCGGAATCATCGCCGGCTTTGACTATGGCATACAGCAGAAAGAAAAAGGAAGTAATGAGCATAATCATATCATCTCTCCCGTTGGAATTGCCCGTTATCAGGCAACAGACAAATGGGCCATGGCAGCTCGCGTAGAATACTATCAGGATAAACATGGCATGATCGTAGCTACAGGCACGCCTGAAGGATTCAGAACTACCGGATATTCGTTGAATGTTGATTACGCTCCGCTACCTAACGCGCTGGTACGCCTGGAGGGTAAATTATATAACAGCAAGGATAACATATTCCAGCGTGCCTCTGCTGCGGTAAATCACAATGCGGCAATCACGGCTAGCATAGCGATATCATTTTAGCACCCGGTAATGGATCAGGACAAAGACAATTCGGTAAAGCAATTTCTCGACCTTATAAAAAAGTCGAGACGCGGAAAATTTAAGATCTATATTGGCATGAGCGCGGGCGTAGGTAAAACCTACCGCATGTTGCAGGAAGCCCATGGCCTGATAAAAAATGGCATCAACCTGCAATTAGGCTACATCGAAACGCATAACAGAGCGGAAACACATGCACTGCTAGCGGGACTACCCCTGATACCGCGCCGTAATATCTTCTACAAGGGCAAAGCCCTGGAAGAAATGGATCTGGCAGCCATCCTGAGCCGCCACCCCGAAGTTGTAATTGTCGATGAACTGGCCCATACCAATGTCGAGGGAAGTAAAAATGCAAAGAGATGGCAGGATGTCGTGGATATCCTTGAAGCCGGCATCAATGTCATCTCCGCGCTTAACATTCAACATATTGAAAGTCTTAATGAAGATACTGAAGAGATAACGGGCATAAAAATCACTGAGCGCGTGCCCGACAGCGTACTGGAACTTGCTGACGAGATCGTAAACATCGACCTCACTGCTGATGAACTTATTGAACGCCTGCAAGCCGGAAAGATTTACGATGCGTCGAAAATACATCATGCCCTGAACAACTTTTTCCGTAGCGAAAAGCTCTTGCAACTTCGGGAAATTGCCCTTAAGGAGGTAGCACACCACCTTGAACGAAAGATCGATATCGAAGTCCCCCAGAAAATAAAACTCCGGGCTGAACGCTTTCTCGCCTGCATATCAAGCAATCCCGAAACAGCGAGGAACGTTATCAGAAAAACCGCGCGACTGGCTTCGTATTCACGATCGGCCTGGACGGTATTGTATGTGCAAAGCAGCAGTGAAAGCATGGATAGGATCAGGCTCGACAAGCAAAGGCACCTCATTAACAACTTTAAGCTCGCCACGGAACTCGGCGCTGAAGTAGTAAAAGTTAAAAGCGATACTATTGGCAGCGCGATCTTTGAAGTGGCCGAGCAAAAAGAAATTACCACTATTTGCATCGGCAAACCTAACTTTAACATTTTTCAGATCATATTAAAAACGGCGGTGTTCAAGCAATTGCTCAACAAACTGGCAACTACGGATACCGATCTGGTGATTCTAAGCTGAATAAAGACATATTCATGAAACTAAAAACGAAACTCAGAATCGGCTTCAGCTTCCTCTTTGTGGTGGTAGTAACCTTTGGAGGAATATCCATGTTCCAGATTCAGCGCATCGCCGAAAGCGCCAAGGTGATCCTGAAGGATAACTATGAAAGTCTCAATTATGTAGCAGAAATGCGCACGATACTCGACAGGCACGACAAAGAGCCGCAAGGAAACCTCGCTGAATTTGAGAAAAAACTGGCGCTCGAGGAACGCAATATTACAGAACAAGGCGAAAGCAACATCGTTAAGTTATTGAACGACGCCTACCGGGAATATAAAAAGACGGAAAATCCTGCTGCCAAATTGCAGGCTGAATATCAGATGCGCCAGGCCTTGCAACAGATTGAAAATGTAAACATGGCTGCCATTGTTCGCAAAAATGAACTTGCCCAAAAAGCTGTCAACCGATCTATCTCACTGCTTCAGCTTGTGGGTGCCTTAACATTTCTTATACTCTTCTCATTCAGTATAAACTTCCCTGACTTTGTAGCGAATCCGCTCAGAGAGCTCCTCGAAGGGATTAAAGAGATTCGCGACGGCAACTATAAGAAAAGACTAAACTTCCGCACATCAAATGAATTCTCTGAACTGGGCCATGCTTTTAATGAAATGGCCAATCGCTTAAGCGATTGGGAAAATAGCAATCTGGCAATTATCCGTTCGGAAAAGTTAAGAATTGATGCCATCATTGAACAAATGCATGATGCTATTATAGGCGTAGATGAGAAGGGAAAAATTCTTTTTGTGAATGCGGTAGCTGAACAACTGCTAGCCGTTGATTCAGATCACGTTGTGGGTAAACAAGTGGAAGATATTGCTGCCACGAATGATTTATTGGAACACATCATACACCTTGACAAGAACAACAAAGCCCTGAAAATTTTTGCTGGTGGCAAGGAGTCCTTTTTTCAGCTAGATTCCATACAAATCGACGTTCCTTTGCTGAGCCGCGACGAAGACAGCATCCTGAATAACTCCGAGGTTGCCGCTGGTTCGGTATTCATACTTAAGAACGTCACACAGTATAAGGAGCTCGACGCCGCCAAAACCAACATCATTGCTACCGTATCGCATGAATTGAAAACGCCCATCTCCTCTATTAAGATGAGCCTGAAACTACTGAGCGACGCGCGCGTGGGAACCTGGAATGAAGAACAAAAACAATTGCTCGATCATATCGCTGATGATAGCAATCGTCTGCTAAAAATAACGGGCGAACTGCTCGACCTCTCACAAGTTGAATCTGGTAATATTCAGCTAAACTTAACTGAGGCTGATCCTGCCGAAATTGTTAACTATGCGATAAACGCGGTACGCCTGCAAGCGCAACAGCGCGAGATACGCCTGGAGCTGCTGGCCAGAAAAATGTTGCCCCATGTATATGGCGACATCGAGAAAACAGCCTGGGTGCTGATCAACTTCCTGTCCAACGCGCTGAGGTATAGCACTGACAGATCAAAAATTATCATAGAGATAATCCCATCGGAACAGTTTGTGGAATTCTCTGTTCGCGACTTTGGAAAAGGCATTGAACCTCAATATCTTGAAAAACTTTTCGACCGCTACTTTCAAGTCCCGGCTGACGGAAAAAATAAATCCGGATCTGGATTGGGACTCGCTATTGCTAAAGATTTCATAGAAGCCCAACGCGGAAAAATCTTCGTGGAGAGCGAACTCGGCGTAGGAAGTAAATTCGGATTTAAGTTACCTGTGTCAACAAACAATAACATCGGCTGAGACAAAGCCTGCTTTAGCCCCTAAAACCTTAAGCTGAGCTTCCCATGCGCAGGCAAGTAGTCGCTACCATCCCAACATAACAACTCCTGACACTGTCCTTTTTACACCCCCCTCTCCTACCCACCTGTTCCGAGACTGACTCGGAACAGACNNCGAAGCAGTCTCGAGTCAGACTCGAACCAGATAGGTACATGCCCCCGAAAATAAACCCCTCGGCTTCCCGGCGGTTTGAAGGCTGAAGGAGACCCTTAGCAGCACAAAAAACCTGATTTTCGACATTTATCTGGCGTATTATTCCCGTTACAATACGGTCGCCTTCGCCAAAAATCATTAAATTTGAGCATGACGAATAGAAAAAAAAACCTTGCAGGTCTCTTTATGTTTGTCATTTCCTGCGCTCTTTTTCTGCTTTCGCAACAGGAACGTGTATCAGGCAGGAGAGATGTTACCTCATCCATAATTCAGGAAAATCAGCACTGCAAAACCTGCGTATCAATCACTAATCTCATTCCGCCATTCAGCGTTTTAAGGAATATCTGTTTCCTCCATCAGGATTCAAAAAACTTACGCAGCGCGGAGATAGATTCCGAGTTGCGGACCAATCGTAGTAAGAAAGATTATTTTCCCCGTATCAGCCAAAGTAAGGCCCTACAAGCGCACTTCTTTAGCTGATGATACAAAGATATCGTTTCGTCATCTCAAGGCCTTAAAAGCCTTCGTTCTCATCATCTCAAATTCGCATCAAAAAAAATGTCCGTTTAGCTGACATTCATATTTCATTTTCCCTATATGATCCATCTTCCACAACTAATAAGTGATTTAGGTTTAATATTAGCGGCAGCAGCCATTACAACACTGATTTTTAAAAAGATCAGGCAACCGTTGGTGCTGGGTTATATTATCGCCGGTTTACTTGTTGGACCACATTTTCATTTTTTACCAACCGTCGCTGATGAGAAAAGTATCTCCATCTGGGCGGAAATTGGGGTTATCTTTTTACTTTTCAATCTTGGACTGGAGTTTAGTTTTAAGAAGCTTGCTAAAGTTGGAGGAACAGCGTCTGTTACGGGCATTACCGAAGCAGTCATCATGCTTCTTATTGGATATGTTACCGGGATGTCGATGGGGTGGTCGACCATGGACAGCATCTTTCTAGGAGGTATTCTGGCCATCTCGTCTACAACAATTATCATCAGAGCTTTCGAAGAACTACAGATAAAACACAAGAAGTTCGCCGGTCTGGTATTTGGGGTTTTGATCGTAGAAGATCTGGTAGCGATTTTGTTGTTAGTATTACTCTCCACATTAGCGGTAAGTAAACAGTTCGCCGGCACAGACATGCTTATTTCGATTCTGAAGTTCGCCTTTTTCCTGATCCTGTGGTTCCTGGGTGGAATTTTCCTTATTCCTACATTCCTAAGGGTAAGTAAGAATCTGATGAAAGACGAGACGCTGCTTATCGTGTCTCTGGCCTTATGTCTACTCATGGTGATTCTGGCCGTAAATGTTGGCTTTTCGCCGGCACTGGGAGCGTTTATCATGGGATCTATCCTTGCTGAAACGACCCTTGCCGAAGAGATTGAACATCTTACAAAATCTGTGAAGGATCTTTTTGCCGCGGTATTCTTTGTTTCCGTAGGGATGATGATTGACCCGCAGGTTTTGTCGGACTACGCCATGCCGATTATTATCATTACGCTGGCTACGATTTTTGGAAAGCTCATAAGCACCATGACGGGAGCCTTGCTGTCGGGGCAGCCATTACGTATTGCTGTACAAGCGGGCATGAGTCTTGCACAAATCGGAGAGTTTTCCTTCATCATTGCCACTCTGGGATTGACCTTAAAAGTGACCAGCGACTTCCTGTACCCGATTGCTGTGGCCGTATCAGCCGTTACAACATTTACCACTCCCTATCTTATTCGCTTGTCTGATCCATTGGCAGACTTTCTTGAAAAGCACCTGCCTGCGCGCTGGTTAAATTCCATAAATAAATATAGCAGCAGCACCGCCGGAATTACCACTACCAACGACTGGAAAATACTCCTGAAAGCATATATCAGCAACGCTGTAATACACTCAGTGATATTGATCGGCATACTGTTTATCACTCAACGTTTTATACATCCATTTGTGAGTGAGAATATAGACGAGGGTGTACGGGGAAGCATTATCACAACTTTTGTATCGTTTATACTTATGGCTCCGTTCCTATGGGCTTTCGCCCTACGCCGGATTCAGCGTAAAGCCTATTCGCATCTCTGGCTTAACAAGCGGTTTAGCAGGGGACCACTCATCACGCTGGAGTTCATTCGCGTGACGCTGGCCACATTATATATCGCGTTTTTATTGAACATCATTTTTGACACATACATCGCGGTGGGAGTAGCGCTTATCGTCATTGCCCTGGCGTTTATTATCTTCTCCAAACGACTTCAATCATTCTATAATCGCATTGAACAACGCTTTCTATATAATCTCAACGACCGGGAAAACAACACACAGGAGCGCAACAAAAATGAATTGGTTCCCTGGGATACCCACTTATCAGAAATTGTACTGAGTCCGGAATCGGTGCTTGCAGGCAAGAGTTTGCAGGAACTGGCAATACGAGAGAAATATGGATTGAACATCGCGCTGATTGAACGCGGAAAGCTGAATATCAGCCCCGGTCCGCAAGATATCCTGATGCCGCATGATAAAATTACGGTGATAGGCACGGACGAGCAAATGGAGCACTTCAGCGAAGTTATCAAACAGGAAGTGTCTAGTGAAGAGGTTGCCAGCACCGATGACAATATAGAACTCACGAAGGTGGTGCTTAACTCATCGTCGCCGGTAACGGGACAATCCATAAAACTTTCTGGATTACGTGAAAACACTCAGGGGATTATCGTGGGAATAGAACGAAATAAAGAACGTCATGTCAATCCGGACTCCAATTTTATATTGAACGCGGGCGACATCATGTGGATTGTAGGCAACAAGAAGAAGATCAATACCTTCCTCAGTCCAGGCCGTATTACAGGAAGCTAAGACCGTGTAAAAATAACGAACAACAATAAATGCTCGCTTAATCTTTCGTATTTTTGCCAGATGCTTTCGTTTACTGAAGAGAATTACCTTAAAGCGCTGTTGCTAATAACTCATAATGAAAATCCCAACAACGAAGCGGGCACCAATCAACTTGCGGCCTTCCTGGGAGTAAAGCCGGCAACAGCTACCGATATGTTGAAGAAGCTACGCGAGAAGCAACTTATTTCATATCAGCGTTATGGCAAAATCACTCTTTCAGAGAAAGGACGTCAGAAGGCTACGGAAATACTTAGAAAGCACCGGCTGTGGGAGACTTTTCTGTTCAGGACGCTTGGATTCAGCTGGGATGAGGTTCATGAGGTCGCCGAGCAGCTCGAGCATATCCAGTCACAGAAGCTGATAGACAGTCTTGATAAGTTTCTGGGCTTTCCTGAGTACGATCCACACGGAGACGCTATTCCCGATGCGCAGGGCAATCTTAAAATGCCGCCAACGAAAAAGCTTTCCGATATACCAGGAGGCAGCCATTGCAAAATGGTGGCGGTGAAAGACAACTCGCCGGTATTTTTGCAGTACGTAAGTCAGCTTAACCTCGGTATTGACACGGAGATTAAGGTAGTGTCGGTACAGGCGTTCGACGGCTCCATGGAAATCCTTGTCAACGATAAGGTGACCACGGTATCGGAAAAGTTCGCCGAGAACATTTTTGTAAATTAGATCTTTACTATTCAATGAATAACCCAATAAAAAACAAACGTGCCTATTTTGAATACCACATCCTGGACAAATATGTGGCAGGCATACAGTTGCTGGGCACGGAGATAAAATCGCTCAGAGAGGGCAAAGCGAATTTGAGCGACTCCTTTTGCGGGTTCCTGAATGAGCGCCTTTTTGTGAGGAATCTGCACATTTCAGAATATTCGCACGGCTCCTTTTATAATCACGAATCGAAACGGGATCGCGCTTTATTGCTTACGAAACGTGAGCTGAAGAAGTTACGCGAAAAAAGTGAAGAGCGTGGTTATACGATCGTACCTCTTCAGATATTTATTTCAGACCGCGGCTTCGCCAAACTTGAATTGGCCTTAGCGCAAGGAAAGAAAACCTTCGATAAACGCGATACAATAAAAGAGCGGGAGAGCAAAATTGAGCTTAGCAGAGCAATGAAGCGCTAGCGCTTCCGGAATGATCATAGGCCAGGCCCGCGGGAGAGAGAGCATCCTCCCTCAGGCCTTTTAACGTGAGGGAGCGGTCATCGGTGTCGATCACGTTACCACGCCTGATCACCTACCAGGGGCACAAATCGGAAGGTATCAAGCTCAATACGTTCGAATTCCGTATCGCTGACCCGTATTACGGTAACCATCTTTTGAGAATCTTCGTTTCCAACAGGGATTACCATTGTACCTCCGATCTTTAGCTGCTTCAGCATAATCTCTGGCACGAATGGAGCACCGGCAGTGACAAGGATTTTATCATAGGGAGCATGTTCGGGAATACCTTTAGAACCATCGCCGCAGAACAGATGTGGTTGATATCCCATATATGGCAAGACCATTTTCGCTCGTTCGTATAACTTTTCCTGTCGCTCAATGGAATAAACTACCGCGCCAAGTTCCAGCAATATGCATGTTTGATATCCGGAACCTGTGCCTATTTCGAGCACCTTGTCGCCTTTGGAGATGTGTAACAACTGCGTTTGATAGGCAACGGTATATGGTTGTGAAATTGTTTGTCCCTCCCCAATAGGAAAGGCGATATCCTTATATGCCTGCTTCCAGAACGTTTCGTCGAAGAAAAAGTGACGAGGAACGTTGCCTATAGCAGCAAGCACATCCTTATCCTCAATTTTCCGTTCCTCCTGCAAAACCTTCACAAGCTTTTTGCGTGCTCCTTTTTCGCGGTAATTGTCGATAAATTTATAGGCCATTATCTTACAAAAATAAGCTTCCCATTGGTTTTTTCCCGCTTCAAAATGCCGAATCAAAGTATTCGTTTCACAATCAAGCCCATAATTTTTTTTATTTCAAGATAAACAAAACAATTCATAGGATATGTGGTTATGGATATTCTATTTAAAGTCAATGAAATCATTTTTCGGTGTAGCTCTTCTACTCGTGCCCTGCTTTCTTCTCGCGCAAACAAAAGACGAAACTCCTTCAATAAATCTGCAACCTGAACGTCGCTACCAGTACGCTGACTACGGAAGCTACTCCTATAGTGTAGGATTTAAGATTATGAGTATCGAAGAATTCCCTCAAATTCTCAATCAGGAAAGCCGGGGAATCTTCCGCGTGTCACCGGCAAACGGCTTTATTATAAAATACAACGACAAACAAGTAAGTTATCGTTTAAGCGGCAGTTTCTTCTCCGATAGGATAGGATTTACCAATGGAAGCAATGGCTCAGAAGAGCTGCATGGTCGACTCAATGACAATCAGATAAAACTCGGTTTTGAGAAGAACTTCACGTATACCATGTTGCAGCCTTATCTCGGCATGGATTTCGGATTTAAGCGTAGCGTATTTAAAGGCCATTCAGCAACGCAACCGCATAACGAGTATCGGGTGAACAAGAATGGCGTCACTATTTCGCCGGTGATTGGAGTTAAGCTGAATGTCAGCGAGCGTTTTACTTTTGCCGCGGAGAGTACGCTGGACATTTTTTACTTCTATGACAAGCAGGAGATAAATCCGGGGACCTCCAATGCGATGCTAAACAAGTTTTACAAATGGGATTACCTGCTTAAACCGCTGGGGCAGTTTTCGTTGTCGTACAATTTTAGCCGTACTTATTAGAAAAGCGGTTCGTAGGCTAGTATGGATCGACATCAATCTGGATAAAGGCGCGTTTGTTGTCTTTGTCGCTCTCAAATTTAATAATCTCGCTTTCTAAGAATGCTTTTACCCGCGGCACGGAAATACCCTCCCGTTCAAGTTTAATATAGATGGTACGTATATAAAAATTTCGTACCCTGCTTATCAGTGGCTCTTCAGGACCGAGGATTCTTTCGCCCAAAGCCTGCCGGAGGATAGCCCCGAAGCGGTCGGCGATGAGGTGTAGCTCGTAGGCATTTTTGTGTTTTATATCGAGCCGGATCATCCTGAATATCGGAGGATAATGGAAATTTCGACGCTCAAACATCTCAGCATTAAACAGTGCCTTATAATCGTGATGAATCACCTGATCCAACACCCGATTAGATGTATTATGAGCCTGAATAATTACTTCCCCTTTTTTGTCGCGGCGCCCTGCGCGCCCCCCCACCTGAGATAGCAGCTGAAAACTACGTTCGAAAGCCCGGAAATCCGGATAGTTCAGCATACTGTCGGCATTAAGGATTCCGATGAGCGTTACGTGATTAAAATCGAGGCCCTTCGCTACAATTTGCGTACCTACGAGGATATCGATACGCTGTTCGTCAAAATCGTTGAGAATCTTCTGAAAACTATTTTTTGCGCGGGTAGTGTCAAGATCCATCCTTGCCACGCGCGCGTCAGGGAATAGCAACACCAGATCGTCTTCGATCTTTTCGGTACCGAAACCCTTCTGCTCTATGTGTGTCGAGCCACAGGCGGGGCATACCGTTAAGGTCTCCTGTTTATATCCGCAATAATGGCAATGCAGCTGTCCGCTACTTTTATGGTAAGTGAGACTAACGTCGCAATTGATGCATTGAGGGCTGAAACCACATGTTTTGCAAAGAAGCAAAGGTGTATATCCTCTCCTGTTCTGGAAGAGAATTACCTGTTCTTTACGCTCCAGCCTGAGCTTAATTGCCTCCACTAGCACACTGGTGAAATGCTCATGAATGGTTTTACGACTAGTTTCCTCAGAGATGCTAACGATACGAATATCGGGCAGCGAAGACTCGCCAAATCGCGCGTTTATCTCGGTAAGTCCGTATTTGCCGGTTACCGCATTATAATAACTTTCCAGAGAAGGCGTTGCTGATCCCAGGAGCACTTTTGCCTTGTGCAGAGAGGCAAGGAATATCGAGGTATCACGAGCATGGTAACGGGGAGCCGGATCATATTGCTTGTACGAAGATTCATGTTCCTCATCCACCACGATCAAACCTAGATTACTGAAAGGTAAGAATACCGATGAGCGGGCACCCAGGACAATCTGATACTCTTTATTAAGTACCTTAGCCCATACCTCGGCACGCTCGTTGTCGCCCAGGCGAGAATGATAGATACCAATCTTGGGACCGAAATAACGACGTAGCCTCTCGATGACCTGAGTGGTAAGGGCAATTTCGGGTAGCAAATAGAGAACCTGCTGTCCTGCTTGGACCACAGATTCAATCAGGCGGACATAGATCTGCGTTTTCCCTGACGATGTTACACCGTGCAATAGGGCGACTTCTTTCTGCTCAAAATGCTGCTGTATAGACTGTAAGGCACTCTGTTGAACAGCACTTAAGTCAAAGCTATTCTCAGCATCTGCATCGCCGTCCTGAAGTCTGGAGACCACCACGCTTTCTGACAACAAGATATCTTTCTCAATAAGAGCTTTGATGGCCGCGGGACTTACCGTTTCATATTCCAGAAGATCCTTTCGCGAAACTTTCTTTTCAGTGCGGCTAAGCTTAAAATATACCAGTAAGGCATCGAGTTGCTTTGGACTGCGCTCCAGGATCTCGAATAAGGCACGACGGCTCTGGTCATCGTCATACTGAGGGTTCAGAACATAAAAAAGCTTCTGCTTCGGCTTATACTTAGTAACCACCTCCTCAGAAATATGCACGATTCCCTTATCGAAAAGCCCTTTGATAATTTTGAAAACCGACTTCTGGCCCAAAATCTTTACCACATCGCTAATTCGAAGCTCTGGCTGTATCTCCAAAGCTTCAAGCACCAAAAACTCCTTATCGTTGAGCGTGTTGCGGTCAAACTCCGCATCGGCGAGCAGAAATATCCTCGTTTCGCTAGCTAGTTTTAACGCTGACGGTAAGGCGGCCTGCATCACCTCGCCCTCGTTACACATGTAGTACGAGGCCATCCATTGCCAAAGCTTGAATTGCATGGCGCCAATAATGGGTTGGTCATCGATAAGATCAATGATGTACTTTGCTTCGTAATGTTGAGGCGGAGTATTGCTAATCGATGCAATGATCGCCGTATATAGCTTACTCTTACCAAATTGAACAACCGCCCGTTTACCAGGTTCCACGAACGCGTTAAACTCGCGAGGAATACGATAGGTATAGCGTTTGGAAATGGCAAGCGGAAGGATCACTTCGGCAAACAAAGTGTCCGGCCCTCCTATTTCATCATTAAAATCGAGCATAGTATATCCTTGTTAAGACAGTAGGCAGATCTAGGAAAAATTCCGGAATGCGGAAATAAATAAACCTACCCACCCGATGATGAACATGAGTCCTCCGATGGGGGTAATTGGTCCCAAAAACGAAACGCTCAATCCTGTGATGCTTCGCGTCGATAATAAGTATAAAGACCCGGAGAAAAATAGAATACCCAGACAAAAAGCCCAAAAAGCAAAAGGCGCTTTCTGTCCCGCTGGCGTAAGCAAGCCAAGGATCAACAGCGCTGAAGTGTGATAAAACTGATAACTTACCGCGGTTTTCCAATTCTCAAGTTGCTGAGCATCAAGATATGCTTTTAGTCCATGTGCACCAAAAGCACCTAATACTACCGCCAGGGCCCCAAAAACGGCGGCTGTCATGATTATCATCTTATTCATATTTAAAACAGCTAAGGTGCTAAATTAATAAACCTGAGGTAAAATATACTGGCAAGGCAGGCGTTTTCTTTGACCTAAGATCGTATGAAGGTCAAATTCAAACGTTACTAAATTGCATATTACTTCAAATAACTCTAAGTTTACACCATAAAATGAAAAGAATTATCATCTTCAGCATATTGCTTCTCGCGGCTATTGTTGTGATGGCAGTCAAGTACTTCAGTGCACTGAACGGATCTACCAGCAATCACCTTAAGGTTCTCAGGCTTATCCCGTCAAATGCAGCCATGGTCATGAGCATTAACAATGACGAGTCAACCTATGATTTATTTAAAAATTATGGTCCTTTTGAAGCTGTAGCCGGAAAGACGCTGGTGGCTAGAATGAAGCTCCTGAGAAATGTTTTACTTAAGGATATAGCCCCTCAGGAAGCATCAGACAGCTGGAAGATTTTTCTGTCTTTTCATCCAACAAAAGGCGATTCGCTGGATGTGATGTTTGGACTGGCGTTGAATCCAAAGTTTTCGCGCGACAAGCTAATGGAAGCCGCAGGAAACAACAAAAACATTACTATTCAAGAGATTGACGACAAACGATACGAACTTCAACTCGGAAGCGCGCGTACCAAATTCTACGTCTACGCAGATAATGAGTCTCTTCTGGGCTCATTTTCAAAACAGTTGATTAATCAGATAGACCCCAAAAAATCAATCAGCAGTAGTTTCGTTAATGAAATAAACGACAATACGTTAAAGAACCAAAACTCGCCCATTGGCATTAATTTTAGTAACGATGCCAGTTTTAAAGCGTTCAGACTTATGCAGCGAGGTTCCCAGGATGGTAATTCGGCGTTATTGAACAAGATGCAGGGACTTACAGCATTAAGCATGAACTTTAAGAGTGACGCGCTTATGTTTAACGGCTTAAGCAAACCTGACACAACGCAAGCGTGCTATTTTAACATTTATCTGCGCCAGCAACCGGTAGTAAACTATCTGAAAAACTTCATTCCTGAGAATACGGCAAACTTCCTCGAGTTTGCATTTTCCGACCCGAAAAAATTTAATGCAGACCTGAATCACTACTTCTTAAAGCGTGGCGAGTGGAAAAAGATCCAAGCGAATGTCAATACGATAAGAAAGCAAACAGGATTAAATATTGACAGAGATATAAAACACTGCTTATCAAACGAATTTGCCGTTATCGAAACCAAGAACCGTGAACGCTACGTAATCATCAAACTTAAAGATGGCATTAAAATGGCTTCAGGATTGCGTTTGGTGAGTAACAAGCTTTCTGATAATATTTCGCAAATAAATCGTCGGGATGTATTGTATACCTGTCTGGGCGCCCCACTGCAACACTTTGCCATTCCTTATTTTGCTATCGTTGACAATTTCATGATAGTAGCAAATACCAGTGGCGTAATACAAAACTATCTTACCGCGTACAATCAGGGGACCTTCCTCAGCAGAAGCAGGGAGTTCAGCAATCACGAACAACTGGTGGCCAACAAATGCAATGTCAGATATTTTGTAAATACCGCCAACTCATCGTACATCATAAGAAGGACTCTTCGCGGCCGATACGCTTCCTTGTTTGATGACGCACATGCTCTTAAAAACTTCTACGGCCTTTCAGTACAACTCTCCGCAGACAGTCCGAACTTCCAGGTAAACGTTTATAGCAATTACAATGAACCTGCCGATCAGGAGCTTGGAGAGGCATGGAAACTCAAATTGAATGCTTCGGTATCCGAGGTTTTTGGATTGTTCCGCAAAGGGCTTGATAAAATACTGCTTGTTCAGGATAAATCAAATAATCTATATGGTATCACCGAAGATGGCAAAAAGCTTTGGCAGGAAAGCCTCAACGGCAAGATTATGGGAGCTATCTCTCAGCTGGATGATGACAGCTTTATATTTAACACGAATAACAGACTGTATAGAATTGACACAACGGGCACCGCTGCCGGTAACTTTCCGGTAGCCATTAACTATCAGGCATCGGGGGGGTCTGTAATATCAACGGGTCACGCAAAGGAAACAAAAATCTTCATTCCTGCGTATAACCTGATTATGGGCTTTCATGCTGATGGAACACTACTTAACGGCTGGGAAAGTCCTCTTGCGACGGGTATTCTAAATAATATTCTGGTGGGTCATGAGGGAAATGCTGACTACGTTATGGCAGCGAATAACGGAGGACGCTTTTATTTTATCGACATGAATGGTAAGGTCGCAGAGGATCTGAAAACTGAGACAAGTACGAGCTTCCGTGGAGATATCTATTACAGCTCGCCAATACAGAAAAATTGTAGCATAACCTGCGCTGACACTGCGGGATTAGTTTATCAAGTATCAAAAGGAGGAAAAATGGGTATTAGCAATAGCAGCAGCGGAAGTATCCGCCAGTTTGCCTGGGCTAATGTTACCGGTGATTTAAAACCGGAAATGATCTTCCTGGATAAAAAACAATTGTCAGTATTGAATAGCGATGCCATTCCGGTATTTAACTATATACTGGAGAAAAACGCCGACTACAAACTTTATATTCTTTCTGCGGATGACGAAAATATTATTGCCGTTACTGCTGAAAATGGGCGAAAAACTTTTATTTTCGATGACGACGGAAACTTGCGCAAAGGATTTCCTGTAAAATCAATGGGAAAGTCGGCCATAGGTACACTCAGAACAGACGGGGGGCTTTATTTATTTTGTGGTTCTGAAAATGCCGACTTGCACGCATACAGGTTATAAGCGTTTATGAGAAAAAAGAACGGTCTACTATTAATTATCGTATTAATAAGTTCAAAGCTGGCTTTCAGCCAGCAATATAGCCTCTATAAAACGGGAACACTTTATGACTCGTTTGAAAACCCCTCGCAGTCAGTTTTTGTAACTGATAGCAGCCGACGATATGCTTTTAATTTTCTTATTCCGTCGACAGGCGTGAATGCGGCGGCACAGGGACCTGCCCTATCGGCATTTAAACGCTTGGCGATCGATGGCGTATATTCCACGAGGTCTCTTTCCGAAACCGAGACCGCGCCTACCAGCATCATTGGCCATCAGAACGTGTACCTGCTAGCATTCAAGATGTACAGACAGGTAAAGTACAGACAAGAAATTGGATTTTCCTGGCAGCTACGCTCTGACACCCGCGCGCAGATCACAAACCAGGGAGCTATTTTATTTGACGATTTCCTGCGGCTGACTCCGGAGGTATTGAATAACAGGCAGCTAAGAGAAAAGATGTTTGACACCGACGCTTATAGCCAGGAATACCATCAGTTTTCTTTTACCTGGCGCGAAAACTATAATAAAAGGCTGGCATACGGACTTAAACTGAGCTATTTAAGTGGAATTTATTATGGAAGGGTAAGCATCGACAGAGCGGAATATCATCATTTTGGCAACGATGCTGAAGTTATTCTGGATGGCAAGATCCTCACTACCGAGAAGTATAATCCCGAAAAAAATATGTTATACCCAGGATTCAAAAACCCGGGGCTCTCTGCGGGCTTCAGCTTCGATTATAAGCTGGGTAAAGGTTTTGGGTTAATGGGAAATCTTAAAGACATTGGATTTATCAGTTGGAGCAAGTCTTCCTATCGCTTTGATCATGATTCTTTTTCGATATTGGCCAGTGAGGTAAACTCCTCGCTGTGGGAAAGGGTTCGTTCAGAACTCGAAGAAACCTCTTACATTACACCTGTCAATGGAAAAGCAGAAATAGCTATCGACTACCAAAGCAAGCATTACCTTCCACTGGCGTACATTTCAAAGAATGTCTTTTATAGAGGTTTAGATATAGGCATGGTCAATCGTCTGCGCCTCGGAGTGTTTAACTTCAGCTTACAAAGCAACTTTAACGACCACAGCAAGCTTCGATTTGGCGGTCAATTTATGATCAAATCGCCCAATGTAGAATTCTATATCGGTTCAGATCAACTTCTGGCTACCGAAAGAGTTGCCAGAGCATTTTACGATACGAACGTTAATAAGATGCCCGGGAATGTTGGAGGATCTGTATATCTGGGATTCTCGCTGAAGTTCGGGCGTGTTATGAGTCGCTGGCAGATGGACAACTATACGCCAGGCATCATGATAAATAACGACCGAAAAAAGGGGTTTCTTAATCGCATTTTTGGTCCCCGCTATTAGCATCGAAGAGATGGCTCCAAAGCATCTTCCCATACAATATTTACTTGAAAACGACTATCTGCGTGTGATACCTCTGCGCTCAGGGATCCATACGCTCTCGACGGAACATCACAGCCACGATCATTATGAAGTGCTTCTTATAACGGCTGGCAGTGGCACACACTACATAAATTACAAACCTTATCAGGTGGTGCCGGGCAGAGTATATTTCATACATCCCGGCCAGGTTCATCTCATAGATCATTTTGAGCGTAGCGGCTGGTTAATCTTGTTCGGACCGGAGCTATATACCAGGTTCGGTGATATACATCCTCAGCAACGCAACAATGCAATTCTTGACGTATATGGCCCCCATCCCTTTATTGATCTCAACACAGCCATGCAGACACAGCTTGAAGCGCTTATAGGGTTACTGCAAGATGAACTGTTGCTAGCAAATCCAAGCAAGGATATTCTGATGCATTACACGAGTGCAGTGCTCCTGTACATAAACAAAGTACATCAGCAACAACATAACGCTTCCGGCACTACCCTCAATGAACGACCTTTATATTCAAAGTTACGAGAGCTCATAGAAACGAATTTTCGTACAGAGCATAAGCTGAACTTCTATGTTGAACATATGGGTTGCGACATCAAGAAGTTGAATCGTATATGCCGGTTGACTGCGGGTATGAATTTATCACAAATTATTACCGAGCGCCTGACTACCGAAGGCAAGATACTACTACACACCACCTCGCTTAGTGTTAAGCAGATAAGCTACGATTTAGGATTTAAAGATCCCGCGTTCTTCGGGCGCTTTTTCAAAAAGCACGTAAAACATACCCCACTTGATTTTAGAAGATTGAGGCTTTTATAACCATAAACTTCCCGAAAAGTACCATTTATTAACAGGAGCAGATCATAGCTTTGTGTTATGCTTCGTCAAAGAAAAACACTCCTGGCCGTCATCTGGGGCGTTACCGCCTCTCTATTTTTATCGTCAACTTTTATTATCAATAGTATTATCTCCGGCTCTGGCGGCCATTGGGCCTGGACAGCAGCCTTAAGGAGCATTTTCCTGATTCCAATTCTGGGGATTGTCCTCTTCTTCAGCCGTCAGCTATCTTCAACAATCATAATCGTTAAGAAATATCCTCTTTTATTTCTTAAATGGGGACTTATCGGGTTTGGCGCTCTTTACACGGCTCTGGCTCTGGCCTCCCTGTGGTCTCCCGGCTGGCTTATAGCAGCAACCTTTCAGATAAATATTCTCGCGGGAATAGTTTTAGCACCCTTCATATATCCGGATCACCGAAAGCACATCCCTAAACGTCCGCTTATATTAACATTAGTAATCCTCAGTGGTGTCTTTATTATGCAATTTGAAAAGATAGGACAGCTGAACACCGCTGGCAACATCCTGTTAAGTTTCTTCCTGGTGCTGATAGGCGCGGTAGTTTGGCCGCTAGGGAACAGAAAACTGATGATAGATCTGGAACATCGTAACATGCATATGAATGCGCTGCAAAGAGTATTTGGTATGACGCTAGGCTGCCTTCCACTGTTAGTGATACTCTGCCTTTGGGGCTATCATCAGGCAGGGCCACCCTCCTTCCCACAATGTGAAGCGTCATTCTATTCAGCGATATTCTCTGGATTCCTTGGCGGCGCGGGATTCTATCAGGCCATGCAGCTGGTTAGCCGAAACACGGTAGCATTGGCAGCCATTGAGGCGACGCAGGCTCTTGAAATACTTTTCACCATGCTCGGCGAAATGATGCTCAAGGGACTTCCCATGCCGGGGATATATGCCAGATTAGGCTTGGGACTAATAGTGATAGGATTGCTTACACATTTCCTTAATACCTGGGCGCATAACAGGACTAACCGGGTCCTTACTTAGCACAAGGTTATGCTGAGGTTGCTGGATTTTTGGGACCAACAATAAAGTCTTTAAGATAGTAGGGCTCGAAGTAAGCTACATCTTCAAAATCGTCAGATTCAAACTTCCGCCATGCTTCTACGGTTAAATCGGCCGCGGAATTAGTGAAATCTTCAATAAAAACAGCGTTGGAGGATTGACCTAGCAATTCATGACATTTCATAGCTCCATCTCCGAAGAAGAGAACACGGGAGTGTTCCAGCTCTGTAGAGAATGACGCGCCGTCAATGATCTTAGCTTCGGTATCAACAAGTGACTGACCATGATGGTCGAACAGGGCGGTATAAACTTCCATCCTTCTTGCGTCGATCATAGGACAGAATAAATACCCTTCGTATTCCCCCATCGTAATAAGACGTTGAGCCATGGCTCGCAAAGTATCTACCGCAATGAGAGGGATATCCAGCGCATAGCATATGCCCTTAGCCATAGACACACCAATACGAAGTCCGGTATATGATCCGGGGCCTCTGCTTACAGCCACAGCACTCAGCTGTTCCATTTGTACCTGAGCACTTTCCATCACTTCTGTAATGAAAACACTTAATGCAGAAGCATGGATATTGCGTTCGTCAATTTCCTTAGTAACAAGAACGCTTCCATTCTCAGATAGAGACACAGAACAAGACGCGGTAGTGGTTTCGATTTGAAGGATGAGTGCCATGCGGCAAAGATGCGAAATATTGCTTAGCAAATAAGTAATATCTATACACTCTTAACAGAATTATGAAGAAGAAATGATAGAAATTATCTCGAGAAGATTGTTAGGGAACGGGGTCATGCCCATGCCCTCCCCAGGGACCACATCGTGCAAGACGTTTTAGCGTGAGCCACCCTCCTTTAAAGGGGCCATATTTTCTTATGGCTTCAACACCATATTGGGAGCATGTAGGGGTGTATCGACAGGAAGCACCAAACAATGGGGATATGAAATACTGATAGATGCGTATCAACGCTAAAAATACCCAACCAAGAATTGTCTTAATTGCCTTTATCATCAGTGATGCAATAAATCTCGACAAGCTGACGAAAGACAGCTAATAGCTTCTTTTCCATGAAACTATAGTCGAGAATTTCCTTTCCAACATACTGAACGGACAAAAGCAACTGAATATTATTTTCAGTGAGTGCTTGATATAGATGTTCCTGCTTTCCAAGACGATACAATTCACGCACACGACGTTTTATGAGATTTCGATCATGGGCGCGCCTGAATCTACGCTTGGGCGCAGTAACGACTAGCTGAACGGGAAATTTTACGGGAAGTTTAACCGGCAAATGGCTGACCCTAAATGGGTATATAAGAAAAGAAGAACCGTTATTAAAAAGTTCATCTAAGAACTTCTTGCTGCATAACCGTTCCTCTTTCTTAAATGTATACATAACTTTGACGCCCTGTACTTTTAGCAAAGGGTTAGCAATCAAAAATTATGCTTTATGACGGCTTTCGTCAGAAACTGAAAGTCTCTTTCTACCTTTGGCTCTTCTGGAAGCTAATACCCTTCTTCCGTTAGCTGTGCTCATACGCTCTCTGAACCCGTGCTTATTTCTTCTTTTTCTCTGAGAAGGCTGGAATGTTCTTTTCATGATTATTTAATAATGTAAAGCTCTTAAAAACAAGAGCGCAAATATAGGCTTTCTTTTTTCATTTTCAAACACACTATTAAGATTTAGCAAATTGACATTGCTTTTTTTTCCACATCCTAATTAACACCAGAAGCTTTTGCTTCAAAATCTGTTTGTGTGCTCTTACATTTTACTGACCGGCAAATATGGCATTTTTTATCTACTTTTGAGGTTCTGTAGTTTACATATTGCATATGGGACAACTTACCGAATTTGGAAAGGTATTTATTTATTTAATTGTAGGAAGCTTGCTCGTGACAGCGACAATGAGCCTGGTGCGATTTCTTTCGCCCAAAAAGCCTACCTCCCTTAAGTTAAGTTCATATGAGTGCGGAGAGAAGCCTATCGGCAATTCCTGGGCTCAGTTTAATACGCGGTTCTATGTCGTAGCCCTGGTATTTCTGCTATTTGATGTGGAAATGGTATTTATCTATCCATGGTCTACAGTGTTTGCTCAAAAAAGTATACTGCACGTAAATCCTTTCTGGGGATGGCTCTGCATTATCGAAATGTTTGTGTTCGTTGGCATCCTCTTATTAGGTTTAGTTTACGTGTGGCAAAGAAAAGACCTCGACTGGATAAAGGCAACGCCGGTGGCGCCAACGGCAAACACTGTTATTCCATTTTCGGTATATGACGCACTTAACAAGAAGGACTATAAAACCAGAAGGCTGGAAAAGGATGTGGAAACACTAGTCGCCACGACCGCTGTACCGGCCGCGCGTCCGGCATTTAAACCCGCATTTCGGAAGAAAACCTCCGCTACAGGAGACGCCACAGAATAAAAGAATACGATATACTCTTAATACAAACAATCATGAGTCTCGAAAAAATGCCACAGGATGGGGGAATCATCGTCACAAAACTGGACGACCTGCTGAACTGGGCGCGCCTTTCGTCCCTATGGCCAGTGAGCTTCGGCATAGCATGCTGCGCTATAGAAATGATGGGTGCTTACTCTTCAAATTTCGACCTTGATCGTCTTGGAGTGTTCCCCCGTCCAACTCCCCGTCAAAGCGATGTTATTATTATCGCGGGAACGGTAACCTTCAAGATGGCAGAACGAATAAAAACATTATATGAGCAGATGCCTGATCCGAAGTATGTGATATCTATGGGTTCGTGTTCTAACTGCGGGGGACCTTATTGGCAACATGGATATCACGTGGTTAAAGGTGTAGATCGCGTAATTCCAGTAGATGTATATGTACAGGGATGTCCACCTCGACCAGAAGCATTAATTGGGGCATTCATTGAACTACAGAATAAAATAAGAGAGGAAAGCCTCATACACTCCCATTAATCTATAAAATAAGGGGCGCGGGTACAGCATTTATACTACTTTCTGAGATCAGAAACGCGCCTTCAATAAATAACATCTACATCGTTGTAGCACTTAATTACAAATTCTGCTACATCCATCAGCATTTTTTTAGATTTTTGCATTAAACTTGCATCAATGAAAGCATTTTACGGCGACATGCGCGTCGGCATTCTCGGAGGAGGCCAGCTTGGCCGTATGTTAATCCAGGAAGCCATTAACTATAACGTAAGTATCAGGGTACTTGATCCGGATCCGGATGCCCCTTGTAAAAATATGTGCGATAAGTTCGTCATAGGTTCTCTTACAGACTATGACACCGTTTACAATTTCGGTAAGGGCACAGATATGTTAACTATTGAAATTGAAAAGGTAAACGTTGATGCTTTGCAGCAACTAGAAGACGAGGGTGTCATGGTATTTCCACAACCTCGTGTAATTCGCCTTATTCAAGATAAAGGATTACAAAAAGAGTTCTTTAAGCAACATGATTTTCCTACGGCACCATTTCAGTTACTCTCTTCTGCTGCCGCTCTAAAACAGAGTCACGTTCCTTTTCCTTACATCCAAAAATTACGCAAGGATGGCTATGATGGAAAAGGCGTGTATAAAGTGAAATCTGAAGCCGATCTGAAAGGCGCTTTCGATGCACCATGTGTGGTGGAGCAATGGATAGACTTTGAGAAAGAAATTGCCGTTATTGTTTCCCGCAATGAGAACGATGAAATAAAAACGTTCCCCTGCGTGGAAATGGAGTTCAATCCGGAGGCAAATCTTGTAGAGTTTTTAATTTCACCTTCAACATTGCCTCTTGAAATACAGGTACGTGCGGAGGAATTAGCTAAGAACATTGCCCGGGCATTGAAAATCACCGGTCTCTTAGCCGTTGAAATGTTCCTTACCAGAGATGGACAGATTTTAATAAACGAGTTGGCGCCAAGACCACATAATAGTGGTCATCATAGCATTGAAGGTAATTATACTTCTCAGTTTGCTCAACATCTGCGAGCCATCTTCAATCTTCCTTTAGGCGACGTTAGGGCTATAAATAATGCCGTGATGATCAACCTGCTTGGTGAAAAGGGCTTCGATGGTCCTGCTGTATATGAGGGCATCGAAGAGATTCTCGCTATAGACGGTGTTTATGTACATCTTTATGGCAAAAAATTCACGAAGCCGTTCCGTAAAATGGGACATATTACCATTGTCGACAGCGATCGTGATAAGGCTATTGAAAAGGCGAGAACCGTACAGCAAATAGTTAAAGTTAAAGCCTGATAAAAGATATAATGAAAGTAGGTATTATCATGGGCAGCAAATCTGATCTTCCTGTTATGCAGGATGCTGCCGACATATTAAAAGAACTGGGTGTAGCATTTGAAATTACAGTGGTTTCGGCTCATCGTACTCCTGATAGGATGTTTGAATATGCCCGTACGGCAGAGGATCGCGGCTTGAAGGTAATTATTGCAGGCGCTGGCGGAGCCGCCCACCTTCCTGGAATGGTCGCTTCGCTGACACACCTTCCGGTAATTGGGGTGCCCGTAAAATCGTCTAACTCTATTGATGGATGGGACTCTATCCTTTCTATTCTGCAAATGCCTAACGGAATTCCCGTAGCTACCGTAGCTCTAAATGCTGCTAAAAATGCTGGCTTATTAGCAGCACAGATCATCGGAACTTCTGAAAAATTAGTAAGCGATAATCTCAAAAAATATAAAGAATCCTTAAAAGAGAAGGTTCTTGAATCTGCGGCCGAAATGGAGAGCAAATAATAAAATCATTCCCGGAGAGCTAATTCCACATCGGTGTCTCCGGGAAGTTTACGATATGCTGATAACGGGGACCTAACTCCATGATAATACTCTTCCACAGCTGATCACCCTCTTCCATAAATAGCAGACCTGGATTATATTTATCGCTCACGAGCCAGGCATTCTGATTCAGCTCCTGATCAAGTTGTCCCGGCTCCCATCCTGAGTATCCCACGAAGAAACGAATATCGTTATCGTTGATCTCACCTTTACGCAAAAGCTCTTTTACACGCTCAAAATTACCTCCCCAAAACAAGCCCTTACCAATTTCGGCACCGCTGTCAATCTTGTCGTATCTACAATGAATAAAGTGAAGTGTATCTGTAGCCACAGGTCCCCCCACGTAAACAGGTAAATCGCAAGTCTCACAATCAGGCATAATTTCAGCGAGAACGGCATCGCTACGCTGGTTCATAACGTAGCCTATCGTCCCTTCGTCATTATGATCGGCCAGAAGAACCACAGACCTCCTGAAATTGGGATCAAGCATAAACGGCTCCGAAATAAGAAGCCCTGAAGTTTCCGGATGTATATTATTTAACATATATCAATAACAGCGTCAAAACAAGATATGTTTTCATAATGAATTTAGCCAAACACGAGGTAAATCTTTAACAATTGTTAAGTTTGTAACATGGCCTTAGATAAAGAAACATTACAGAATCTCAGACAGGACTATCGCCGTGCGCACTTGTCTGAAGATCAGATAAACCCCAACCCCGTTGAGCAATTCTCAAGGTGGTTTAGCGAAGCCATGAGTGCTGAAATTATAGAACCCAACGCAATGACGCTTTCTACTGCAACAGCAGATGGAAAGCCCTCAGCAAGAATTATGTTGCTGAAAGGATTTGATGAACGGGGATTTATCTTCTATACCAATTATGAGAGTCGTAAGGGCATAGAAATAGACGAAAATCCCTATGCCGCGTTAACATTTTTCTGGTTGGAACTACAAAGACAAGTACGCATAGAAGGAAAGCTCGAACGCATCTCCGAGGAGGAGTCAACTCAATATTTTCACGTACGGCCGCGCAAGAGTCAAATTGGCGCTCATGCCTCCGCACAGAGTCGCCAAATACAAAATCGTGAGGAACTGGAAAGTAAGCTCGAAAGTCTGGAATTGAGCTTTGAGGATACTGAAGTAATTCCCAAGCCACATTATTGGGGAGGATATTTGCTAAAACCTACGTTTATTGAGTTTTGGCAAGGCGGCAGCGGCAGACTACATGATCGCATCGCTTATACGCAGGAAGGTAACACATGGGTTACAGCAAGACTGGCACCTTAGCATATCTAATCACTTGCCGGTATTAGAACTGCCGGCGACAAATACCCACTCACAGATGTCAATGGATATTGAGAAGATCAAAATATTGCTTACCGAAAAATTCGGCGAGGATGTTATTGAGGCTACCGAAGAAAAGGGACTGCAACCAGCCCTATTAATTAAGGCAGACAGGATTGCAGCGGTATGCCTGGAATTACGCGACAATACTCAGACTTATTTCGATTGCCTTTCCTGCTTGTCGGGAGTGGATTATGGCGAAAAAGACAATATGTTTGGCGTCGTCTATCATCTCGCTTCAATACCTCATGATTATCGGCTTACACTTAAAGTAAAAAAGTATCATGACAGAAGCAGGGAAACTCTCCCCAGCTTCCCTACAGTAACAGGTGTGTGGCAAACAGCCGACTGGCACGAACGTGAAGCGTTCGACTTGCTCGGTATATCCTTTGACGGACATCCTGATCTTCGGCGAATTCTTCTCCCCGACGACTGGCAGGGATACCCTCTCAGAAAAGATTATATAAGTGAGGAATATTATCACGATATAAAAATAAATTAAGTTCGTTCGGAGTATTATGCCTGAAAACATCTCAATTCCCACCCGCTACCAACAGATCATTGCCGCGGCAAAGCCCACTGAAATGATTATTAACATGGGTCCTCAGCATCCTTCGACGCACGGCGTACTTAGGCTGGAGGTCATCACCGATGGCGAAATCGTCAGGGAAGTGATACCCCATATGGGTTATCTGCACCGCTGCTTTGAGAAACACGCGGAAAATCTCTCACTGCAACAGAGTATTCCTTTTGTTGATCGCCTGGATTATCTGGCATCCATGAACAATAGTCACGCCTGGGTTATGGGCGTTGAGAAAATGTTGGGTATAGATAAAGATATACCAAAGCGTGTGGAATATATACGGGTATTAGTTTGCGAATTGAACAGAATCGCCTCTCACCTCATCGCTTTGGGTACCTATGGCATTGATATTGGCGCCTTTACCCCTTTCCTCTGGTGTTTTCGCGACCGCGAACACATCATGAATATGCTCGAATGGGCGTCAGGATCACGAATGCTTTATAATTATATCTGGATAGGTGGGCTGTTTTACGACTTACCGGTAGGCTTCGAAGAACGTTGCGCGGAATTCGTAACCTATTTCAAGCCAAAAATGAAGGAACTTAACGAACTTCTTACCGACAACCAGATATTTATATCAAGAACCGCGAATGTTGGCGTGCTTCCTTTAGATGTCGCTATAAATTTTGGATGTTCCGGACCTATGCTAAGAGCGTCGGGACTAAAATACGATCTGCGTCGGATAGATGAATATTCGGTGTATCCTGAATTGGAATTTGATATCCCTTACGGACAGGGCATTATGGGCAAGGTAGGCGATTGCTGGGACAGATATAAGGTTCGGGTGGATGAAATCGAACAATCGTTACGGATCATAGAGCAATGCCTGGAACGTTTGCAGAGAGACCTGAAAAGAGATGCCTCTTTCGATCCTCGTGCTAAAGTACCTAAAAAGATTGTCCCTAAAGAGCAGGACTTTTATGTGAGGGCTGAGAACCCCAGAGGGGAATTGGGCTTCTATTTCATTTGTGATGGACGCAGTGAAATTCCCAGGCGCGTCAAAGCCAGGGCACCCAGCTTCCACAATCTTTCGGTTATATCTGAAATTTCCCGAGGGATTCTCATTGCGGATCTCATCGCGATCATAGGATCTATAGATATTGTATTAGGTGAATTAGATCGATAACCTAAAACTATTCCTACTTATCTTGTTCCTCCCTTGTATTAGTTTCCAATCTCTTTACGGCAACTAATACAAGGGTGGAATGATTTTTGGATGCTCGTCAATTCTCAAGATAACTGATCGAAGTGCGCTGACGAATGTCGCGCGATGAGCTTCCGATCAATAGGTCAAACATACCAGGTTCGGCAAGCCATCTATGATTTTTTTCACTAAAATATTGGAATGCATCTTTCCCTAAACGGAGTTCAATGTCCCTGGATTCTCCGGTGGCTAAATAAACCTTCTTAAAGGCTTTAAGCTCCTTCTCCGGACGCTTCTCTGCCGACTTCTCTTGCTTGACATACAGTTGAACGACTTCCGCGCCATTCACCTTTCCTGTATTTTTTATTTTCAGGTGAACGACTACAGAGTCTTTTTCCTTACGGGTCTTAACATCTGAATACTTGAAAGAAGTATAGGATAACCCATGTCCAAAAGCAAACTGCGGTGTTACTTTATAAGTATCAAAATAACGGTAACCCACATAGATATCATCTTTATAGCGGGCGACGTTATTAACGCCCGGAAAATCGCCAAACTTATGAGCAGGAGAATCTTCCAATTTCTGCGGGAATGTCATGGGAAGCTTGCCTGAGGGATTCACCTCTCCAAATAAGATCTTAGCCAGAGCGTTTCCGCCTTCCATACCCGCATACCACATCTCAAGAATAGCAGGGGCTTTATTCACCCATTGCCGCACATCTATCGGTCCCCCGCCAGACAATACGACCACCGTATTGGGATTAGCAGCAAGCACGGCCTTGATCAATTCATTTTGTCCGAACGGCATATCCAGATTTGGCTTATCTACCCCTTCGGCATCATAGGCGTTATCATCCCATACGGCATAATCGTAACCATGCGTCCAGCCAACGACCAGTATCGCGACGTCAGCTTTTTTTGCGGCAGCAACAGCCTCGCTAATCAGCGTTGCATCAGCTTGCTGGTTTTTTACGATTTTGTATCCTCGCGAATAGCTTACTGACACTCCGCCTCCCAATAATTTCTTTATTCCCTGTAGCGGCGTAATTTCGTACTTCGCGCGCACCTGCGAACTACCTCCTCCCATAGCATTTTCGCGATTGGCATTCTCCCCTATCACTGCAACAGTCTTGATGGCAGCTCGTTTTAAAGGCAATACCTCACCCTCGTTCTTGAGTAAGACAATACCTTCTTCAGCGATCTTCAGCGCTGTTGCCTGATGTTCGGGAGTATTGCGACTACCTGCTTCCCGTTTATTTTTTCCGAGCATTTTGGTTTTAAACATTATCCGTAAAATTCGCCTCACCTTCTCATCTATGAGCGTCTCGGGCACTACGCCTTTCGATACAAGACCCAGGAGACTGTCTGCCATAAAAAACTTATTGTAATCAGGCTTTGGCAGCATGCTCAAATCGGTACCCATTTCAAGATCTGTCCCGTTCTTCACAGCTTCAATGGTATTATGCACCGCCCCCCAGTCGCTCATAAGCACTCCGCGGAACTTCCATTCCCCCTTCAATATCTTATTGACGAGATAATCGTTATGGGTAGCATATTGCCCTCTGAATTTGTTATAAGAACCCATTACCGTGTTTACGTCAGCTTCGGTGACAGCAGCCTTAAAACCCGGCAAATAAATCTCGCGCAGAGCCCGCTCACTCATAAGAACATCGACGGCGTTCCTATCCACCTCCTCGTTATTTGCCGCGTAATGCTTTACACATGCGGAAACATCCTGATCCTGAACACCGCGTATGTATCCTATCGCCATCCGCGAAATAAGAAACGGATCTTCACTGAGGTATTCAAAATTGCGCCCGCATAAAGGTGATCGCATAACATTAATACCAGGTCCCAGGATAACATCTTTCCCCCGCTCCTTAGCTTCGCTTCCCAATACAGCGCCAAAGGCGTAACCTATTTCGGGGTTCCAGGTGGCAGCCAAAAGATTTCCTGTGGGCAGATAAGTGCCTGCGTCGTTTGCCGCACTGTCAAGCACCCAATCTCTGCCATGCTCCGGACGCACCCCGTGCGGACCATCTGAGGTTACCAGCTCAGGAATACCCAGGCGTTCAACACCTGCAGAGGTAAAGGAAGAATTTGCATGTATCATCGCAATCTTCTCCTTTAGCGTCATCTTCGAGATGAGCGTTGTGATTTGCTCCTCCACGTCGTTGATATTTTCAGATGCCGAATGGCAGGCGCACATAATAGCCGGAATGGCTAATAACATCAAGAATGGGCGTATCCTTAATCGTAATTCCCCGTAGTTCATATTTGAGTCTCTATTGGTTAAAAAATATAGTTCCTTGTAAACATGTATGTTATTCGAGTTTAATGGTCAATTCCGCGGATTGAAGCCCCTCCGAAACAGCACGAAGCTTGACAGTCTCGCGTTTGGCTCCTGCACGTAATATTACCAGAGCTAAGCCATGGAATGCTTTTCTTTGCGATGCTTTGAACGACTCCATGCTTGTAGGATCGCCATTATCTACGCCTGCGATGGAAGCTCCTCCAGCAACGGAAAACTGGATAAGATTTGCTGCCTGCGGAATCAGGTTGCCCTGCTCATCCTCTATGCGCACCGTCACGAATGACAAGTCTTCCTTGTTTGCGGCAATGCGGTTGCGGTCCGCGATAAGCTTAATCCTCGCCGGCGCTCCAGCTGTCTCAAGCTCGCGCACCAAAATCGCCTTTCCAGATTTTCTCGACACGGCGCGAAGCTTTCCCGGCGTAAAAGGCACACGCCACTTAACATGGTAAGCGCTGTCTGTCAATGGTCTTATCCCACACGATTTGCCATTCAGAAACAATTCAATCTCATCAGCCCGACTTCCATACGCCCAAACATCTATCAGCTCCCCAGGCTTCCAGTTCCAGTGCGGGAAGAGGTGTAAGACAGGCTTATCCGTCCATCTACTTTGATACAGGTAGTAAACATCCTTTGGAAATCCCGCAAGATCCATAATTCCAAAATATGAACTCCGCGCGGGCCATGGATAAGGCGTAGGTTCACCCAGATAATCAAAGCCTGTCCATACGAACATGCCCGAAACATGCTTATGGGTATCAAACGCCCGTAAATTCTGTTCGTGCGTGGCTCCCCAGGGAGTGCGACAATTATCGTAGGCAGAACAACTTAGATCCGCATTTCCATCCTCCAGCGGCTTATCCCAGGCTTTAGGCCAGATGCGTATACTGTCAGAAGGCATATCATATGCACCTCTGGTTTGTAAAGCGGAAACACTCTCGGTGGCAATCAGGCTCTTTCCCGGAAACATTTCTTTAAAGGCTTCAAATTTATCATGGTTATAATTATAGCCAAGGAGACTATAAGCGCCAGAACGTATGATGTTATTACTGGTATCAATAGCGTTGGTAGCAGAAGTAATCGGCCGACTATCAACAGACCGCGCAATACGGCAAAGTTCCCTGGCGATGACTCTTCCGGAAGTATCACTACCGCTACCCCATTGCTCCTGAATCTCATTACCGATACTCCAAACAACTACCGAAGGATGATTCCTGTCTCGCTTCAATTGATCTATCAAATCTCGCTTATGCCACTTATCCCAATCCAGGCTATAATCAAATTTGTTCTTACCCTTTTTCCATACATCGAATACCTCATCCATCACCAGAAACCCCATCCGATCACAAAGATTTAAAAACTCCTCCGCAGGGGCATTGTGAGATGTTCTGATACCATTGCAGCCCATGGCTTTTAATATTTCAAGCTGTCGTTCAGCCGCGCGACGATTAAAGGCTGCTCCCAATGCTCCCAAATCATGGTGCAAACATACTCCCCGTATTCTCAGGACACGTCCATTTAACACCAACCCGCTATCTCTATCAAAATGAAACTCCCGCAAGCCTAAGGGAGTTATATAGGTATCCTGAAGCGCCCCTCCTACTGATACACGTGTTTCTACATGATACATATAGGGAGAAACGTCAGACCATAAATGAGGATTTAGAATGACGAAGCGCTGTGTCAGGGAGCTGTCTCCATGGATTCTCAATCCAGTAGACACGCGAGCGACTAATTTGCCTGAGGAGTCTCTCACACTACTTTCAACCCTTGCGGAAGCATATGCTCCCGTACTATTAAAAAGGTCCAGGCCCAATGTAAATTCCGCTCGTTTGGGGGTTAATTTTGATATCTTTATTACTGAACCCCATTCAGATACGCCGACCTTACCCATTGTTATCAGCTTCACATCGCGATAAATCCCCGAACCTGAATACCATCGGGAATTCGGCTGCTGAGAATTATCGACGTTAACAGCAATTACATTCTTGCCTCCGAAATTCAAGTAGCGACTTAACTCATATCGAAAAGCGATATAACCATTAGGCCGATGTCCGAGAAAATGACCATTTATCCATACGCTGCTATTGCGATAAACGCCATCAAACGCTATAAATATCAATTTATCATGATCCTGCTTACCAACAGTAAAGGTCTTCCTATACCAGGCCTTTCCTCCGGGCAAAGCACCTCCTCCCGGCGTCGCTGGATGGTCTTTGCTAAAGGGACCAAAAATACTCCAGTCATGCGGTAAGTCGACAGCCTCCCATCCCGAGTCATCATATTGAACAGAGGCGGCTCCCTTACTCTCACCAAGATGGAATTTCCAGTTATCGTTAAACCCGACCGTGCGTCGCCCGGTAGTTTGCGCATTCAATAAAGAATAGCTCAACAACAGAAACGACAGGGTAATCAGACTCTTTATCCTCTTCATGTATTAAGAAATTGGCTACGAACAACGTTTATCATTATTCAGTGATTTATAATTCCTGAGGGCTGCGAGCACCAGTCGCAGCCCAGCAAGAGGATCAACAGCGCAAAGTAATTACTGCATAGTATAGTGAAACACAAACCACTCATCCTTTTCAGCCACATACGCGGTTCCAAACCAGATTCCCCTGGAGGCTGCCTCCCCGGGAAAAGCTTTCACCACCTTAAATGTTGAGGATGCTGGAGATAGTGAACTCGCCGTATTTTCAATCAGTTTATTGTTTATTAGGGTTACTTCGTTGGTTGCTTCATTAACACTAAATGTTCCGGAACTAAGCGCACCGTTCTGGTTACGAAAATACTTCATACCATTTTTTTCAAAACGTATCCACGAATTACGGGCAATATCATCCCAGGCTTGATTCCATCCCCAATCCCAGGACGACTTAGCATCAGCGGTCCAGCCATTCCCCGCGCCGATCCAATCTATCGGATTACCTGCGGCATCAAGCTGCCAGCTTTGGAAGCCTGTAGGACCGGTAATCATCGTCAGTAACTCGCCGGCACCAAACTGAGGAGCATACCCCTCGTCTGGCAACTTTGGCCCGCTGGGTGGAGGTACGTAGCCATCAGCATAGGTTTTTGAGATAAAGTTCCAAACATATAGGCAATCACCTTCACTATTCGTTCTGCGCACGCCCACTTGAAGTTGGTTTTCTGTGAGCGTTAATATTACTAGATTGGTGTTCCAGTTAGCCGCGTTTGCGATAAAATCTTTCGACCTTAAAATTGTCGCACCGGAGGTTGTTAACGTTTTGCCGTCAGCATTCAGGAAGAAGGTGCCGCTTTCATTTACACCTTCTGTTACCTTATGCGTTTTCATATACGGCCCGCCGATAAGGCTAAATGTCATAGTGCTGGCCTTATCTGCCTCCGGAATGATCCAGGTATTATCTTTCCAGGCCGGTGCCCACCACTGATCCGCTGTGTCATTATGAAAATTTACCCAGGTCATCGCCGGAGCGTAATAATATACCGGTCCGTCAAAAATGCCATGACCTCCCAAATCCAATACCCAGGTCTTTTCCTTTCCCGGTCCTCCCGTCAGGTCAAACCACATCGGATCGCTAACATAATTCAGGTTATCCTGTGTTACCGAAATATTTACAGGATCCGCCTCAACAATTCCGGCACCGGCCATTGCCGCGAATTTTATGGTATAATTCCCTTGAAAGGCGATATGAATCGTATCACGTTCCCTGTTAGACTTACCTGTGCCATAGTCCCAAATAGGTACTATACCAGGCGTTTTGTTAATAAGAATAATCGTGTTGCCACCGGCATCCACCGACTTATCCTGTATTATCTCAAATTTCAAGTCCGCCTTAGCTGGCAGATCTCCTAAAGAATAGGTATCTTTTTTACATGCGCTTAAGGCCAGAAGGCTGACGATAAGTACACCGAGCACATTCCTCAATAATTTCATAATTCTTCGGTTTAACAAATTATTTCCTCTGACACGATACTACCAACCTGCATTTTGTTGAAGCACACCATTTGAAAGGGTGATCTGCGTATTCGGAATTTGAGACAGTCCTTTAGTTTCCTGAATCTTCGATGCCAATATCGTCTTCGCGGCAGGTACTCCACCATTAGGAAGCGAAGTAGACACCGCTATCGCTGCCGCCGCTTTATCCACACCCTGACGCAAGAGATCCCAATACCTGATACCCTCACCGGCAAACTCAAGACGCCGCTCGTTCATGATGTTATCCTGACTCACAGGCAAGGCGGTAAATCCTGTTTTTATTGCTCTTCGTCGCACCTGGTCGAAGTAAACCTGCGCATTAGGGCTTCCTAGCTCAGCGGCCATAAGCAATACATCCGAATATCTTATTGCGAAATAATCCTGATACTGACCGATCATAAAGTTTACGGCGCCCTTCTCCACAGCGATGCTCTTGCCATCCTTATCAACTAATGGACTATATTTTTTCAAATAATAACCAGTGTACTCTCGCTGATTAGGCTGTTTGTCGAACGGGATGCGCTCCTTGTCGATGGCAATTATCGAGCCCAGCTTTCTGGTGTCGTTGTCACTATAAGCATCCCATAAGCGAGGATTTACCGTTGCTGCGCCCCAGCCATTTCCGTACGGATAGCTCCAGAATTCGCGCATGCCGGCGGCAACCATCCAATGATTGCCATCTGTGTTCCCATTATAATCGCTCGTATAGGTATAACGAATGGAGAACACCACCTCTGGATTTGCTTCCCCCGCATATTTATCTAAGGAATAAGGCCACAAAGTGCTAAAATCCGGTAACAGCGAAAAGCCGCCAGTACTGATAGCATCCTCAAGGTATCCAAGAACCTCGGTCTTGCTTACAGCTCCCACCAGATCAGCCTTGGCATAATAACCGGTATAATAAAGATAAACCCTTGCCAGTAAAGCTTCTGCTGCTGCCTTACGTGCGCGCCCAAAATCGGCATCAGCTGCGAAGGCTACGGGTTTCATATTCGTCACCGCATATTTCAAGTCCTCTGCTATGAGCTTATACACTTCGTCGGGACTTGCCTGCGGAACATTATCTTTCGTGGGAACCGTAATTAATGGAATATTTCCCCACAGACGAACCATATCAAAGTATAGGAACGCTCTTATAAAGCGCGCTTCAGATTCATAGGTTTGCCTCAGCTCGGGATTACTACTCCAATCGATCTGATCCATCTTTGAGATAAGGACATTACAACGATAAAGGGCCTTATAGTATGCTATCCAGTTATCCGCATACAGGTTCATCTCGACAGCCGAGCGCGCCCGATCAAACTCATCAATCACCTGATATCCGAAATCATCGGATGCTCCCGCACCACCAAATGTATTATCAGACATTACCTCTGCCGCTATTGGCAATCCAAAACGTCCCGACCAGATGGTCTGCAGCCCGTCATAGCAACCCACAAGTGCGGTATGCGCATCGGCAGGTGTTTTGTAATAATTTTCCTCGGTAATGCTGGTTGCCAGCTCTGTATCCAGAAAGTTCTCACATGAACTTGTCAGCGATGCTGACAAAATCAGTCCTATATAGATTAATTTCAACTTTTTCATTGTCTCATCTCCCTGTTAGAATTTGATATTTGCACCGAACATAAATGTGCGGGGACGTGGATAGTAGCCGAGGTCTATGCCTGACGAGAAGCCTTCATTATACCCTATCTCAGGATCCATTCCGTCATATTTGGTGAATGTGTAAAGATTCTGCACGGTAAAATAAACCCGCACCTGACTTAGAAACTTCTTCTTTAAGGCTCGACCAAAGTCATATCCCAAGGTCACGTTATTGATCCTCAGATAATCCCCATCTTTAATGTACAAGTCAGAGAACTGCGCGAAGTTCCTGTTGTCTTCAGTAAGTCTCGGCATATAATTGGAAGTTCCTTCGCCATGCCAACGTCCCAATATTGACGATTGATAGTTTGCCTTTATGTTGGTGACATTTCTTGTCGACTGCACGATATCCGCCCCGATCACGCCTGAGGCTAATAAAGAGAAGTCAAAGCCCTTGTAGCTTGCGCTAAGGTTGATGCCATACGTATAATCCGGATTTGGCTTTCCTATCATGGTGCGGTCTGCATCGCTAATACTTCCGTCGTTATTAAGATCCACAAAGCGCAGGTCACCCGGCTGCGCGCTGGGTTGAATCAGGGCACCTGTTGATGAGCGGTAATTCAAAACATCCTGCTCGTTCTGAAACAATCCGTTGGTTTGCAGTCCCCAGAAATATCCTATAGGAAAACCATTTTGAGCTCTGTAGAACTCCGCCGAATTGTCAAACAACAGATTTGTTGCTCCATGTACGATACCATCGGACGTGGGAATCTTGCCCACTTTATTCTTATTATAGGCACCATTTACGCCAATGGAATAATTGAAGTCGCCCAATCGGTCACGGAATGATAGCGCGAGCTCAATACCTGAGTTCCTTACATCGCCACCGTTGATGAACGGAGCATCGGCGCCCGCTGTCGCAAATATTGGCGCCGCAATCAACCAGTCGTTGGTATCTTTGATGTAGTAGTCGAAATTTAAAGTAAAACGGTTCTGCAGAAAAGTAGCATCCAATCCAATATCAGTTTGTTGGGAAGTTTCCCACTTCAAGTCAACATTCCCCAAACGGTTGGGATAAGCGCCCGGTGTAAGCGTTCCCTCTGCTGTTCCGAAAGAATAATTGGTGTTGTCAAAATTAATTGGTGCCAAATATTGGAAAGCAGCAATGTTTTGATTTCCTACTTGTCCCCAGCTTACCCGTAGCTTAAGGAAGTTAAGCCATTCGGCACTACTCTTAAGAAAGTCCTCATTGCTAAGCACCCAACCCGCCGACACAGACGGGAAATACCCCCAGCGATTACCCGCGGCGAAACGAGAAGACCCGTCAGCTCTAAAAGTCGCATTTAGCAGGTAAGTCTCCTTGTAGTTATAGCTTAACCGTCCGAAAGCTGAAAGCCGCTTATCTGGAGTATTGGGACCACCCCCAAGACCTATATTGGCACCGTTAGTATTCGTAGCGTTGCTTAACCAGGCATGCGCCAGATCTTTGATGATCAGATCCCGGTTGTTCGCATTAATTGATGATCCCGAATACTGATAGGCTGACGTTCCGGCCATCACCTGCAGATGGTGTTTCTGCGCAAGGGAAAAATCATAGGTTAATGAATTATCCCAGGTAATGGATTGCCCCTTGTTCATGCTCTGATAAACCCGGTCGTTGTCATTAAAACTATAAATCGACAACTTATAAATCGGAGCATATGAACGTCCCTCTCCTGAGCCATAGTCAATTCCCAGCGTGCTCTTAAAGCTTAAGCCCGCAAGAGGATTCACACCAAGAGTTACATTGCCTAACAGTCGCTGGTTGTTATTGGTATTCTGACTATTGTAATACATCGTGGCATAGGGATTAGCCTCTCCGTTATACCATGTGGAATTGCTGTTATCAAAGAATTTCCCATTCGCATCATACATGGGCACAAAAGGACTCGTATTAAATGCTGCTCTTAGGGAGTTATTATATTGATTACCAACAGCGATACCATTATTATTAATGTACGCGAAGCTAAGATTCTGCGACAGGGTAATAACATCTTTGTAAAGCTTATGATCAGAGTTTACACGTAAGTTATACCGCTCATAATTAGAAAGCGCTCTGCCCCCAACAATCCCTGCCTGCCCGGTGTAGGCCAAGGATGTAGAGAAACTTGAAGATTCGGAGCTACCGTTTGCTGAAAGCGTATAGTTCTGCGTTGCAGCGTCATTCACAAACATCTGATCCATCCAATTAGTGCCGGATCCAAGAGCACTAATCTCTTCACTAGTAAAATATGGCGCCTTTCCCGAATTTACAGCCACCTCATTCATTATCACCCCATACTCACGGGCATTCAGCAGATCAACCTTTGAAGGCACACGTTGCTGTCCCCAAAAGCCATCAAAGGATATTTGTGTACGTCCCGCACCCCGACCCGACTTGGTGGTGACCAACACCACACCATTGGCTGATTGCGAGCCGTAGATGGCAGCAGATGCCGCATCTTTTAACACATCGATAGACTCAATATCCGCGGGGTTCAAATAGGTAATATCGCCGGTCTGAATTCCATCCACCACATACAAGGGTCCCACTCCCCCAATAGTACCTTTCCCTCTGATAACAACATTCAACCCCTCTCCCGGCTGGCCGGAGGTCGATGTTATCTGCACGCCGGGAGCTTGCCCCTGTAGTGCCTGAATGGCGTTCGTAGAACTTTGCTTTTGCAGCTCCGATCCTTTCACCTGTATGTTGGCGCCAGTGAGTAGCTTTTTCTTCTGCACTCCATATCCTATTACCACTACCTCGTCCAGCGCGCGGTCGTTGGGTTCAAGAGCAATGCTTACCGTTCCGGAGGCTCCAAGTGTCGTTGTAGCCGTATTGTAGCCAACAAACGATGCGATGAGCACATCTCCTGTAGCAGCATTAATTGAAAACCGACCCGCCGCGTCGGTAATTACTCCTTTATTGGTTCCTCTTACAAGAATACTCACTCCAAGCATCGGCTCATTAGTCTTCGCGTCAACTACCTTTCCGGTAATCAAACGTGGCTGCGCGTAAGCTGAGGCGATGCTTATTGCAAGTGTAAAGGCGATGACGTATAACCATGTCAGCCGCACACGTTTTGTAAAACTTCTTTTCATTTCAATTGGTTTTGTTTGTAAGTTGCAAGTAGCTTTCCCTATGTTCTCCAGTTAGTTTTTGTTAATTGTTATCTCATTTCCATCATATAATACTGTTGTTTTTTTCTGTTTAGCGGAGTCCATACCTCCGTTTTCCGCATCTTTTGAAACCCACACCACCTCAATATTCCTTTTCTCCGGCATCCCCTGAAACTTACCCCTGCGCTTGCCGATTAACAGCTTTCCGCTACGCTCGTCATAGTTGAAAGAAATCTCGGAGAATGCCCCCTTTTCATAATTATTGTTTAAGCTCTCATCTTCGTAAAGCGTAAAATGGGCGTTATCTCCAGTATATACATACAGGGTTATGGTCTTTTGATTTGTAGCTGAGGTGTACTGCACCTCAGCGCCCATTGGTACAATCGACCCGGCTTTTACGAATACCGGCATACGTTCATAGGGTGCCTCAGCAGTGATATATTGACCGCCCTTATAATAAGTGCCTGAATAGAGATCATACCAACCTTCAGCAGCAGGAAGATAGACCCTTCTTGAGAGCGCATGGTTTTTGCAGACAGGATTAACAAGCAGCGCGGGTCCGAACATGTACTCATCGCCGATATTAAGCACGGTGGTATCCTTCGCGAAATCCATAGCAAGCCCTCGCATAAGCGTATAATCATGATGATAGGCCATGCCGGCAAGCGAGTAGATGTAGGGCATTAAACGATAGCGCAATTTGGTATAATAAACGATCGACTGATAGGCTGGATGTTCCTCCGGGGCAATATGATATACCTCCCGGAAAGGATACTGCCCATGCGAGCGAAAGACCGGAACAAAGGCGGCAAACTGAAACCATCGCGTATTGAGCTCCCGCCATTCATCTAAATCAGCGCCCGCGGCTTTCTCATACCTGCGCTCGACAGAAAATCCTCCCGCGTCCATACTCCAGTAAGGCAAGCCCGACATAGAAAAATTGATCCCGGCAGAGATTTGACTGCGCATATCTTCCCATCGCGAGGCAATATCACCGCTCCATACGATTGTCGCGTAACGTTGCTGTCCAGCATAGGCCGACCTGGTTAAAATCAAGGGACGTTGCTTACTGTTCGACAGGCGCTGTCCTTCGTAAATCCCCATAGCGTTTCCAAGAGGAAAAGCATTAAAATACTTAACCCCCGATCCCAGATAATTAGGACTCATAAGTGACTGCCTGGTTGCCATATCAAGATTGGAATGCACATCAGGTTCCGCGGCATCCATCCACCAGCCATCTACGCCGAAGCGATACAGATGTTCATCAAGAAGTCGCCAAAAGGCTTTCCTGGCCTCAGGATTTAAGGCATCATAAAATGTCGACCGATATCCCTTGCCAATCCAGTCTCGTCGCCCGTCAGCAATATTCCGTTTGTATAACCATCCATGACTATTCATATAATCATACGCGTCCGTTCCTTCGTAAAACTTAGGCCATACTGAAATGATAAAGTTGGCATGATAATCCTTGTGCAGCTTGCTGATCATTCCCGCAGGATCCGGAAATCGTGTGCGGTCAAACTCCTGACGACCCCATTCATCCTCCTTCCAATACGACCAGTCCTGAACAATGTTATCCAAAGGAATTTTCCGGTCTCTGAACTCTTTTACCGTGCTTAAAAGCTCCTGAGCCGTTTTATAACGTTCGCGACTTTGCCAGAAGCCCATAGCCCACTTAGGTAACATCACCGCTTTGCCAGTTAAGATACGATAGCCACTGATAACCTGGTCAGCATTCTTGCCGGCCACAAAATAATAATCTACGGCGTCTGCCGCCTGCGAGTCGAATGCATAAGTGTTCTTCTCCGCGGCCGGAACAGGAGTCAGGCAACGTAGCGCAAGATATGACTCCCCGCCGTCTGGCAGCCATTCGATACGTATGGCATATTTACGTCCCTTTTCCATTGCATATTGCAACATAGCCGATCCCGGATTCCATGCCTGCCGCCACTTATCAGCAAGCAGCTTGCCATCGATCCATACCTTTACATATCCGGCGTACTTAAGATCGAAGCTATGTCGCCCGGTTTCATCCGAAGCTATCTTGCCAGACCATATTACCTTGCCATCCGCCAGATTATATCCGGTGGGAAACTTATATTGATCACTCAAAAAAGAATAGTCAATCTCCGATTCAGCTTTCATGAGTGGTTGTATCGAGCTGTCTGATCGGGAACCGTACTTTGCCGTCAGCCAGCCTTCTTCGCCGCTGTCAGCATATAGCTTCAATGCCGACAGCGGCATCAGATCCCGGGTGTCTCCCACTTTGGTGTAGGAGTAATTATTCCATAGAATACCGTAATTCTTACTTGATAGCAGAAAAGGTATAGCCACCTTAGTATTGTACTGAAATAACTCAATGTGCTGCCCCTTATAATTGATCACATCATCCTGATGTTGCCCCAATCCATACAATGCCTCCGTTTCAGGCGACTCGAATACCTGCTTCACGGCATAGGATGACTCTCCCTGATAAGTTACATTCCTGAAACTTCTTCCGTAACGCCCACGTTCGGCAAGCAATACATTGCCCGCTATATCTTTAAATACCAGTGCGCCGGTGCCCATATTTATTTCCACCCTTAAGCGCGAGGTTGCTAAGAAAAGTGTATCAGCATTATTCTTTATTGTAAATGGCGTACGCCCCAGCTGCGGCACCGTCATCAGATTCATAGGGACGGGTAGCGTGTCGGTGGCTGAAGCAACGACGTGAATAATATCATCAGTTATAACTTCCAACTTCACAGTTCTCGCACTTTCCGCAGATTTTTCGTCCAACCGTAAGATCAGTCCCGATGGTAAGCGCTCATAAGAAGCTTGAGCGCTGAGCTCCGGAGTATTGGTTAAAAACAGAACGACCAGTATAGCGCCTGTTGTTAGTAAACGTAACGTCATATAGTTTATAGGTTTAACTCCAAAGCGCAGAGCTTCCGAAGCGGGTTACCAATTAATTCGTTTGCAGAGGCAAGGTAGAGAGTTACGTGAAAAACAAGGTGACACATTTGTATCTGATTAGGGTAACAAATGTTAATGCAGCAAAAAAACACCTCCGGAAGGGCATTAGAGCGCTATATTTTCATAATAAGGTTTTAGATTTCTTTATCAGCATATCTTAAGTTGCAGCGTGTGCTTCCTGTTTGTGTGTAAGGTATCCCGAAGGTAGCACGCCATACTCCGCCTTGAACATCCGCGCAAAATATTTAGGCGATGAAAAGCCGACCTCATAGGCGATCTCTGAAATCGTCAGACTTTCTCTTTCTAGTAATTGCGCGGCTTTCTTTAAACGGATCGATCTTATAAAATCCAAAGGTGCCAATCCCGTCAGAATAATAATCTTCTTATATAATGTCACGCGACTCATATTCACCGCGGCGCTAAGTTCTTCTACGGTGAAGTCGGGATTACTTATATTCACTTCAATAGCCTCCAGCACCTGTTGCATCAACTTAAGCTCCGGATCCGGCAAGTCCGGCACTGCCGGCTTAACTTCAATTTGCTTTTGATAAGTTTTCTTTATGGTATCCTGATGCTTAAGTATACTCCGGATTTTAGCAAGCAACACCTGAAAATTAAAAGGCTTAGTCATGTAATCACTCGCGCCAATACCCAGTCCCGTAAGCATTTGCTCGTCGGCAAGCTGTGCCGTGAGCAATATCAACGGAATATGAGCCGTGCGTTCATCTTTTCTAATCTTATCGCACAGTTGTAAACCATCCATTTCCGGCATCATCACGTCACTTACAATAAGATCAGGGTGACGCGCCAGTGCCTTTTGCCAGGCTTCCTTCCCATTTGTCGCGGTATCTATTTGAAAATATTGCTGCAAATTATCTTTAAGATAATATAGAAAATCTTCATTGTCTTCTACAATGAGCAGCTTTAGTGTCGATGCCGGAACTATTCCCATACAAGCTTCCTGTAAGGGTCTGCAGCGGTCCATAGGTCGTATCGCCCAGAAACAAGTATCCTCAGGCGTTAAGTCGAACGTCAGCAATTTAAGAGGGAGCTGTATTCTGAAAGTTGAGCCTTGCCCCGGTTCACTTTCCACAGCAATACTTCCACCATGCAAATGCACAAATTCCCGGGTAATTGACAGACCGATGCCCGTACCCTGATTTATAAGGGCGGGAGGGAGTTCCGCTTGCACAAATTGCTCAAAAATTTCCTGCAACTTGTCCTGGGCTATGCCTATGCCGGTGTCCGAAACGGCGAGGGTGATAAGCGGGGGCTCTGTGTCTGAATGTTGCAGCACACGCAGCGAAACCACTATTGATCCATTTGGGAGCGTAAATTTAAAGGCATTCGAGATGAGGTTGAATAGAATCCGTTCTATTTTTCCCGGATCAAAAAGGCCGATAATTGCTCTTGCATTAGCGTCGAAATTATAAGCAATGTTCTTCTTTTCCGCGATATCCGTAAACGAGGCTACAATTTCTTTTATATGCGACACCAGGTCGCCCTCATGTAGCGTCAGGCGGTGTTCACTCATTTCAAGCTTTCTGAAGTCGAGCAATTGGTTCACCATATGCAATAAGCGTCCGGCATTCCGTTCTATCATAAGTAGTTGTTTCTTATGCTCGATGCCCATCGACTGGCTTATCAGCTTTTGCAGAGGCGCCAGAATTAACGCGATAGGCGTTCTGAATTCATGGCTCACATTTGTGAAGAACTTTATCTTCATCAAATCCATTTCATGCGTACGCCGGGCCTCCTGCCGCTCGCGCTCCAGCATAAACTTTCTCTCAATACGCCTAATCGCCCTCCGCCGGCTCACGTATATTCCAGTCACCAATAATACCAAATAGGCAGCGTAGGCGGCACGAGTCTTCCAGAAGGGCGGCAACACATGTATATGAAGGCTCTGACCATCATCCAGTTTTGCATCGTTTGACACGCGCTTCACACGAAAAACGTAGTCCCCCGGATCCAGATTAGTATATGTAGCCTTACGATCCCTGCTGTCTACGGTGATCCAGCTTTTATCAAATCCCTCCAGAATATAACGGTACTTTATCTTATCAGGCTGAATAAAATTGAGCGCCGCAAACTCCAGAGAAAATACATTCTGATTGTGTGATAAGGTTATTTCATCACTCTCCCAAAGCGACTTTTTTAAGAGCGTACTACCATTAACCTCGCTACCTATCTCGACAGGCTTATTAAAGACGTCGAGCTGTGTTAGCACGACCGGCGAATAATCGTTCAGTGGTTTGATCATTGCCGGATCAAAGAGGTTAAAACCGTTGGCACCCCCAAAAATCAATTCGCCGGAGCGCAAGCTCCCCGACGACCGTTCATTAAAGGCTTTGCCTTGCAAGCCGTCATTCTCGTCATAGCTTACAACCTTGAATCCAGTTTTGCCCTGCCCCTTTGCAAACAGCGTAATCATGCCTAAGCCATTCGGTGTGCTCACCCAGATACGATGTTGTTTATCTTCCTGGATTCCCAACACCGCGTTGGCGGGCAGGCCGTCGTTATCGCCAATCGTTGCTATTTTACTTCCATCAGCATCAAAAATATTTAGCCCCTCGCGGGTACCTACATAAATACGCGATCTGCTATCTCTAAACATCGTGGCTACGTTATTATTGCTCAAGCTATTTTTATCTCCCGAAGCATAAGTGAGATAACGAAACTTCCCGCTTTCGGGATTCAGAATGTTTACGCCATCTGAAGTACCGATCCAAAGATCGCCCTTACGATCTTCGATCAATGAAGACACATACGTTGAATTCAGCGAATGAGGCGCCGCATTCGAATAACGTATAAATCTGCCGCTTGCTCTGTCGAACAGGTTCAATCCTCCATGCAAGGTACCAATCCACAATCGCCTTTTTGAATCTTCGAAGATGTGCCATACCCTGTCATCGCTTATGGAATTGCTATAACGCTCATCATGCCGGTAATGAGTAAATTTCCCATTTCTTAAGCGATCCATGCCACCGTAGTACGTCCCTATCCACAAATCCTGGTTATGATCCAGACACAAACTTACGATAACGTTGTTAGACAGGCTATTCGGGTTCCCGGGGTCATTCAGATACTGACGAAAGCTATTGGCTGTCCGGTCATAATATAGCAGTCCACCGCCATTGGTTCCAATCCAGACATTTCCCCTCTCATCTTCAACAAACTGATTTACATCATTGTACGGCAAGCTTGCATGATCAAAAGGCCGCTTTTTCACCAAAGGGAACCGGATAATATTCTCGTGATAATAGCTCACACCTTTCTTAAATGTCCCCGCCCAGATGATCCCCCGATCATCTCTGTATAGCGTTGTAATACAATTCTGCGCCAGCGACTTCGCATCATCCTCGCTATTCAACAAACATTTAACGGAAAAACTATGCTTATCAATGATATTAAGCCCCCCGTGATCTGTCGCTACCCAAATCTGACCTTTGCTATCTTGCGACACTCCATTTACCAGATTGCTATTTATACGTGACGATCCTCGCTCAACAGAAAATCTCCTGGCACGGCGACTTCCACATCTGAGGTAATACACTCCTTGCGGATCACTTACATTGTATATCCATAAGTCATCTTGCTTGTCAATAAATAAGCGGAGGTCCGCGCCGGCTATTCCGGCAAACTGATCCGGACGAAACCTTGACGAACAGATTGAACTACTCGGATTAAGCTCCTCTAGTTGTCCGTCATTATGTAGTATCCAGATATTTCCTTTTGAGTTAAGCGCGATATCCGATATCAACGCCGCCCGTAGCGAACGAGGATCACTAACGTGGTGACGCAGGGCCTTTGCGCGCTCTTTCCCGCGCTCAAATTTATATAATCCGGAACTGCGGCTCAGAATCCAGCTATTGCCCTGAGCATCTGTTAACACGTCCTTGATATTATCATCAGCAATACCAAGACTCTGGAAATAATGGATCGAAGCCCTGGAGAAACGCTCCGTTGAAGGATCGTAAATATTCATCCCTGCTCGGGTTCTGATCCATAACTTATTGTCGGGTCCCTGATGTATTGTTTCTATATAATCATCGTTTATTGACAAGGAGTCTTTCAGATCTCTTCTAAAGATTTTAACGTCATAACCATCAAATCTATTGAGTCCTGACATTGTGCCAAACCACATAAACCCTGCCCGATCTTTTAATATACAGGTCACCTCGTTATTTGACAACCCACCGTTGATATTCAATTGCGAAAATTGGTAGCCGGAGATCTGCGAAAACGAGCTTAGCGCACTTGTCAACAGCATTCCCGTGATCAAATAGAACAGGCTTTTCATGATCTTTAAGGTTAATATGATATAGTCAGTTCTACTTGCGCTTGTGTTGGTTAAGCCACCCGCGCAATTCGATACACTGATAAAACAAACTCAGTAATAATTATCGATACCTAAGTTACAGATAATAAAAGATAAAAGAAAGGATAATATAGTAGGACAATCAAAGACAAGACACTAACAATCAAAAGAATAAAACCAAGAAAAGTAACAAATAAGAGGTGAATAATAATTCAGGTGATATTACTTTCTGCATTGAAAAGCTCACGCTCAACAAGCGCAGAAACACAAGTCACAACAGTCCCATTTCTCTCACTCAGTTGACCCACCACCATAGCTAATTTGCAAAAAAAGAGGGCTTCATAAATCATGACGCCCTCTCGTATCTGATAAAAAATACTAATAATAAATTTTCCTATCCACCATTAGTGTTGATGGGGGGAAGTAAATACAATCTTCCATTTTTTCGTCGTTATTGAATATGTTGTAGAAAATATCGTATCTCCCCGGCTTCCATTCCATGCTAAAAAATTCCCCTTTTTTACTTGATACATCGAGCAATACAGGAATAACGAAGCTTGCTTTATTCCTGTTGGCCATCAGACGATTATAATTCACTTTACCAAGTCGCGCATAGTGCGGAAAGAGGAACTTTGCAATAGTATCGCTTGCCAGAATATCTGTCACAATCGCTTCGTTATTTGCATTCTTTACAACCCTCACTTTGAAAAAGAAGGTATACAATCTACCTGTATCCGGTAGGTCATCAAGTCTCGCATCAAAACTCTCGTCCTTAAATAAAATCCGACTAATACTATAAAACTCGTCTGGCTTAGCTGGAGATACTATTTGTGCCTTACAACAAAGACCCAAAAGAATCAGAGAAAAACTGATCAGGTATTTCATCATTCACAATTTTGAGGTATTTTAATTCCTTTCCTTCCGTCCGCATATTCACTGGAGATAGTGATAATTTCCGCTTTACTAATATAGCCACTATTTTCCACGCTAAAGCTGTAGAATTTCAAATGCAGGTACAAGCCGCCCCCTGCCAAAGCAACCGCATCTGTGCATAAAATAGTTTAATCGAGTAGGAAGTAAGGGATTATTTCCCTTACTTCCTCTCGCACCACCGTACGTGGCGACCGGCATACGGCGGTTCATTAAACATTAAAAGTGTTTAGGGGATTGTGACGTCTTTCAGACTTACGAACCCCACTTGTTTTAGAAATGAGTTGTTTAGCGCTCTTGCTAGAATGGGACTATGCACCGTTCGCCAGTAGCCTTTTCGGGTGTTGCCCAATTGATAGGCTTTATTCGGTGTTACGCCAAGTTTCTCCAGATTCCAGATACGGGTCCCTACTTTTTTTCCATTGTTTCCAGTAACACAGTCGTATAAGACTTCTTACCCAACTGTCCAGCTCTTCAAATACCGATTTAGCTTCGCTTAACTTAAAGTAGTTTCCCCAGCCGTAATTAAGTCGCCTGATTTGTATCATACGTTCTTCCATTGAGGAAGGCTTGTTCTGGCTTGTTATTGCACGGGTTTTATCCTTGTAGCTTGCGAAGTCATCGCTCTGCCCTCAACTGCCACCTTTCTGATTCCAGCATATCCGTAGGGAGCCAAGTCCTCCATCCGGAGGTTTGCTGCTTTCTTTACGATGTAACCATTGCCAGAGTTACTCCCCGGACGTTTAATGTTCAGCCCTTCTCCGCTTGCTAACGGATACTACAGCCTTTGCTGACTTCTGATAAACAGGCGATGTATCTCTACTGGCCTTTTCTCCTTTGGGCTGCGCTTCTCCTTCCGTCTACCGTTTATCAGATCTTCCCGGGTAAGAACGCAAACTTTCTCTCCATATACCTGTCATATTTACAGCCACGATTTTCGGATAGTTTAGGGTTTTACTTTGTTTTGCAAGCTTACCCTAACGTGGATGCCTGATCTGATTCCTGTTCGTCAGGCCGGAGACTTACCAACAGCTTCCTTCTCGCGATGGACACCCTTGCCTTTGGTTAACGCTTCCCATTATCAAGACGCGTTCGGGACTTCCACCCCATCGTTTGCGCCCCTTCCGGGCGCACAAAAAGATGGCTTCATAAATCATGATACCCCTCGTATCTGATAAAAAAACACTAAGAATTGATTTCCATATCAATTATTAATGTTGAGGGTGGGAAGTAAATACAATCTTCCATTTTTTCGTCGTTATTGAATAGATTTCTAAAAATCTCATGTCGCTCCTTCGTCCATTCCATACGGTAAAACTTACCCTTTGAATTCAAAACATCGAGCAATACCGGAATAATGAAGCTTGCTTTATTCCGGTTAGTCATGAGACGATTATAATTCACTTTATTAAGTCGCGTATATTGCGGTAAAAGATACTTTGCTAGAGTGTCGCTTGCCAGAATGTCTGTCACAATCGCTTCGTTATTGGCATTCTTAACAACCTTTACTTTGAAAAAGAAGGTATACAATCTACCTGAATCCGGTAGTTTGCTGAGTCTGTCATGTATCTGTTTATCCCGAAATAAAATCCGACTAATACTATAAAACTCGTCTGGCTTAGCTGGAGATACTATTTGTGCCTTACAACAAAGACCCAAAAGAATCAGAGAAAAACTGATCAGGTATTTCATCATTCACAATTTTGAGGTATTTTAATTCCTTTCCTTCCGTCCGCATATTCACTGGAGATAGTGATAATTTCCGCTTTACTAATATAGCCACTATTTTCCACGCTAAAGCTGTAAGAATTTTCAAATGCAGGTACAAGCCGCCCCCTGCCAAAGCAGCCACATCAAATGCATAAAATAGTATAAAGCAAAAGAGTCCTACCCCTGATGGAGTAAGACTCTTTTGCTTTTATAATGACTTAATATAATCTATTAATACACCTTAACCATGTATATATAATCCTGTATTTTCTTGATCTGATCTTTACGGCTCATATTTCCTAAGGAGTTTTTGCCGCTCAGGACAATTTTATGATTGCCAGCCATAGACTCTTTGGGAATAGCGTCAAGCGCCTCTAACAAGTATTTTGACTTGATAGCGTAAGACGCGCCATCTGTGCGTGATGACTTACCCTTGATAACCCCAATTACGTTACCCTTACTGTCAAGCAGAGGCCCTCCGCTATTGCCTGGGTTCACAGATATATCAACCTGGTATTCTGTTGTATCACCTGAAAAACCACTCTTTGAGCTTAAGTATCCGCGACTGTAAACAGGATCGTCTTTTGGATAACCATAGGTAAACACATCTTCACCGAGGTCTGTGCCACCGCGTCTGAACGAATATGGCAAAGGTCTGGAGCTTTTAAACGAAGGATCTGACACCTTTAGCACCGCTACGTCATAGGATGGATAGCTGTAAACAGTCTCTGCCTTGAACAAATTTCCATCATTACTTTGAATGTATACCGAGTCAGCATCTTTAACAACGTGGTAATTGGTAACAACATAACCATCGTTCGTCAAAGCGAAACCGGTCCCTCCGAAAATTGCCGGATCAGCAGGAGTCTTTGTGGGAGCACTTGCCTTAATGTTGCGCATAATCTCGTTCTTTGAACGCTGCACCTTCGAGTTAATCTCCCTGCTCATTTCACGTCTCAGCGCGATATTGTCAGAAGCAAGCGCGTTGGTCCGGGCAAAGAAACCTGTTGAGAAAAGGGTTAAGAATACTGCTAGTATCGCTACAGAGGCAGCAACAGCAGCATTCATACGATACTTACGCCATAGAATACGAACATGCGTACCCAGAGGTAACACTTCAGATCTTATCTCATTCACATCCAGCTGCTCGTGGATCATGTTCATTTCCGTGATCAGGTGCTTACGACGGCCGAAAGCCTGTAACTCCGACACGAAACTATCATGGGCAACCACCTTCTGATCTAAAACAGGATCCGTAGCACGGCGTTGCTCAAACTCCGCGCGTTCCCGCTCGTCCATTTCCCCGTTGAGATACCGCTCTATACTATCCGTAATATCCATTTTTGAAATCCCCTATTTCTTAATATCAAGAAAAAACATCTTTTTTAGTCGCTGTAGGCATTTATACTTTTGGTTCTTGGCGTTATCGGCGTTCGTGTACCCAAATTTCTCACAAATCTCCTGCATCGACTTATTATTAATATAAAAGTCCTCTATAATGGTTCTGCAAGGTTCACCAAGATGAGAGAGCACTGTTTCCATATGCTTAAACATCTTATCTTTCTCCTCATGCTGCTCAATATCCTGCTCCACCGGAAGCGTCTCCTCAAAATCCTGAATATTTCCCGAATTTTTACTTTTGTAAGTGAGTCGCTTTAACCAGAGCCGCCGGCTAACCGAGTATATAAAGGTTTTCAGCTTACTGCTAAGCTCAAAATTACCCCCTTGCACCTTATCATAAAGAACAATCACCGTCTCCTGAAAAACGTCCTTCGCCTCGTCCTCCGTACCGTTATTTGTAACTACCAGTTGGAGAATCATCGGGAAATACGTTTTATAAAGCCGTTCCAATATAGATTTTGAGTTATTTCGGATACCCAAAATAATCTCACTATCTGTTGGAACTGAACTTTTTATCTCTCTGTTCACTATTTATACCCGTTTTTAAAATTAGTAACCCAATGATAGGGATTTTTTTTTGCCGCCTGCAATAATGTTTTACACCTGCACCCGCGGACTTCAATCTCCTCTATTCATAAGCCGATTTGTCCAATGCACTATCACAGAAAAACACCATGTCTGAATCCGACGTACCGGCATAACATTCCGCGTAGTATCATGGTTTCCCAAGTATTCAGGCAGCCGGCTCTTATTCCCCCCGCTCCTACCTATCAGGTTCGAGACTGACTCAGAACAGACTCGAGAGACGCT
>DKIV01000039.1 GCA_002454425.1 Sphingobacteriaceae bacterium UBA6709
AACATGAATACGCTGCCTATAACCAAACTATAACCAATCTTTAATATGCTATGAGGAATGTAGTACGGAACAGGGATGTTTTTATGACTGTGTATGCAAAAGGCTGAGAGATTTGCCTAAGGGGGACATTATAAATCCAATTCCGGAGGACAATCTCTAATGTTACAAGATGCATTTGACAATGGTGGTCCGGCTGTTAAAGGACGTAGGTTAAGGTATTAAGACACCACACATTAGGAAACAGCGTGTATTGCGTTCTTAATGTGCGGTGTCTTAGGGTGGCGACGCGACTTCCTTGTTTATTCTGTAATGATATCCAATTCAGCGATTCCTAACTCTTTATCGTCAGTAGTAGTACTGACCGCTTTAAATCGGATGTACCGCGTTTGGATTGCCGGGAAATTAAGGGTCTGCTCCAACGGATTGTTCTTAATGTTTGAGAATTCTCCGGATAGAACTTTCTTCCATTGCTGTCCATCCGTTGAACAGAAGATTTCATATCCAAAAATAATTCCCTTTGGATAGCGACTCTGATCGGGCATGTATTTTATGCCACGGAGGTTCACTACCGAATCCAGGTCAACGGTAATCTCCGCCGGCGTCTTTTTAATCTCGTAATGGTATGTTGTTGCAGGGTTGCCATCGAACATCAGGTCAGAGGTGATGGCATCGCTATCAATAAGCTTCCATTTTTTTCGGGAAATATCAAAGTTAGCTGTGCTAACGGGACTATATTTTTGTGTTGATGGATCGAAACTTACTGCCTTCACAACGGCCTTATCGGTAAGTGAGAACGCGGCGTTATAGCTGTTGTTATTTTTGTCGGGATTTGTTCCGTCTAGCGTGTAAAACACTTTATTTTCCTTATCGTCTACAGAGATAGTTACCAGTCCTTGTTTGTTTCTGCTAAGGGAAGGCGCTGAAAGCATCTTAGGAGCATTAAAGACTCCAATTTCTGTAATTAGAGGACAGGCTTTCGCATCGTTGATATTAAGCCTGAGGGCATTTGAAGAAACGGTAGGGAATCGTAATATGCGTTTATAGCCAATGGTGGTACCTTTTGCTATTTCTTTCCAGCCGTCAGCGGTTTTCGCTTCGATACTGAATGATTTTACGCGCTGTCCTAAGGGGGTATATTCCTGAATTAAAAAGCGATTAAAGTCTTTTTTCTCTCCAAAGTTAATGATAAGATTGGCCTGTCGTACATTATCATCGGTAGCCCAATAGGTATTGGCATTCTTATCAAAGGCATTAGCAACTGAATAATTAGACGATTTATTTCGAATGTTGCTTGCCATGTAGCGTTTGTTGCTGGCGAGATTTTCCTTGAGCTCCGCGTCGATCGTTTTCTTCATGGCGATGATGTTTTCCGCATCTTGTTCATGGATAAGACCTCGTTTGTCGACTGGAAAATTGATGAGAAGCGTACCATTTCTGCCAATTGACTGATAGTAAATATCGACTAATTCAGGAACGGTTTTCACCTTATGATCTTCCGACTGGTGATAGAACCAGCCCGGGCGCATAGAGACATTTACCTCTGCCGGCACCCAATGTGTGCCATTTTCATGTCCATAACGCAGTTCCTGATAGTTAGGATATCCAGGCCACACTTCATCACGGCGTAGTAAACTCCAATTTGTTTCGCCTACCCAGCCCTCTTCATCACCACACCAGCGTACATCGGGTCCTCCATCACTAAAGATCATGGCCGCCGGTTGCAGCTCCCGTACGATCTTAAAGGTATTTTGCCAATCGTAGTATGTTTTTCTATCTACATTTCGTGTTTCGCGCGCGCCACCATAATATCCGGTTCCGCCATTTGCCCCGTCAAACCACACCTCGAAAATATCACCATAATTACTTAAGAGTTCGCGAAGTTGGTTGCGGAAGTAGGTAATATATTCAGGTTTCCCATAGTCGGCATTATTTCTATCCCATGGAGAAAGATAGATACCAAGTTTAAGACCATACTCCTTACAAGCCTCGGCAAGTTCTTTCACAAGATCGCCTTTTCCATTTTTCCATGGAGAATTCTTAACGCTATAGTCAGTATATTTTGAAGGCCACAGGCAAAATCCATCGTGGTGCTTCGCAGTTAAAATGATACCCTTCATGCCCGCCTCTTTAGCCGTACGCGCCCATTGACGGCAATCCAAATCTGAAGGATTAAAGAGTTTCGGATCCTTGTCGCCATATCCCCATTCAATATCAGTAAAGGTGTTCATGCTAAAGTGTATGAACGCGTAATACTCCATTTTTTGCCAAGCTACCTGATATTTATTAGGCGTGGGTCCGGCTGCTTTGGGCTGTTGCGCCATGGTTGCCAGCGGGAGAAACATTCCGGTGAGCAATGTGAAAAGTGTAGTGTTTAGTTTTTTCATATTAGCAAGAAGTCCGCAAAAGCAGACAGTTAAAAGGATTTAACATCGTAATATCCGCAAAAATTCTCTTACCGCAAAATCAATCAGATAAACACATTTTGATGAAAACTAAAATAATAGTTGATAAACTAAATAATTAGTTTTAGCTTAGTATTTGTAAAACAGTTGATTATGGAAATAAGAGAATTGACAAAGGCTGAAGAGCAGATTATGCAGGTATTATGGGACATGGGAAAAGGTTTTGTAAAGGATGTATTGGATAGGCTACCAGAGCCAATACCCGCGTATAATACTGTTTCAACCATTATAAGAATCTTAGAGAAGAAGGGATTCGTTGGTTATAAGGCCTATGGCAAATCGCATGAATATTTCCCGCTTATAAGTCGTGAGGATTATAAAAGCTTTGCCATGACTCAGGTTTTAGGGGGATATTTTAATAATTCAATGCATAGTCTGGTGTCATTTTTTGCGGGTAAGCAACAGATTGACATTAAGGAAGCGGACGCGATCATAGGTCTTTTGGAAAAAATTAAAAAACAGCAGTCATGAGCATATGGAGTTATCTTATTGAAGCTAATTTGTATCTGGTACTCTTTTATGTTTTTTACGCGATCGTATTAAAGGGGGATACATTTTTTAGGTTTAACCGTTGGTATCTGCTATTTACAATGGTATTCTCCTTATGCGTACCCTTTTTAAAGATGGAGGATCTGGCCAGCGAGTCGCTTCAGGAGGTAAGTAGCGGCACCCTGATCTTATTTGATACGTTGGTTTCTTATAAGGCACCTCAAACTTCCTGGTATGATATACGGATGATGAGCATTGGAGAACTGCTGAGCGTAGTGTATTTCGGAGGGCTTTTTATTAGCCTTTATTTTAGTCTGAGAGGTGTTTTTAAGCTCGTGAAGCTAATTCAATCGTCGGATGTTATTCAGTGTGACGGTTATTATCGCGTACGACTAGATGGTAGTGGCGAATCAGCTTTTGTTTTTTGTAACTATTTATTTTGTGCAGACGATACAGATAGCCATATCCTTGAACACGAGTTGGTTCATATACGACAGCGACATTATCTTGATCTGTTTTTCGCGCAGTTTCTCTGTGTATTGCTATGGTTTAATCCGGTGATCTACTTTTATAGCCGGAGTTTAAGGGCCGTTCACGAATATCTGGCCGATGATTCGGTGAGTGCTAAGAGCAATTTGTCCAGTTATGCAGAGACGATGATCAATAATGTTTTCTCTGGCAGCAGCATGAATTTTATAAATCCATTTAATACTAACTTAAAAGAACGTCTGATTATGTTAACGAAGAAAAGAACGTCGAAATGGGCGATGGCTAAGTATAGCCTTGCCTTACCCCTGGGCCTCTCCTTAATATTTATCTCCTCAAGTGCTTTTGTGGTGAAGAGCAATCTGATAGATATTTCCGGACGTGTAGAAGCGCAGGCTGCGCGGAGCCTTGCAGGTGTTGCCGGTGGTGCTTTTGATCGGATAAATGGTTTTTCTGCATTGGAAAAGGCAAAGTGGTTAAAGCTTTTTAGTTCCGCGGATAACATAGATAATACTTCTTCTAATAACGATGTAGTTTCAACAAAGCCGGACCCATCGACTTTGAAAGGAAAATTGGTACGCGATCGTTATTCTGTGCCGTTGGCGGCAGCTGGGCAATCAATGGTCGCAGATTCTATGGGTATTGAGCATGCATACATCGTTTCGTCCGATGGCCTGCAGATGTCGGCAAAAACATTGAACGCGTTGGATGCATCAAAAATTCAAAGTATTAATATATTGAAAGGGGATGCCGCTGTAGAGAAGTATGGAGAAAAGGCACGAAGGGGGGCTGTTGAGGTTACTTTAAAGGGTGATGTAGCAACAGTGGTAGGCTATCCAGCAAAGATTGGAAAGGCCACAAGCATATCTTCAAAAATATCAGTCAAGAGTAATCCGGTATTTGATTTTATGAATAGCAAAGGAGTGCCTCCATTGATTTTATTAGATGGGCGTGAGATCAATAAAGAAGAAATGATTCAACTTAACTCAGCGGATATTGAAAGTGTTAGTGTGCTTAAGGATGATAACGCAAAAGTCGAATATGAGAAAAGAGGTGCGAATGGAGTGGTGCTGATTGTCACGAAGCACGGCAATAAGACCGGTGAAAAGGGCTCTGCCTCGATGTTTAAGTCGGCAGAGGGGTCAGTGATTTTAAACAAAGCTGGCGGTACCTTTCCCCTTATTCTACTTGATGGGCAAGAAATAAGTGAAGCAGATATGAAGGCGCTGGAGCCCGAGAGTATTCACAGTATCAACATCTTGAAGGATGTTGCGGCCACAGAAAAGTACGGAACTAAAGGAAAAGCCGGTGTCATTGAAATTGAGAGTAAAGCGGCAAAGCAAAATAAATCATCTTCAACTTCTGGTAAATAGTAGGAATAGTTCCTGTGGGACGACAAGTATCTCCCTTAAAAGAGATCCAGCTGTTTGCCTTTTGCCGGTCTGAAAAGCGAATAGTCAAAAGGCGTAAGTCCGGCGTTGGGCAGAAACTTGCGCTTGCTTATCTTGAAAAGACGATGTATGCTTTCGGCGATGTTGCCCTCGCCGCGCATGCGTCGTCCCCATTGGCTATCGTTAATTTGACCGCCATGGGTCGCGGCCACGAGATTTAGAATTTTATCGGCACGATCGGGATAGGTCTTATAAGCCCAATCCTTGAAGATATCGCCTATTGCGCCATTGAGACGCAACATGGTGAAGCCTGCGTCTTGTACGCCGGCATCGACTGCAGCGGAAAGGATGGCAGGAATCTCTTCGCTGGTAAGTCCCGGAATGACAGGAGCGATCATAAGACTCACGGGAATATTTTGCTTGCGCAGATTTTGTATTACTCGCAGGCGTCCGGCAGCGGTGACCGTTCTGGGTTCCAGTTGTTGTCGGATTTCCTCTTTGAGGCTGGTAATGGTAATATTTACATGTACGAGGTTGAGAGCCGCGAGTTCTTTAAGCAGATCAGTGTCGCGAAGGATAAGGCTGTTCTTGGTGATAATACTCACGGGGTGGCGATACCTTAACAGCACTTTTAACAGGCCCCGGGTGATCTGTAGCTTTCGTTCAATAGGCTGGTAGCAATCTGTATTTCCGGAAAGCATGATTATTTCGGGTACATAGTTTTTTTTATTGAGATGTTTCTCGAGCAGCTCAGGCGCGTTTCTTTTTATAAGGATACGTCGTTCGAAGTCGAGACCCGCGCTGAAGCCCCAATATTCATGAGAGTTCCGCGCGTAGCAATATACGCAGCCATGCTCGCAACCCTGATAAGGATTAATGCTCTGATTGAAACCCAGGTCGGGACTGTCGGAGGTACTAACAATTTTGCGGGGATGTGTATCTTGATAGATGGTACGTTCATTTTCATAATAAAGCTCATCGATCCCTTCAATATGTTCATCAACATACCGGTCTTTTAGAAATCGATTATGCGTATTCACCTGGGCGCCCCTGCCCTTGAAGAAATCATTATTTTTAGCATAGGTCATACATACAAATATGCTAAAAATATTAGCATTTAATGGTTTTTATCTTGCATAAATACTTGCTGTAAATAACTGACTTTGTCAATTTATCTGTCAGTCACACAAATCTTTTAATTTTAATTTTAATTTTGCCCGGTATTTCTGAAAGTCCGCAAGAATGAGATCCCAACTCAAACGGGTTAAACATCAGTAGTTGAGGCTTTTTTTTTAATGGATCGAACAATCGGTCTTAAAAAAGATTTATTAGATAATGAAAAGATCAGGTAGATATATTATATCCCCACGTTTTGATAAACTGTTATTGCAGCTCAGCGATGTCTACCGTTTTATAATTCGCATTTTTAAGGAAGCCCTTTTTCCGCCTTATGAATTCAAGGAATTGCTGAAGCAATGCTATGAAATCGGGTATAAATCGCTTGCGTTAATTTCATTGACAGGATTTATTACCGGCTTGGTGTTCACGAAGCAGTCGCGGCCATCGTTGGCGGAGTTTGGAGCAGCATCATGGTTGCCGAGCCTGGTGGCGATCGCGATAATAAGGGCATTAGCGCCTCTTGTTACGGCTTTGATTGCCGCGGGTAAGGTAGGATCGAATATTGGAGCGGAGCTGGGGTCAATGAAGGTTACCGAGCAAATTGACGCGATGGAAGTGTCAGCTACTAATCCTTTTAAATTTTTAGTAGTGACCCGTGTTCTGGCAACGACAATAATGATTCCTATTCTGGCAACATATACTGGTTTTGTAGCCATGGCCGGGTCTTTTATAAATGTTACCACCAACGAGCAGACATCACTATCAGCATTTGTTACGGATTCATTGAAGAGTATTTCGTTTTTAGATCTATTTTCTTCGCTTTTTAAAGCCACTGTTTTCGGTTTCACCATTGGGGTGGTAGGATGCTATCAGGGATTTAATTCTTCGAAGGGCACGGAAGGCGTTGGTAAGGCCGCAAATTCAGCAGTGGTGGTTTCGATGTTTCTTATTTTTATTGAAGAAATACTGGTTGTTCAGGTGGTAAACGCGATACGATAATGGAAAAGAAACATCCTGTAATAGATAAAACGAAAGACGTTATTACCATTCGTGATCTTGAAAAATCATTTGGCGATAACCACGTGCTTCGGGGAGTAGATCTTGACCTTTATCAGGGAGAGAATCTTGTTGTTCTTGGACGTTCCGGTACCGGGAAGTCTGTTTTAATAAAGATTATTTCGGGCTTGCTGAAGCCTGATACAGGTTTGGTGAGTGTTCTTGGCCGGGAAGTCGATAAGCTTAGTGCGAATGAACTACAGGAACTGCGTCTGAAAATTGGTTTTTCGTTTCAGAATAGCGCCTTGTATGATAGTATGACTGTTCGCGAGAACCTGGAATTTCCCCTGGTTAGAAATTCTAAGCATCTAAGCAGGCGCGATATCAATAAGGCGATTGAGGGCGTTTTGGATGCGGTGGGACTTCTGCAAGCTATAAATCAAATGCCAAGCGAGCTTTCGGGTGGGCAGCGTAAACGTATCGGCATTGCCAGAACGTTGATCATGCGTCCGGAAATCATGCTCTACGATGAGCCTACGGCGGGCTTGGATCCAATTACATGCATTGATATCAATAACCTTATTAATGAGGTGCAGGATCGCTATAAAACATCGTCTATCATCATTACTCATGACCTTACCTGTGCTAAGTCGACGGGAGATAGGGTAATTATGCTTCTGGATGGGCGCTTTGAGCGTCAGGGAAGCTTCGAAGAGGTTTTTGATACAGACGACGAACGAGTTAAAACATTTTATAATTATAATTTCACAGCTTAATGGAAAATACAGAAAATAAGAGGTCTGTAATCTTGGGTATTTTTGTGTTACTTGGCATCGTGTTTTTTGTGCTGGCAGTGTTTACACTAGCAGGTCAGCAGAAGCGCTTTGTGAAGAGCATAGGTCTCACGGCTATATTTGATGATGTTTCGGGTTTGAAGGTAGGGAATAATGTCTGGTTTTCCGGGGTTAAAGTGGGTACTGTAAAGAGTATTGATTTCTACGGAAATTCTCAGGTTCGTATCTCGATGAATGTCGAGGAAGAGGCTCAGAAATATATCCATAAAAACGCGACGGCCTCGATTAGTTCGGAAGGATTTATCGGGAACAAGATTATTGTAATTGATGGCGGCTCCCCTGCTCAGGCAGTGGTAGAGGACGGCGATAATATCAGGGTTAAGACTTCTGTGAGCACGGATCAGATTATGTCGGATCTTCAGAAGAATAACAAGAACCTTATCGACATCACCTCTAATCTGAAGATCATCAGCGGGGAGATTGCCAATGGTCAGGGCACTGTTGGAGCGTTATTGTCGGATTCGGTGATGGCTACAAACATGAAGAGCACTGTTTCCGGAATTCGCAGTGCCTCAGAAAATATTAACAATACCGCGGTATCGCTTTCAATGTTTGCTAATAAACTGAACGCCAAAGGCGGCCTTGTCGATAAACTGCTTACTGATACTGTTGTGTTCAGCAATCTGAAGTATTCGTCAGAAGATATTCGGAAGCTTGGTGCTACTGCGGCATCTTTATCAGAAGATCTTAAGGTGGTGAGCGGGAAACTGAAATCTCCAGATAATCCGGTAGGTTTATTGCTTAATGATCAGGAGTCGGCCGCGAGCATGAAAACTACTATTAAGAATCTGGAAACCAGTTCGAAGAAGCTTGATCAAAATTTGAAAGCACTTCAGCATAATTTCTTATTTAGAGGGTATTTCAGGAAGCACCCTGCAGAACAAGATACGACGAAGTAATCATTAATAACCGGTTACTTAATTTCCCTTGGATGTGATGTTGCAAATAGCATTGATCCAGGGGATTTTTATTTACAGCGAAATGCCAGTTACCTGCTTTCGGATTGGTGTTCTTCAACGAAGTCTGCTTAGTAAGGAATACGGACCTGGAAATGGAGAAGTTAGAGGAGATGTAGTGCTTCGCAGGCTTTCTCTGCGGCAAGTTTTTCAGCGTTTTTCTTATTATAATCTCGGCCGATACCCTTGGTTTCGCCATCTATTAAGGCGTGAATTGTAAAGAGGCGATTGCTTTCCCCATCGCTGTTTTCCATGAGTTCGAACATAACTTCCTTACTATTGCGCTGGCACCATTCAATGAGCTTGCTTTTAAAGTTTGACTCAGTGCGTTCAAGCATCTGTATGTCAACGTGGGGTTTTATGATGCGGTTGAGGATAAAGCTCTTGGTAAAATCATATCCTTTATCGAGATAGATCGCACCGATTAAAGCCTCAAAGGCGTCGCCCAGCAGGGAGGTTTGTTTGTTAGGAAAATTGACGATCCGATTGTCGAATTCCAAGATTTCCTGAAGGCCTAATTTCCGTGATAGTTGATTGAGATTCGCCCTGCTAACAATTTTAGAGCGCATTTCGGTAAGGAAGCCTTCTGGCTTATAGGGATAAAGTTTAAAGAGCTCTTCAGCAATAACAGATCCAAGGACCGCATCGCCAAGGAACTCCAGTCGTTCATTACTATTTTTGCTGCCGTTTTTAAGAACAATGGCTACCGACCTATGGCGAAAGGCCATTCTATATAGCGCGACATTACCGGGTACAAAACCGAGTAGATTTTTGAGATTTTGTACGTATTTACGGGTGGGCGAAAAATATAACTTGTAGATCGAAGTAAATGGCATCTGCATTAATAGTCGATAATTAAAGAGCCTTTACGAAGCTAACAATATTTTGCGTTGAATGTTGCTTCTTCATCCATCAAAGCATTAAATTTTCTTCGGGGAGGAAGGCTAAGGAGTTTCGGATCAAGCGTAATATAAAGGAAATACCTAAAGATTATTTCTAAAGTAAAGGGATACTTCTGTAAAAAAGAACAACCGTTTAAAGTAATGTATATATTCCTTAAACGGTTGATGCTCAAACTTATAGAATTATCTTTAGATTATTCCTCATATTTCTTGAAGATCACAGAAGCATTGTGACCACCAAACCCGAACGTGTTGCTCTGCGCCGCCCTTACGGTACGTTTTTGAGCAGTGTTGAAGGTTAAGTTAAGCTTCGGATCAATTTCCGGATCGTCAGTAAAATGGTTGATCGTAGGAGGTACGATATCATTTTTTACGGCGAGTATCGCGGCAATACTTTCAACTGCACCTGCAGCACCCAAAAGGTGACCAGTCATCGACTTAGTTGAGCTAATGTTCAGACGGTAAGCATCTTCTCCAAATAGCTCGACAATAGCTTTAGATTCGCTAATGTCACCTAACGGAGTAGAGGTTCCATGAACATTTATGTAGTCAATATCAGAAGTCGTTAATCCGGCATCTTTCAATGCGTTGCCCATCACAAGTCGCGCACCTAACCCTTCGGGATGAGGAGCCGTAATGTGATTTGCATCAGCACTCATTCCACCGCCTATGATTTCCGCATAAATCTTAGCTCCTCTGGCTTTTGCATGCTCAAGTTCTTCCAGAATAATTGTACCGGAGCCTTCACCGGCAACAAATCCATCTCTGTCTTTGTCGAACGGCCTGGAGGCAGTAGCGGGATCATCATTTCTGGTTGACAGTGCGTGCATAGCATTGAAGCCACCCATACCAGCTTCGTTGATGATAGCCTCGGAACCACCTGAGATGATTACATCGGCCATGCCAATACGAATGTAGTTGAATGCGTCAATTAGTGCGTTCGTGGACGAAGCGCATGCTGAGACAGTAGAAAAGTTAGGACCTCTCAATCCGTATTTGATAGAAATGTGTCCTGGAGCGATGTCAAGAATCATCTTAGGGATGAAGAAAGGGTTATAACGGGGAGTCCCGTCGCCTTTGGCAAAATTAATTACCTCATCCATAAAAGTTTTCAATCCACCAATCCCCGAGCCCCAAATCACACCAATACGATTGATGTCATGATCTTCGAATTTGATTCCGGAATCCTGTACAGCCTCTTCCGTAGAGATGAGGGCGTACTGAACGAAAGGATCAAGTTTTCTGATCTCTTTTCTGTCGAGAAAATCTTCTGGTTTGTAATTCTTAACTTCACAGGCAAATCTTGTCTTGAAGTTAGTGGCATCAAACCGAGTAATGGGAGCAGCGCCGCTTACCCCATTTATAAGACCATTCCAATATTCAGGAACAGTATTTCCAACTGGGGTAAGCGCACCAAGTCCTGTTACTACAACTCTTTTTAGCTCCATTTATAATGTGGCAGCGATTTTATTTTACGTTCTTTTCTAAATAAGCGATAGCCTGGCCTACAGTGCCGATTGTTTCAGCCTGGTCATCAGGAATAGCTACGTTGAACTCTTTTTCAAACTCCATAATCAATTCTACGGTGTCTAAAGAGTCTGCGCCCAAATCATTTGTAAATGATGCTTCAGGTGTCACTTCACTTTCATCTACACCTAATTTTTCAACGATAATTGCTTTTACTCTTGAAGCGATATCAGACATAATTTTTATATTTTAATGGTTAAAAATTCTGTGCAAAGAAAAATAAATTCTGCTAAATATCAAACCTTTTTGTTTTTGGCTAAAAATGAATGACATGTACATGCAATCTTTGGTAATTCTTTTGTAACTTTGACACGTTTATTAAACACGTGAGTAAACTTATCTTAAAATACGAACCAGATATTGATTTTGTTTTAATTGCAATCACTTGTCCATTAAAGGAATATTTGCTTGCATTTAAGGTAAACAATCTTTTGAATATCAATTTTACTCGTATTAGCGATTTGTCACTTGAGAACCCGCTATCGGGAGAACCTGCTTATTTTGCCCGCTATTGCTATAATATTGAGGCTACAGAGTCAGAATTTTTCCTAATAGCCAATAAAGGTACAGAAGGATATTTAATTCCGGAAATGAAAAAGTCAGATTATTTTGCTCTGATCAGAAATTGTCATGATACCGAGTTTATTGACGACTTTATTGAGGGAATAAATAAAATACAAGAGGTAGCCATGGCTACAGAAGTCGATCCCGCGAAGCTTAAATCAAAGGAAAACCTAATTTTTTAGCATATAATAGAAACAGCTTTACACTTAAAATAATTAAGTTAAATTTTAAATCAAAATGAGACAAGTACACAAACGCGCTAAAATTGTGGCTACTATGGGTCCCGCATCGGCGCCAAAGGAAGTTCTGACCAGCATGATCAATGCCGGCCTTAATGTTTGCCGCTTAAACTTTTCTCACGGAAGTCATGAAGATCATCTGAAGGTGATCAACACTATCCGCGAAATCAGAAACGAAAATAAAGTTCACGTAGGGATATTAGCCGATCTTCAAGGTCCTAAGATCCGTATTGGAAAGGTTCAGGAAGGCGGTATCAATCTAGTAAGTGGAAACAAAATAGATATCATTACTTCAGAGGAATTTTTAGGAAACGATAAAGAAGTATATCTTTCTTATCAGACGTTCCCGAAAGACGTACAGGAAGGCGAAATTATCCTTCTTGACGATGGAAAATATCAGTTGAGAGTGATTTCAACCAATGGTATTGACCGTGTATCCTGCGAGGTTATTCATGGCGGAATTCTTACTTCCCGCAAAGGTGTGAATCTTCCAAATACGAAGATTTCGCTTCCTTCGCTTACAGAAGATGACCTGGTAAACCTGCATTTTGCATTGGATCAGGACGTTGAATGGATCGCACTTTCATTTGTTCGTACCGCTGAGGATGTATACTCGTTAAAACGTATCATCGCTGAAAGAGGAAAAACCGCAAGAGTTATTGCAAAGGTTGAAAAGCCTGAGGCAATTGAAAATATCGATGAGATCATTGCTGCTACTGACGCGGTAATGGTTGCTCGTGGTGACCTTGGTGTTGAATGTCCAATGGAGCAGGTGCCATTGATGCAGAAAATGATCATTAAGAAATGTCGCGCGTTATCTAAGCCTGTAATCGTTGCTACTCAGATGCTTGAAAGCATGATTACTGCGCCTCGTGCAACACGTGCGGAAGTTAACGACGTAGCAAACTCTATTCTTGATGGTGCTGATGCGGTAATGCTTAGTGCTGAAAGTTCTGTAGGTCAGTTCCCTGTAGCTTCTATTGAGACGATGTCTAAGATCATCAACTTTATCGAGTCTACAGAATATCCTTACTTTGCTGAGAAGCCTGTAAATGCTGCTTCTGAAACCGCGTTAGCGGACGCTGTTTGCAGCTCTGCAGTATACCTTTCGCACTCAACAGGTGCTGAGTGTATCGTTGCTCGCACAGCTTCAGGATATACAGCTTACGAACTTGCCAGTCACCGTCCGAAAGCAAAAACTTACGTGTTCTCTCAAAATAAGACTTTGTTAAACACATTAAGTGTTGTTTGGGGTGTTCGCGGGTTTTATTACGAAACTTTGGAAGGTAACGATCATACAGAAGCTGTCGCTAAGATTCTGAAAGCGCAGAACTTGTTATTGGCTGGCGACGTTGTAGTAAATACAGCATCTACACCAATTGAAGCACGCGGAAAAACAAACATGATTCACGTTACTGTAATCGATTAATTTACAGTTATCGCGTTTTAAATATAAAGGCCATTACCGTTTCGGTGATGGCCTTTGTCGTTATAGGGGTTAACATTTAAATGTTTAAGCGACACTGTTTTTCCACATCGCAAAAGGTACGTGATAGGAGACACGGGGTGTTCAGGTAACGATTTTACTTAACAGGCTGACGTTTGTGGAAAACAAAGATGGCGGTTGCCTGTTTCAATCGTTAATTTTGTACTCCTTATTTAGGCCGATCGGCCTGGTTAGATTCTTCTTTTTTTAAAACTCATTTTTTTGACATTATGGCCGCTAAAGCAAAACCCCAAACAGCAGGAGTTGGCAAAAATGGATTGACGTTTACTCGTTTCTTTTCGAAAGAGGGGGTAAGTGTTTATGATCAATTTAAGTATGAAAGACGATCCTCGGTGATCAGAAATCCCAGCGGTGATGCCGTTTTCGAGATGAACGACGTTGAGGTTCCCAGCTCCTGGAGTCAGGTGGCAACGGATATTCTTGCTCAAAAATACTTCCGGAAAGCTGGGGTTCCCCAGCCCGATGGATCGCTCGGCTCTGAGAATAGCATTAAACAGGTGGCACATCGTATGGCTGCATGCTGGAAAACCTGGGGACTTAACCATGGTTATTTCGCCACAGAACAAGACGCTTCAATATTTTATGACGAGTTAGTTTATTGTATTGTAGGTCAGCTCGCCGCTCCTAACTCCCCGCAATGGTTTAATACTGGCTTGCATTCTAGTTATGGTATTTCCGGTAAGCCTCAGGGGCATTATTTTGTTGACCCAACTACGGAGGAATTAAAGAAATCGACCTCCGCCTATGAACGCCCTCAGCCTCACGCCTGTTTTATCTTATCTGTAAATGACGATCTGGTAAATGAAGGAGGAATTATGGATCTGTGGGTTCGCGAGGCTCGCATCTTCAAATATGGCTCGGGCGTGGGCACAAATTTCTCATCTATACGGGGCGAAAATGAAAAGCTCTCAGGAGGAGGATATTCCTCTGGATTGATGTCTTTTTTGAGGATAGGTGACCGTGCTGCCGGTGCTATTAAATCGGGAGGTACCACGCGACGTGCCGCTAAGATGGTGTGTCTTGACATGGATCACCCTGAAATTGAAAAGTTTGTAAATTGGAAAGTTGAAGAGGAGCGGAAGGTGGCGGCGCTGATAGCCGCGGGATATTCATCAGACTATGAAGGTGAAGCCTACCGTACCGTGGCAGGGCAGAACTCCAATAATTCTGTGCGTATTCCCAATGCTTTTTTTAAAGCGCTGGAGCATGATGATAAATGGGATCTTATTGGTCGTACCAATGGCAAGGTCTTGAAATCAATACCGGCAGAAAAGCTGTGGCAGGATATTGCTTTTGCGGCCTGGGCTTGTGCAGATCCGGGGGTTCAGTTTGATACGACTATCAACGAGTGGCATACCTGTCCGGAGGGTGGCCGTATAAATGCGTCCAACCCGTGTTCCGAGTATATGTTCCTCGACAATACAGCTTGCAATCTAGCCTCGTTGAACCTTGCTCATTTCTTTGACCCGGAATCCTTCTCCTTTGATGTAAAAGCCTTCGAACACGCGTGTCGGCTATGGACGGTAGTGTTGGAAATATCGGTATTGATGGCGCAGTTTCCTTCGCCGGAGGTTGCCCAGCTTTCCTATGATTATCGTACGCTTGGATTAGGCTATGCTAATTTGGGCTCGATGCTGATGGTTGCCGGCATCCCTTACGATAGCGACAAAGCAAGAGCTATTGGTGGAGCTATCACAGCAATAATGACGGGTACCGCCTACTCTACTTCGGCAGAGATGGCCCGTGAATTGGGCACCTTCAGCAAGTTTGAAGAAAACAAGGTGCACATGATGAGGGTGATGAGAAATCACCGCTTTGCGGCATATAATTCCACGGGGAACTTTGAAGGTCTGGAGGTTGTGCCTCCGGGTATAGATCCCCGATATTGTCCCGATTATCTGCTGGCTGCCGCATGTAACGCCTGGGATAAGGCCGTTGATTGGGGAGAAAGATATGGATACCGAAACGCGCAGACGACGGTGATCGCTCCTACCGGCACTATTGGATTGGTAATGGATTGCGATACTACCGGTATTGAACCTGATTTCGCGCTGGTGAAGTTTAAGAAACTTTCAGGCGGAGGATATTTTAAGATCATCAATCAGGCCGTTCCGCAAGCGCTAAGTAATCTCGGCTACAAAGAGCATGAGGTTACCGCCATTGTTAATTATGCGAAAGGTGCTGCAACACTTCAGGGCGCTCCGCATATCAATTCAGAGACCTTGCTGCATAAAGGCTTCACACAGCCAGAAATAGATAAACTAGATAAAGCCGTTATTTCCGCTTTTGAGATCGGTTTTGTTTTTAATCATTGGACACTGGGCGAGGATTGCCTCAAACGTCTGGGCTTTAAACCTGAGAAGTACCATGCCCCTGATTTTAATTTATTGAAGGCTTTAGGCTTTAGTCGCCAGCAGATTGCCGAAGCGAATGAGTATGTGTGCGGCAGCATGACCATTGAGGGGGCGCCTTATTTACAGGAAATTCATTATCCTGTTTTTGATTGCGCCAATAGATGTGGTGTTAAAGGCAAGCGATATATACATGCTCACGGCCATATTAAGATGATGGCCTCGGCGCAACCATTTCTTTCAGGGGCGATCTCCAAAACGATTAACTTACCCAATGAAGCTACGGTTGAAGAGATTAAAGACTGTTATGAGATGTCCTGGAAGCTGGCGCTCAAAGCGAACGCTTTATATAGGGATGGATGCAAATTGTCGCAGCCTTTATCTACAAAAGTTGACGTGGCTGAAGAGGATACCGTCGAAGAGGTATTGGGGGAAGCTGCTGATATTAAGCTAAGTGATTTAACACCGGAACAAGTTCTTGAGGCTGCCAGAGCAATTATTGAGCGCTCGACTGACACAACATTTAAGAGACAGTTGTCATCGGTAGTGCAGCGTAAGGTGCTTCCCGCCAAACGTAGGGGTTTTACTCAGAAGGCCGCTGTTGGAGGACAAACAATATATGTTCGCACGGGAGAATATGAAGACGGCACCGTTGGGGAGATCTTTGTGGATATGCATAAAGAGGGGGCGACGTTTAGGTCGCTAATGAACTGCTTCGCAATTGCTGTTTCTGTAGGCTTGCAGTATGGTGTGCCTCTTGAAGAGTTTGTAGATAAATTCGTATTTACACGATTCGAGCCATCGGGCATGGTATCGGGACATGAAAATATTAAAAGCTCGACGTCTATTGTCGATTATATTTTTAGAATGCTAGGGTTTGAATATCTGAATAGGTCTGATTTGGTGCACGTTATTGCTGAGCAGGATGTTGTATTGGGAAATCCGCAGATGGATGCATCGGATGAAGATCCCTTGAAACATGTGGAAGAGTTGCATCCTCAGGCAGAGAAACACGTTCGCCCCAAATTAAAACCGGTACTTGACATCTCGGGTGGCGCACAATCTGATGCTCCGGCTTGTTCAAATTGCGGGCATATTATGGTTCGGTCGGGCACATGTTATAAGTGTCTGAACTGTGGAACTCAAGGAGGCTGCTCCTAGTTTGAGGTAGTAGTTAGCTTATCGTTATTTTGCCCGGGAGAAATCAATTCTTCCGGGCTTTTATTTCGGCTTCGTAGCTGTAACGTTCTTCTTGGGTGACTATCTCTTAGTTGTTATAGTTCTCATCTGGAACCGGCTCCTCGCTTGTATGGTTTCTGTCGAGGCGGATCGTATCGCATTGCATCCCTCCTGCTGACATGATCCAACGACTGGCTTTATCGTAATCATCTCCTTCGCCACATGCGTCAAAGTCGAGGTTTTCTATCTTCCAGCGCAATTCTTTAGCGATAATGACCTTCGTGTTTTCTGGTATTTTTACTGTGATTTTTACCTCCTGACCACGGTAGAGAGATTTATTGCCGATAAATAAATACTTGTCGAGGTTCAGCGCTGAGTCTGCCTGTACAAAATTGTAGGAAACATTTCTTGCATAGCGGAGGGCTGTTTCAAAATCTCTGCCCTTGGAAGAAACCTGTTTTGTAACGCTGAGTTTGCCGTCAGCACTTTTCTCAATGGCGATATCTACGTTCGAGTAACTATTATTGTCAAAGGAATCGTCCTGAACAATCTTGATTTTGCTAATTGATAAATTGAAGCGTATGCTGTCTTCTTTGCTAAGATTTTTCAGAGAATTACTGTTAAGATACAGTGTAGACACTGATTTTAACACGGTCGTCTCTTCAAACTTTGCTTCTTGCCTGAACTCCGCGGAAATCCTTGTCGCATAATAAATGCTGAACATTAATCCGCCTAACCAGATCATAAGCAGTGAAAAGGATAGCGCCCGGGTGTTTGTGCGAATGTTGAAGAGCAACTTCACCGTGAAGATCAATAGCGCGGCAAAAGGTATAGCACTGATTACAAAGGCACATATCACTACCGGAACGCGGTACTCGGGGTTTAAAGCGTTAAAGGGATGCGCGTTAAGATAGAAGTCGCTTAATCCAAGTAATCCGGCTAAGGATGCGAGCAGGGAAAGCAATGAAAGACTTGAGACTATGAGGAGAAATACGCCGAAAGCTTTGACGATAAATTTGCAAGCTTTAACAAGAAATTTTCCCACGTATTTTAATAGGTCGGCAATTAAGTTGGTAGCTTTATTTATACCGGGACTCAGGTTCTGTACCTCATAATCAAAGTTGCGTTTTATGTTTTGCAGGTTTACGGGTTCTCCCTTCATTGCCATTTTTTCGGCCCTTGTTTTAGCTTCGGGAACTACCGCCCAGAGAAGGATGTATATGATAACGCCCGTGCCCCAAAGCAATGTAGCAACAAAGGTGAGGAGTCTGACCCATTTAATATCGATATTAAAATAGTAAGCAAGGCCCGCGCATACTCCTCCAATTACACGTTCATCGGGATCCCGGTATAGTTTGCGTTCGTGGCGGTTTTGCGATTGAAAGCTCTGCTCCTCATCAGGATTTTCGAACTGATTGGCACTTCCCATCGTCTTTATAACGTCTGTTACATCCGCGGTAACGATAACGTCAGAATTGCGTTGTTGAAGTAATTCAGCAAACATTTCGGCAAGTCGATTTTCAATATCTGTTACGATTTCTTCTGAATCTGCTGTATAGGCAAAATGCTGCTTCACATCGGTCATGTACGACTGGAGCATTTCGTAGGCGTCTTCCTCGATATGGAAAACGGTCCCGTTGATGTTTATGATTATGGTCTTATTCATGTTGGTGGTATGGAAAATAGATGATGCTAGGTTGTCTTACGCTGCGAGGTTGATGTTTGTTTATTGGGAGGCCGCCTCGTTTCCCGGTCGCTCGGAGGTACCAGCAATTGACGTGTTTACTGCGTATACGAGTTCTTGCCAGGTGAGATCCAGTTTTCTGAGGACTTCAGCGCCTTCTTCCGTGAGTTTGTAATATTTACGAGGAGGACCTGACGTCGATTCAACCCAATTATAACTGAGCAAGCCATTATTTTTTAGTCTTGTTAGTAGTGGATAAAGCGTACCCTCTACTACCAGTAAGCGAGCAAGCTTAAGCTCATTTATAATGTCTGAAGCATAAATCTCTCCCCTCGAAATGACAGAAAGAATGCAGTATTCTAGGATGCCTTTTCGCATTTGGGTTTGTGTATTTTCTACTATCATAATACAAAGATATATGTTTTGTTTAGTATTATGCAATACATAGTAGTATATAATTTGAAAAATGTAGTCGCACGAGGTTTGATATATAAAATAACCGAAATGAATTCTCCTGTCGTCGAACCCTTTTTTTGTCTTACACAATCAACCCAATAGGGTTTCTGTACCGTGCGTTGTTGTTTTAACTTTACAGAAAACTCAACCTCTTGTCATTATGGAAAATACGATACCTGTCGACGTTTAAAACTTAAACTATAAGTGTAATAGATGCTTTGAATAATATTGAAGCTTAAAATCTTCGTTATTAGGGTACTTTTACAATGCGGAACTGTCGTCAAAAAAATTTCTTAATTATTTATATTTTGTTCTTCGCGGTTGCCGTGCTCATTTCCTGAGACGGTGGACGCTCCCGCTGGTAAATCTTGGTTCGAGGCTCAGCCTAGAGCATTCCAGCCCCTGATGCTTCTCATCCCCGGACAAGGTGCTTCGCCATTCCTCTTCCCCTCACAGCTATCCACCTGCTACCTACCTGTTCCGAGTCTGACTCGAGACTGCTTCGTACCAGACAGCACTGGTCATCGACATTTCATGGGCATTTCATCGACANNTCTCGAGTCTGTTCTGAGTCAGTCTCGGAACAGGTAGGTAGCAAGGGGGCAAAAATGAGGGGTGTGTGGCTGACCAGAGCAGAGGGCATCCGGGCTGTCTTATGTGACAGTATGCGACATCGTGGGACACTGCTATATGCCTGCTGACCGGCATGGTAAGCTGCTGTCGGCCAGGATCTATAAGCAGAACCTAAAAGTTTTGTTTCGAAATAATGGATCGATTGTAGAATGCTTAAGTGGTTGATAGATATGGTCTTGACTTGCGAAATGGATTGTCTCATCTTTGTTCTGTCAGCGCTGTGTGCCGGTACCCATTGCAGCGTGAATGGCAGCTCCGATTCGCCGGCAGGGTTCAGGCGGCATGGGATTTAAAATTCAATGATCATGGCAGAAATTAAAAAGATTGGAAAGAAGGTGGTGTTGTCGCAAAGGTCGGTAATTGCCGTCAGGTGTATAATATCCACAGCATTGAGCGCCTGGGTATTTGAAGCACAGAAAGGAAAATCTCAACCACTGCAAAAGCAGGAGGACTTCGACTCACATGATGCCATGGTGATCCGGCTTGGCGAAAGGGCTGTGTTGAATCTGTGAATCTTCCGAAGGAGGTTATATTACTATTGTCTTTGCCTTCTCCGGATACTAATCAATTGTTAGCTGTTTAATTGAAACTATCATTCAATTTGTGACTAAGTAATATAGATTTTACGCTTGTCGATCGATGCCATATCAAACAGGCATTTATGCTTCGACAGTTTGTTTGATCATCCTTATTATCAGGAAAATATACTTTTATATGACAATTCCCCAAAAGTAACAAAATTGATATTTTCTTAAATATAAACGGGTTTTTTGTTGTTTGATTATTGATTTGATAATTTTTGTTTTTGTTTTTTAAAAATGTTGTAAGATTTTTAACAAGTCAATAAAATTTTAAAAAATAGATGAAGAGACTTTTATCATGTTTATTTCTGGCATTGCTGATTATAAATTCGGCGATAGCGCAGGAAAGAATCGTAAAGGGGACAGTAAAAGATGGCGCAGATGGAGGACTGTTACCGGGAGTAGCCATAAGAGTGAAAGGGACAACCATGGGAACACAGACTGGCGCGAAAGGAGAGTTCTCGCTTCGGGTTCCAGCGGGAAGTGAAGTTATTCTAATTAGCTACATAGGCTATAAAGCTCAGGAGATAAACATTGCAAATAAATCATTTGTGCATGTAGAACTGAAACCCGATGCTGCAGAGTTAGGTGAGGTGGTTGTCGTTGCTTATGGCTCAGCAAAGAAGCGTGAAATTACGGGTTCGGTAGCTTCGATAAACTCAAAAGATATTGAGAAGCGTACGGTCACAAATGTGACGAGTGCCTTAGCTGGAATCGCGCCTGGCGTGAATGTAAATTCAGGGAACGGTCAGCCTGGAAGTGGGGCATCTATTCGTCTTCGAGGTTTTGGATCTTACAATGCGTCTAATGCGCCGCTGTATGTGGTGGATGGTTCTGTTTTCGATGGCGATATCGGGGATTTAAATCAGAATGACATAGAGGGTATTTCAATTTTGAAAGATGCGACGTCCTCTGCCCTTTATGGCGCTAGAGGAGGAAACGGTGTTATAATTATAACAACAAAGAAAGGGAAGCTGGGGCAGCCTCAATTTAATGTAAACATTAGTCAGGGTTATTCTACCCGCGGTATTCCAGAGTACGATCGACTTAATGCTCAGGAATATTATCCTGCAATGTGGGAGGCAATGAAGAACAGTTTAATTTATCGGTCCAGTGGAGCGTTGGATCCTGTAGCAGCGGCACAGTCGGCAACAAACAATATCAAGGGACAGCTTCGTTACAATCCGTTTAACGTTGGAGATAATCAGATTGTAGGGACCGACGGGAAGCTAAATCCAGATGCATCGTTGATGTACGACGATTTTGATTGGTATTCTCCGATGCAACGTACGGGTCAGCGTACTGATGCCAACCTTAACTATGCTGGAAAGAATGAAAAGTCTGACTACTTCGCGTCTTTCGGCTATCTTAAAGATAATGGTTATCTTCTTATGACCGACTTTCAGCGATTCAATGCTCGTATGAACGTGAACACAAGCATTAAAAAGTGGTTAAAGACCGGTTTAAATCTTTCGGCTTCAAACTCTCAGGGAAATCTGGCGACAGATAACTCGACCAAGAGTAACAGCTCTTTTACCAATGCGTTTAACTTCGCTCGCTTTATGGGGCCAATTTATCCTGTACACGCATTTGATGCTCAGGGACAACCTATTATGAATGCGGCAACGGGTCAGCAATGGTTCGATTATGGTATGCATCCAGGAGCGGTAAATCGGCCTATTGGAGCTATGCAAGGAAGGCATCTGTATTATGAAACCTTGCTTAATACAAATCTAAATCGGAGAACCCTGGTGAGCGCCAGAGGGTACGCGGATATTAGTTTCCTCAAGGATTTCACGTTTACTCCATCCATTAGCATTGATATGCGAAATAACAACGGACAGGTTTATTGGAACGACGTTGTTGGTGACGGTGTTTCTTATGACGGTTACGCTTATCAAAGTACCTCAAATATACGGTCTTATACATTCAATCAGATACTTAAGTACACAAAGAATATTGAAGATCACCATGTAACTGCTTTGCTTGGTCATGAGAATTATGACTTTAATTACCGAACGTTTAATGCTACGAAGACAGGACAAACAGTAGTAGGAAACCCGGAGTTTGGAAACTTCGTAACTCCTTATGGAGTAGGTGGTTATTTAAATAATGATCGTATAGAGTCTTATCTGTCTCGTGTGACATATAATTATGCGGAAAAGTACTTTTTTGAAGGATCCTTAAGACGAGATGGTTCATCAAGGTTTAGCAAGCAAAATCGATGGGGTACTTTTTACTCTCTTGGCGCTAGCTGGGAGCTATCTAAAGAGAAATTCTTAGAGGACAAGACCTGGATTGACGATTTGCGAGTTAAACTCTCTTATGGGGAAGTGGGTAATAACTCGCTTCTGGCGACCGATGGGGAAACCAATATCTATTATGGCTACCAGTCGCTATACGATTTGGGATGGAATAACGGCTCGGAGCCAGGTGTTTTATTCACCGCGGTAGCAAATCCTAATTTAACCTGGGAAACGTCAAAAACCTTAAATGCAGGTGTCTCTTTTGGATTTTTCAAGAATAGATTATACGGTACTATTGAATACTTTAAACGAGGATCAGATGGTTTAATTTTCGCAGTGCCGCAACCTCAGTCGAATATAGTAACCACGATTATGCAAAATATAGGATCAATGTATAACAAGGGGATCGAAATTCAGCTGGCCGGAGATATTATCAGATCGAAAGATTTTACATGGAACCTTGTTACTAATTGGACTTTGCTAAAAAACAGGATCACTAAGATGCCAGAAGCTACTCCAGAAATCGTAAGCGGAAACAAGAAACTAGCGGTAGGTCATGACTTGTATAGCTTTTGGTTAAGACAGTTTGCGGGTGTTGATCCCTCAGATGGAAGTGCTTTATATATTCCGTCAGAGACTGCTAAGCCTGAAACCAAGCGCGTGGTTAACGGGGTAGAGTACGTAACAACTCAGACAAATGCTAAGTTCGACTATAGTGGAACCGCTATTCCGGATCTCATAGGATCATTTAATTTATCTTTCAGGTTCCGAGACCTCACATTGTCGTTTTTAGTTAATTATCAGCTGGGTGGCAAGATCTATGATGCGAATTACGCGTCTTTAATGACTCCATCATACGGACAAGCAATGCATAGCGATGTTCTTAAATCGTGGACCGCAGCAGGGCAGAATGTTGAAATTCCAAGAATTGATATCGGGAATACAGTGAATCTTAATGCAGCATCTTCCAGATGGCTCACAGACGCTTCGTATTTGAGTTTCCGAAATGTTAATCTGGCTTACACACTACCCAAGGAGCTATTGAATAAAATAACAGTTTCAAATGCCAGAGTATTCATTACAGGTGAGAATTTAGGTCTGTTGTCTAAAAGAAAAGGATTGAATCCAACGGAGTCTTTTAATGGTTCTGTTGCGAATACCTATTTACCAAGTCGAACGATCAGTTTCGGACTTAGCTTTTCAATGTAAAAAAGAGAATTAAATGAATAAGAGAATATTATATTTCGCCGTGATCTTGTCTGTGATCATGGCATCCTGTAAAAAAGATTACCTTGAAACAAATCCGACCGATCAGGTAAGTGGCGGTTTGGTTTTGAATTCTACAGCGAATATTAACGCAGCGCTTAATGGAATTTATCGTTACATGTTTGAACGTACCAGTGCTACCACGTCAAATACCCAAAACAAGCCGGGAGTGACCGGTATATTGCTCGGTGTGGATTTTATGGGTGAGGATATCGGAATTTCTACTGCTAACTGGTACGCGGCAACAGGAGAGGGTGATTGGACCGGCGCGCGTAATGATAATGCCCCCATGACATTGTATTATTATAGAACATTTTATCGAATAGTTACAAATACTAACTACATCCTGAATGCTATCGATAATGCTACTGGTACGGACGCCGATAAGGCGAAGCTGAAAGCAGAGGCGTTGACCCTTCGGGCATATGCTTATTCGTACCTTGTTCAGTTTTATGGTAAGCGTTATGATGCGTCCTTATCACCAAATACCCAGCCGGGAGTGCCTTTAGTTTTAAAGGTGACGGATGAAAGAATGCCAAGAGCATCAGTGGAAGAAGTGTATAACGCTATTAATGCTGATCTTGATGAGGCGATAGCTCTTTTCCCTGCGGCTTCGGATATGAGTAAAAGGCATGTGAATGTTTGGGTTGCTAAGGGACTAAAAGCCCGTGTGGCCTTAACAATGCAGAATTACGACGTTGCGATAAAGCAAGCTAATGATGTTATAGCATCCGGCAGGTATGCGCTATTGGATTCGGTAAAATATCGTACAGGATTCAATGATGCTGTAAATCTTTCGGAGTTTATGTGGGCGGCAATGCCAACGGTTGATCAAAATGATGCCTTCGGATCATATTTTGCGCAGATTGCCTATAATGCTAATAGTTCCTTTATGCGGGGTAATCCAAAGCGCATTAATTCGCTACTGTATGATAAGATTACGTCAACGGACGTAAGAAAGACATTGTGGGTGCCCAACCCTTCAGCGGATAACTTTCCTCTGCCAAGCCAATCTTTTGCTCGTCAACCATATATGAGCAGAAAGTTCTCTATAAAAGGAGGGATAACCTCGTTAGGAGATTTCCCGTTTATGAGATCAGCGGAAATGTATTTAATTTTAGCTGAAGCTTACGCATCGAAACATCAGGATGCCGATGCTCAGCGAGCTCTTTTTGCCTTGGTGTCGGTAAGAGACAAGTCAGCAAAGATTTCATCGAATGTGGGCTCTGATTTGATGGATGAGATTTTGACAAACAGGAGAGTGGAATTATGGGCTGAAGGTTTCCGTTGGTTGGATCTAAAAAGGCTGAATTTGCCTTTAGACAGAACCGTGGTTCCCAATTATGTAGGCGCATCGGTTAATAATTTTATGCAAGTGCCGGCTGGCGATCCTAGTTGGCAGTTTTTGATCCCCATTTCAGAGATTCAAGCCAATCCCTCATTGGTTGGTCAGCAAAATCAATAAGTTATATGAAAGGCCGTGTTTTACCGACACGGCTTTTTTTGTCTCCGGGCTTTGGATTAAAGCTACCCTGTTCTTTTTAGATAAAAATGCCGCTAAGCTCTCTCCTCTTTTCCAGAAAGCTCCTAACCGCCTGCGGTAATACCTTTAACTAAATCGCGTATTCTGTGTGATTTCTGCCGTTAGTAAATCGACAACACCTTCTTTTTATTACGGAAACCTAATAAATTCCGGATATACCCATTTGTAACATGAATTTTTCAATTTTTACAGAATTGTCAAATTTTTCGTTTCAGCCTCAGGTTTTCTGATTTATATCAAATATTACTTTGTAGATGTTAGCAGGATTGTACTCGTGCGCTTCGTTTTTTGTCATTTTTACAAAACGAGCGAGAGTTTTTTCACAAAAAAATTTGTTTTGTAAAAAAAACGTGATATTTTAGTTAAATCTACTTTATCTCTCTCTACGTAGTAATAGAAATCATTAATTAAGAAAATATGTACTTGTATGCGATCGGGGCACTCAACGGGAGTTTTTGCCTCATAATTAAACCTCCGTCATAGTGTTTGGGTGAAAAATTTATAGAAATAGTCATTTTTTTGGTTGAAAAATGATAATTCTATCGTTAAGAGTTTGAAAATTCAAAATATTCTGTGATTTTAGTCGAATAATCATTAATTTAAAAAGAACATATGAAAAAACTTCTATCTAGTTTATTCATCTTGTTGCTGTTTGTCACATGCGTAATGGCACAAGAACGTACTGTAAAAGGTACGGTTAAAGGAAAAGATGACGGGTTACCCCTACCCGGTGTTAGTGTTAGGGTGAAAGGCGGTACCGTGGGTACCCAAACCGGAGCTAACGGTCAGTACTCAATCCGCGTAAATGGTGGCTCTGCAGTATTAGTATTCAGTTATGTGGGCTATGCAGCGGAAGAGGTTGTTGTTGGTTCGAAGACTACTGTAGATGTAGCATTAGGAACGGATAAGAACCAATTGACAGAGGTTGTCGTAACGGCTCAAGGAATTGAACGTGATGTGCGGTCTTTGGGTTATGCAGTGCAAACAGTTAAAGGAGATGCTTTGGCTCAGAAATCGGAGCCTAATGTGTTGAATGCATTACAGGGAAAAATTTCTGGTGTTAATATTGGTAGCTCATCTGGTGCGCCGGGTGCTTCAACAAACATTAATATTCGCGGGATTACGTCCTTTAATGGAAGTAATCAGCCTCTGATAGTTGTTGATGGTATCCTTTTCAGCAATGATACAGATAATAGTCAAAATACTCTTTTCGGCTCTCAGCCGTCCAACCGATTGAACGATTTAAGTCCAGAGAGTATAGAGTCAATTAACGTTTTAAAAGGTCCCGCCGCATCTGTATTATATGGATCAAGGGCTTCTGCGGGTGTTATCGTTATCACAACTAAGACAGGGAAGAATTTGGGAGGAAAGACAGAGGTTACCTTGAACTCTTCTATGAATTTCCAGAACGTTAGTTACTTGCCTGAACTACAGTCGTTATACGGACAGGGAGCCAACAATAATTATGTTAATAATTCTTCTAACTCTTGGGGGCCAGCATTCGGAACTCCTGGGTATGATTCTGTTACTACTTCATTTGGAACCCGTGTTCCATTCCGTGCTTATCCTAACAATATGAAGGATTTTTTCAGAACAGGTAACTTGACCCAAAACTCTGTAAATATCGCATCTGGAGATCAGGATAGAAACTTTGCTGCAGCATTGTCAAGTACTCTTCAAAACGGTATTGTTCGTGAAAGTGATTTCAATAGACATAGTGTTCAAGTGGGAGGGAATTCAAAGTTAAATAACGGAGTTAAATTAGGCGGGACCATCACTTATGTAAAGACAAGTCAAAGAAATACTACGCAAGGAAACGGAGGAAGTGCATTTGGTCAGTTGACCCGTATTCCTATTAGTTATGATTTGATGGGAATGCCTTACAAGGATGAACTAGGAAACAGTATCTTTTATTCCACTTCTGGACAGAATCATCCGCTTTGGAGTTTGGAAAATGAATATTTAACAAGTAATGTGGATCGCGCATTTGGTAACATTAGTGTAGGGTATGATTTTGCAAAGTGGTTAAATGTTACTTATAGGATTACCGCCGATACGTATACTGACAGGAGAAAGATGATATTGAGGAATGGATCATCAAGAGCTCCTCAGGGAGAGTTAGATGAAGATCTTCGCTTCAGAACAGAGCTCAATGGAGACCTATTGATCACAGCAAAGAAGCAAGATATATTTACCTCTGGTTTAAATGCCAGCCTTTTATTGGGGCAGAATATTAATCAACGCAGAACACAGCAATCAGGTGTTATTGCAGAGTCGCTTACTATTCCTGGATTTGATAACGTAAGTAATGGAGCTGTGTTCTCAAACTCATATGAGAGCAATACTACTCGACGTCTGTTAGGCTATTATGGACAGTTGTCTTTAGATTATAAGTCATATCTGTTCTTGGAATTGTCAGGTCGTGTGGATCAATCATCAACATTGCCAAAAGGAAATAATGCATACTTCTATCCAGCTGCTTCATTGAGCTTTGTTCCTACCGAAGTTTTTGACATAAAATCAGATGTTCTGTCATACGCTAAAGTTAGAGCTAGTGCTGCGAAAGTGGGTAGAGATGCCGATCCGTATTTATTGCAAACCTTATATGTTAAAACGGAATACGGAAATAACGTTGCAGATATAGTATTCCCAATATCTGTGGGTTCTAGCAGTATTCCTGGATTCCAGACAAGTAGTAGAATTGGCTCAGCTTCACTCTCCCCAGAATTTGTAACTTCATATGAGGGAGGTTTGAATGTTGGTTTCTTTAATAATAGAATCGGTTTAGATTTTACTTATTTCTACACGAAGAGTACTGATCAAATTTTCAATGTTGCCGTATCTAATTCGTCTGGTTTTGATACTAGAACTACCAACATTGGAGAAATGACAAATAAAGGTATCGAAGCTCAACTATCAGCTACTCCTATCCGGAGCAACGGCTTCAGTTGGGACATCTTGGCAAACTTTACCAGAATAAGAAATAAAGTGGTATCAATTGCTCCAGGTGTTACGAGCTCCACAATTACAGGAGATGGTTTCGTTGGGATAAGCCCTTCAATCGCAGTGGGTCACCCTTATGGTGTGATCATTGGTTCTGCTAATGCTAGAAATGAAAATGGAGAACTTTTGATTAATCCCAATACCGGTTTGTTTATGCCAGCTGTGGCGGGAGAGGTAATAGCTAATCCTCAGCCAGACTGGATTGGTGGTTTGACTAACACTTTTAAATATAAAAACTTCACATTGTCTGCTGTTGTAGATATGAGACATGGAGGTCAGTTGTATTCTTTCTCTCAAACCGACTTGCGTACAGGAGGTTCTTGGAAGCCAACGGGTGTAGATAGAGATCAGCCACGTATATTACCAGGTGTTATACAAAATGCTGATGGTTCATATACACCCAATAACATCCAAATTAGCGCTCAAAGTTACTGGGCTGGATTGGGAGGACTTGCCTCTGAAGGTGCGGTTTATGATGCCTCTGTTTACAGATTGAGAGAAGTTGCATTTAATTATACGTTACCTGCCAAAATGCTTTCAAGAACGCCATTTGGAAGTATAACTGTCGGTGTTAGTGGCAGAAACTTGTTGATGTGGGCTCCAGGATTCCCTGGTGATCCTGAGGTTAACACTCAAGGTGCAGGTAATATTCAAGGTCTTGATCTGAATGGTGTGCCAGCAGCTAGAAGCTATGGATTTAATGTTAGGCTAACATTTTAAGAGATTACAATGAGAAAGAATAGTTTAAAATCTATATTAAATAGAACGATTTTTGCATCTTTATTGGCTGTTGGTGTCAGTGGATGTTCCAATTATCTGGAAGTTAATGATACTCCAAACAATCCAACGGATGTTCCCCCTTCAGCGTTGTTGCCAACGGCATTGGCTGGTACTGGATTTTCCAACTCAAACGAGATAAATAGATTTGCAAGTACTGTTATGAGTGTAACGTACGGTGCTGCTAATAGTCCCGCTAGTTGGGATATCTATAATACTGATGCTTCTGACTTTGGAAACCAGTGGAACTTTGAAATTTATGGAGGAGCGTTAATAAATTATCAAAATCTTATCACTGCAGCCGATAAGATTAATGCTAAATCATATACTGGTATTGCTAAGATAATGAAGGCTTATACATTCAGTCTTGCTACTGATTGTTGGGGTGACGTTCCTTATTCACAAGCCTTATTGGGTGATGCGAATACGCAACCTCGTTTAGATAGTCAAAAAGATATTTATTTGGGTAATGCCGCCAATAATATTCAGAGTCTTTTTGATCTAGTTAAGGAGGGTTTAAGCGATCTTAACAGTGCAAGTTCTATCGATCCTGGTGTTGATGATTTGGCATATGGAGGTTCTGCGAGTAGTATAGATAATTGGAAGCGTGTAGGAAACACACTTTTGCTGAAATTAGCTAATCAAATTAGTTTAGTGGAGCCCGATAGAGCGAAAACGATTATCGCTGAAGTACTTAGCGGTAATGATTATATCGTTTCAAATAGTCAAGATTTAGGTATTAACTTCGGTGGACAAGTTGGAAGTTTTGCTCCAACACATTCATATACTAATGTTTCATCATTTAGCAATGATATGATGATTAGTACCCGTTTTGTCAATCTTTTAAAGGCTTCTTCAGATCCAAGATTGCCTAAGTTTGTGACAAGTCCTAGTGGTGCCGGTAATTATGTTACTGTTGATAATGGAGCAAGAGGGCTTACGTTGCCGTTGCCTGCAACATGGTCAAGATTTAGTTCCTACGTTACAGGAACAGCTGGACAAGGTCCAGCTCGCTTGTTAACTAATTTTCAACGAGCATTCATTCTTGCCGAATCTGCAATTAGGTTAGGAACAGCAGGAGATCCTCAGGCTTTATATACGGAAGGTATAACTGCATCAATGTCTTTAGCTGGATTAACGCAAACGGAAATTACACAGTATTTGAATGCGCATCCAGAGGTTGCAATTCTATCCGGGTCTAATGACAATAAGTTACAACAGATCCTTACTCAGAAATATATTGCTTGGTATGGCAATGGACTTGAGCAGTGGAATGACTGGAGAAGAACAGGTTATCCTGTGCTTTCAGAACACCAAAATGCTGTAGGTATTGACGGGAAGCGCCCTGTTCGCTTGGTTTATACAAGTGAAGAGATTCAGAAAAATCCGAATTTCCCGAAAGATGTATATTCGAATGTAAAAGTTTGGTGGGACGTTAATTAGAAAGAACATGAAAAAGATTTTATTATTATTATTTGCCATTACCAGTATTTTAGTATCCTGCGATAAGGATTATGGCACATTTAACTCAGATAATAGGCCGGAGGTTCCAGTGACTTTTCCAGGAACAACTACTTACGGATTTAATCCGTATATTGAGTATTCGCTTTCCTCTGGTAACAATATTGAATATACAATGTCAATCCCCGAGTCATCTGGTAGGATGATTAAGGAATTGACCAAGGTTTCAGCTGGCGCAACAAGTATAAATGCTGGAACATTGAAGACGTCTACTTATTTGCCATCACCTATAGCTGTGAATGCGCGCCAGTACAAGTTTTCGACATCATTAACTGAATATAAAACAAAGCTTGGCCTGACGAGTAATCCTGCGGTTGGATCAGAAATTGCTTTTATGTTCCTAATCACTTTGGATAACGATCAGACAATTATTCCTGTCCAAGTCAGAGCAAGAATTGTAAAGTAGTTTAAAGTTAGTAAAAGGGGTGTCTAAGGACATCCCTTTTATTTGATTCCTAAAGGGGAACTTGTTGTTTACTAAGCCGTAATGTAGTAATTCTTTGTATAAATGTTATAAGCTTAACACAAGGGTCTCGACCTTAGTACTAGTTACACTTACTCTTCCTCCCAGTTTCAATGCGAAGTTATTATCCAGATGACCCGCCGGGAAATCAAAGCATATAGGATAACCATATTTTCCGGCTATATTTAATACGATATCTTCAATACTCTCGCCGAAGGGGATGTCGTTATCCTTCATACCGGTAAAGCCGCCCACGATAAGACCTTTCAGTTGTGCCAGTTTGCCCGCCCTGTCAAGAGATCTTAGCATCCTGTCGATGGAATAATAGTATTCACCGACATCTTCAATAAAAAGAATCTTATCATTAAAGTCCATCTCGGAGGCCGAACCCTGCATCATTAACAGGAGAGTCAGATTACCACCTATAAGTATTCCTTCGGCCTGGCCGTATATATTTCTGGGTTTTGAATCAAAAGAATAGCTAAGTGGTTCGCCAAATAGAGCTCGCCTTAACGATTCAAGTGAAGGCTTAGTAGCGTCAGGAACATTGAGGGGCATTTGTCCATGTATGGTTTGTATGCCATATTGCCGATGTATATGACTGTGTAATACCGTGATGTCACTAAAGCCGACAATCCACTTAGGGTGAGCCACAAAGCCTCTAAAATCAAGATCGTCGATAATGCGGATGGTACCATATCCTCCCCTTGCCGCAATGACGGCTTTTATCTCGGCATCGTCTAGAAACCGTTGTAAGTCTCTTGCTCGCAGGGCATCATCGCCGGCGAATTGATGAAACTTAGCACCCACACTTTCGCCGCAGATAACTTCCAATCCCCATGACTCCAACATCGCGATAGCCGTATCTATATTTCCCGGTAGGCTCTTTGCCGGACAACAAATAGCAATCTTATCCCCCCGTTTTAAAGCTTGTGGTTCAGTATACATCGATTTCAACATTTAATGACGAAAATACATGCTTTGTACCACATCTAATAGAAACTCCGCTATTTAGCAGTCGCGTATTTGCGCACTGTCCCTTTGCATTGTATCTTTGCGCCTTATATTTAGATTACATGTCAGATCTCAATAAATTTAAACGGTATACCATTACTTCGGCATTACCCTATGCTAATGGACCCCTGCACATCGGCCATCTTGCCGGCGCATACATTCCTGCTGATATATTCGTTCGGCATTTACGCTTAATGAATAAGGATGTTGTATGGGTATGCGGATCCGACGAGCATGGTGCCGCTATTACCATAAAGGCTAAAAAAGATGGAGTTACTCCTCAGCAAATCATAGATAAATATAATAAGCAGATAAAAGAGAGCTTTGAGCAATTTGGCATAGCTTTCGATATTTATCACCGCACCTCTGCTCCCATTCATCATGAGCTTTCTCAGGAGTTCTTCCTTAATCTTTATAACAAGGGAGAATTTATTGAAAAGGAATCTGAACAATATTACGACGAGGATTATGATCAGTTTTTAGCAGACCGCTATATAACAGGCACCTGTCCTAACTGCGGTAACGATGGGGCCTATGGAGATCAATGTGAGAAATGTGGAACCTCACTGAGTCCTACCGATCTTATTGATCCAAAATCTACACTTAGTGGCAAATCGCCTGTTCTCAAATCTACCAAACATTGGTACCTACCTTTGGATAAGTACCAACCATGGCTTGAAGAATGGTTATTGGAGGGGAAGAAGAACAACTGGAAGACGAATGTATATGGTCAATGCAGTTCTTGGTTGAAAGCGGGCTTACATCCCCGTTCAATGACAAGAGATCTTGACTGGGGTGTTGATGTTCCTTTGGATGAAGCAAAAGGAAAGAAGCTTTACGTGTGGCTTGATGCTCCGATTGGCTATATTTCAGCTACTAAGCAGTGGGCAATGGATAACAATAAAGATTGGGAGTTATATTGGAAGAAGCAGACTGATAGCAGTGATGACTCATGCCTTATACACTTCATTGGAAAAGATAATATTGTTTTCCATTGCATAACATTTCCTTCTATCCTGCACGCGCATGGCGACTACATTCTTCCTGAAGATGTTCCGGCAAACGAGTTTTTGAATCTTGAAGGAGATAAACTATCAACTTCACGCAATCACGCGGTTTGGCTTCATGAATACCTTGAAGAATTCCCCGGCAAGCAGGATGAGTTACGGTACGTTCTTACGTCAATCCTCCCGGAGACTTCCGACAGTGAATTTACCTGGAAGGATTATCAGGCAAGGGTGAATAACGAACTTGTGGCGATCCTTGGCAATTTCGTGAATCGCGTCATGATCCTCATGCATAAGTATTACAACGGAATACTACAGTCTCCAAAGGAAATCACCGATAAGGATCTTAAGGTAAATATTGAGCAAGCCTACGGTAAAATAGCTAAGAGTATAGAGAATTATAAGTTCCGCCAGGCGCTGGCAGAGTTTATGGATGTCGCACGCTTAGGGAATAAATACCTTACAGATAAAGAGCCATGGAAGCTTTTCAAGACGGATCCGGAAGCAACCAGGGAGGTGCTTCAGAATTGTATTCAAATCATCGGACATCTAGGTGTGCTGGCGCAGCCTTTCCTTCCCTCTACATCTCAGAAGATTTTCCGTATGTTAAATCTTAATGTTGACAGGCAGAATTATGACAGCACCTTTGCTTTTATCGATGGTCATGAGATTGCGGCAGCCGAGCTGTTGTTCGAGAAAGTGGAAGATGAGGTTATTGAGAGGCAGCTTGCCAAGCTGACAAAGGCAAAGGAACAAACAATTGTATTCGAGGCTAGTCCAGCCAAGGAAAATGTAAGTTACGATGACTTCCTGAAAATGGATATCAGGGTTGGCACGATCACGGCTGCGGAAAAGGTTGCTAAGACGAAAAAGCTGCTCAAGCTAACGATAGATACAGGCATAGATACAAGAACAGTAGTTTCCGGCATTGCGGAATGCTTCAGTCCCGATGAAATCGTTGGTCAACAGGTAAGCATTCTGGTGAACCTCGAGCCTCGTGAGATCAAAGGAATTATTTCCCAGGGAATGATTTTAATGTCTGAAAATCCCGACGGAAAGCTTATTTTTGTCAGACCTGCCGATAATGGTGTTAATGGCACTATTGTCCGCTAAAGAGGTTGGCCCTGTAGTTCAACGGATAGAATAGAAGTTTCCTAAACTTTAGATATGGGTTCGATTCCCGTCGGGGCTACCAAAGGGGAAAGATTCAAATTTAATGAGTCTTTCCCCTTTTTTATTAAGATAATAATAAGCTCAATATTGTTACTATTAATAATATTGAGCTTTTTCTGAATATGCTTACGGTATGATTCTCCGTCAAGCCCCAAGAATCGTATAGGGTGTTGACCATACCAATTAATGACGTGTTAGACTCTCAAATATTTGCAAGTATATTTATTCAAAAGACTTACTTCGCCTTATTGTTTAACTTATATGAAAACGACAATTTCTCGCGTGTAATCTGATTTACGCCTCGCCATTGAAAGTAAGTGGTTTGTTGATTATATGCCAGCTCTGCGGTGTCAATCCCTATAAGGGACGACAAATATAATTTTAAAATGGGAATTGGAATTTCTTCGTCTACTGTTTCGATAGGCTTAGGGGTTGCTTTATCCTGTTTTTTGCAGCTAGCGACTGCCAGCATTCCGATTGACATACATATTAAAAGGTACGTCTTTAAGGTTTGAATAAGATTCATAGATTAAGTGATTTGTTTACACTAAATTAGTGTTTGTTTTTTGATCTCACAAAAAAATAAAGCGACTTGCTTCGTTTGTAGGAACGGTGAGATTATAACCATTTTCGATCTACAAATGTAAATCAATCTTGAAACGATAGGCAGGGTACCAAATATAAGGGAATCTCATTGCTAGTTAATTTGAGTAATGGAGAGTGTCTTCATTACCTAACTATAGAGAACTTTGATAAGGATTCTGAACTAACACGCCAATCGTCCAAACGCAAGATTTTGGGTTTGGGCGATTGGCGTGTATCATAAATTGTGAATCCCTTGATTTATGTTTAGCGTAATTGAATAAATATTGTGATCGGTCAGTTATTTGAATACACTCTTTATAGCAGGCTGAACAGGGTGGTTCGCTGTGAATGAAAAGCCCAATAATTTAGCCATGGTTTGCGCGATTTCGTCCTGATAGATCTGTCCCTCGCTCTTAACCTCACCCGTTGCTGGAGTGTCTGGACCAATAACGGCGAGCCATGTTTCATTGGATCCAGCGGTGCCCGACCCATGTCCCGGCCATTGCTTACCGAGGCCACGGCCGTGATCAGGACAAATGACAATGGTTGTTTTGTCTTTGTAGAACGGATCTGTCTGAACTAATTGCCACAAATTATTCACCATTTTATCTAAATAGTGAGCCGCATCTAAATAGAAATCATACTGGCCGGCATGTCCCAAATCATCCGGATCTGCGAAATCGATATACATTACCTTTGGGTGGTTGGCGCTCAGATAAGATTTCGCGATAGCATAGGTGCACGCATCCCATCGTACAGACTCGCCGAAATAGTTGGGCATAAAGCCTTGTATTTCATTGGCTAATATTTGTGCCTCTGTTAATTTTCCTTCTACTCTCTCAAAAGGATTGATGAGGGGCATCTTGTTTCTGTCGCGATTAACGATATTTGACACCGCATCCCAGCTTGCAATCGTAACAACTTTTCCGGTATATCCCTTTTGTTTATTAATAAACTCAAAAATATTCTCATTCGGATTGTTGGGATAAGAGTTTGAGTTGATCTTAGGATCATAGTATCCACAGATAGTTTCGCTTCGTCCCGGATAGGAAAACCAGTATTTATTCCGCACGTTTACTTTGTTGTTAAAATCGCGGTTTCCATATAGCTGACCTTGTTTTGCTATCGTTCCCCAAAAGAAAGGCATCAGTTTTGCCCGGCGCTCTGCCACTGTTGCTGCTCCATATTTCTTCATGATGCTTGCCGAATCTTGTTGTCGGTAGGTCTTCATCGCAAGAATGGAGGAGTCTATTCCTCTGAACAGTTCTTGCCAGCGATAGCCATCAATAGAAATGAAGATGATGTTTTCAGTTTTTGTTTTCTGAGCAAATAGCGCTGTCGTAATCATGATTAGCGCAAAGGATAGTCTTAGTTTCATAATTGAGAATTTGTTTAGTAAAAATAAACACAAAAGATGCTAAATTCAAAGCTACATGGTTTAAATGTTCATGAATTTTTTGCATTGTTAGCGATAAGGTTTAGGCTGATTATGAACAGTTACTATGATCGGTATTTTTATTCCCATTAAGGCAAATGTGAGTCAACGAAGGTGTGGGAACTTCCTTCAAACACCGCTAATAATTCGGGAATATAGTCGCTCCATTTCGGGTATCTCTTACGCTCCTGTTCAAAAACCACGATTCTTTTCTCCAAAGACGGAAGAAAGACAAAATGTTCATTATTTGTATGATAAGACCTCAATCGCTCTTCCCTTAATTTATCTCCCTGTAATGCCGCGATTCGGATCTCTCCCAATCGCACAAAAGTTTCTATAACATAGGTGTTCCAGTTAGAAACACCTTTTGATGCCATCAACTCCTTAAGTCTGGGGGTAAACAAGGATGCGCTTCTCTCAATTCGCTCGCGGTACCGACCCAACGGTTCGTTCACAAAAGAATGACCGAATTCGTGTATTGTGAGGAATTTTGCTGTAGGTTCATAATCGTATCCGAATTGCTTGTACGTATCTGAGCTATCTACGGGAACCTTGACGTATGGACTCATAATCTCATAAACCGTCTTTTTGTTTCCTCGTACAATGGTTGCACTGATGCCTCTGCCTTCATTATCTTCAATGGGCCAAATCATCATCGGACTTACCAGAGCCAGATATTTGTAGCGCGACTCCCCATAATATTTCTCCATTGCTGTTGTGAAATTTTTCGGTATGAGCCGCGAAACTTCATTGATCGCCCCATTATAAAAACTTGCGTTTTTTATAAAAAATTCATCTATATGAAGAGTATGATACGAGTTATATAGAAATTGCAAGTAGTCAAATACTAGTTGTTCCAGAGAATCCGTCTTCGCTTTATCGAAATTCATATTATCAAAACCGTAGCGACGAGGCCTTTTCTTTAAATCAAACGTAGGTTGATCTAATAATGGAGCCATCATTATATCATTCCCGGAATTATATTTCCAGATCAAGATGTCTAGAAATTCCGCGGTCTTCCTTCCCAATGGCTCATAAGCAGGATCGCTAAAATGCTCTAACGCACGCTTAGCGATAGGTTGATACGTGCTACATTCCTTTAATTTATAGGCTTCCCATTGCTGATTCGTCTGTCGGTACTTAACAGCAAGTAGCTCAGCCAGAAAATACGTTTCTATGTTTTTATTGTATTGCACTCCAAATTTGTCAGAAGAAGCCTGACCATACGAATATGTCGAGAGGAGGGTACAAAGAAAAATGTAAGAGAGCATTATTTTAAAAGCTGTATTCATAATGAGTTAGATTTTTAATGTAGACGATATATTTCCATCTCAGTTACAATATCTTTGTTTTATAGATATGGCAAAATAGTTAAAGGGAGTTAAGTAGGTAGCGACATTTTATACTTTTGCTCTCTACTCAAAGGGTACTTCATAAATATATCAAGTCATATTGCAAGTTTATGCATGGTGTTTGGGCTGAATCTCTTATCTTTAAAAGATCACAACTATTACTGTGGCTTAAAAAATGGAAAATGCGTTAAGATTTATTTGTATTGTCTCCGCGGTTATTTTGGGTATAGCGCTCCTCAAGCAGTTTAACACCGAAACTTTTACGTTTGAAAAACCGGCGTTGGCAGCGGTTTACACAATTGCCTTTGTCGTCGCCATTATTCTCCTGTTTAAGAACACTAAAAGAGCGACTGAAAAATAGCTGTCCCTTGTCTTCGCCTTTAACGCTCTATCCTTTATCCGTTGGTGCTGGTAACGCGTCGGTCGCTTTGTTTTAAACTATAAGCATGCTGTTACGCTGTGTCCTTGAGCTTCTGTTTATCCGTGAGTGGGTTTTTCCAAGTCCGCGACTGGATCAGAAAAATCCTCAGGGTCAAATCTTTTAAGTTATTAAAATGAATTACTCAGGGAGCTCATCTAATTATGTACCTTGTTCTTTAAAATTGCCTGTTTCCCGCTTACGCCACGAAGATTTTCTCGGTTAATATCGGCCGTCCATTAATATCCAGATAAGAACATTGCATCTTTTGAATATCCATCACCCATTTATAAACGCCCGAGTCTGCTGCTTGCCGGCAGAATGTAAAGAAATCGCTCTGTCCCTGTTGATGAGCTGAGATATATACTTTAAGATTCTCTTCTGCTGCTTTGGTAGCAATAGTTAAAGCCTGATACACGCCTGGGCTGGCAATCCATTCTCCCAATTCATTGAAATATCGGGTTTCTCCATTTTCTACCATTACTTCATATCGGGCGAGTCCCAGCGCCTTTATATCTTGTATATACTGGGGGAAGTCAGCGCCGGTTTTTACTTTTTCGTGTGCTTTCTCTAATTGTTTCAGGGTAAACATCATAGATTTAAATCTTAAAGTTGTCGCAGCGTAACTGCCGCAGTACGTTAATTCAAGGATGCCAGTCTCCGAAGTCCGGATCTACACAGAGTGAAATCCGTTCGCCACTTTTAGGGTGGTTAAATTCTAGCAATTGAGCATGTAAATAAAGGCGCTCAGCCTTGGTTCCGTAAAGATCGTCACCAACAATCGGCATATTTAAGCCAGAAGCATGTGCGGCATGCACCCTCAATTGATGTGTTCTGCCTGTTAAAGGATAAAAGTAGATCAAAGTCTTGCCATTTTCTCGCTTTAGAACCTCGTAACACGTCTTGGCATATTTGCCATACTCATAACATACCACCTGCCTGGGACGGTCATCCAGATCCACACGCAGGGGGAGGATAATCTCTCCCGAGTCTTTCTCTATAATCCCTTCAAGCAAAGCAAGATATCGTTTATTTACCGTTCTTTTAAGGAATTGTTTTTGCAGGTTTACGTAGCTTTCGTAATTCTTACCAATTAAAATGATACCGGAAGTGCTCTGATCAAGACGGTGAACCAGGGTCGCCTCCGGATAAATTTTCTGAATCCTGAATTGTACGGAATCTTTAATCAGTTTTCCCGGCACCGAAAGAAATTCCGCAGGTTTATCCACCACCAGCACATCGTCATCCTCGTAGAGGATATTTAGCTCTTTCCCCTCTGCCGGATTTGTTCCTAATGGGTTTTCATCCACCTGCAGACCTTCAAGCATAAATCCAAGAATGGGACCGCATTTACTTCTACAGGCAGGGTAAAACTCGCCATGCTTACGTATTTCCGATTTTGGCGATGCTCCCCACCAGAATTCTGCCATCGCCACAGGCTCCAAACCATGCATATAAGCATATTGCATTAGCTTCGGCGCGGCGCATTCGCCCGCTCCCGCCGGAGGGGCAATACTCAGTTCCTCTGTAAAGATCGTTAACAGGCTCTTCCATTCTCCCTGTGCATTCAAGAAGCGGTAGTTTTCAAAAAGGCGCTGCTGTAATGCCGATGAAGCCTCGCGACGCGCTTCTTTCAAGCCCTCAATCCTCGACAGGAATGCCCCTAATTTCTGTTCGGTTTCCGACAGTCTCTCAGTCCAGCTGTTTGTCAGCATCCTTATGTCGTATTGTTGCTTCAGGCTTTCCATCCTGATCTTCTCCTTGAAGAGCTCCAGATCTTCCAGGGTCATAGATGCCTCGGCTGCTACACGACGTTTTTTACGATCTTTCTTTCCCGCAAGATACACACGCCGGAGTTCGGCGATCTCCGCGTCAGCCTGTTCTTTCAAAGAGCTATGTGACTGACTGAGCTCGAGAAAAATGTCGTCAGCTTCCAATGCTTCCAGCTCTGTATTAAGTGCCGTTACGAATTTAGTTTCATGCATAAACATGCCATCTTCCTGAAATACGTCGTACACAGGGGGCACAAAATAGGGATGTTGGCGACCTTGCGCCAGCTTCCCTGAATAGGCAGCAAGATACCCCAGAGTACCCTGATGGCGAACCACCAATACCCCAAACATCTTACCTATCACCAGACCCTCATGGTCGGGATCTATGCCAAAGTTATGTTCATTATCGTAGTCCTGATCCAGAAACCGTTGCAGGTCCAATGCCGCTGCTTTCGCTAAAGGATGTGCCTCATAGCAAAAAGGATAGGTGAAGCGTAGTGGAAGTTCCGCATCCATGATCTCCTCTGGCAGCGGGTGAAACGCGCTAAGTTCTGTATCCTGATAATTCATTTCGCGAAATTACCTGCTTTTCTTAAATTATTGAGCGCCTTTAAAATAAATATCGTCTGAAGCTCTGGCAGGGAAAAGGAACAGAGAGTATCAATGCCGCGTGTTTGTCTGGTGTTTCATAAAGTCAAATAAGGCGGGCAACATTACAGTGCCATGTGTCTCGTCCCCGAAAATATGTGTGGTGAGCCGCTCTCGCATCGTATCCTGGAGTAAGGCTCTCAACCTCCCGGCATCTTTGCCGATTTCCGAAGAATAGCCAATATACAATCTGCGACTCTCCAGTGATTCTGCCGTCGTCTCTTCGGCCATGCGTATCAGCAGCCCCCGATCCCACCACACACTCGGATCAACAGCTACATAGCTGTCAAAAAGCTGAGGATTCCTGAGCGCGGTAAATAAGCAGGCCAAACCACCAAAAGAATGCCCTACAAGGGTACGTAGCCCGCTTAGCTGCATACCTTTGGTAGCAGTCGGAATAAGCTCCTCTGTAACGAAACGCATAAAGGATGGAGCGCCTCCGGATTGACTATAGTCGCCACCTCGTTGAACGGCACCTTCCTTATTCTCTACGTGACTTGGTGTCAGATCGCGGGTCCTGTTGGTATTAATGATCCCTATAATAACGTTTTTATTCGTCATGGGCACCCTGCCGCGAGTCATAAACTGCTGCATCGCTACCGCGAGCGAGAAATTTATGTCAGCGTCCAGGATGACCATAAGGCCCGGCTTTTCTCCTACATTCAGCGGAGGTACATATATCATGTATTCCCGATCTTCGCTGAGTATCCGCGAATGTATCTGTTTTCGCTCGCCGAATGTTAATGGTTGCCCCTGGGTGTACAATGCAACCAAGAGAAATAAGAAGGTTAAGGATCGTTTCATTATCGCGCTGCTAATGTTACCTTCGGTTTCTTAGTTTTCTTTCGACGTCTGTTCCACCAGATGTAAAATCCCGTTACGGGAAGTGTCGTCGATATCAATCCCCCGATAAACGTGCAGAGTTTGCCAAATTGCCCCATCCAGGTGCCCATGTGTAATGCCCAATATAGATTTTCCACCTTTTCATGCATCAGCGCTGACTTCGCCACATGGAGTGTCTCACCGCTATATCTGTCAACGAAGACGTGATTGGCTTTATCACTGCTCTTCAGGCCGATCATGCGCGCGAAATTTATAGCATAGTAACCTGAGGAATCCATTTTAAATGTGGCAACCTGTGCGGCCTGCGCCTCTGGAAAGCGTTTGAAGTTACGCTCAATCACGGTATTAAGTTCATAGGGTTGCTTTTCCGGCTTAAAATCAGGTAGTGACTTCTCAAAGGCATGCGAGGTATCACCTCCAAAGCTCGCTATTGTTAGCTTCTGCAGTGGCTTAAAGGCGATGATCAAACCCGTCACTGTTAATACAAGACAAATTGACAAGGTGTAGAATCCAAAGACATTATGCAGATCATAGTTGAGACGTTTCCATTTAGCCTTCCATTTAATGCTAAAGCTCTGTTCTCGTGTTGTTTTCGTCCATCTTGAGGGCCACCAATGAATAAATCCCGTAATTAATTCTATGAGGAATATGATGGTGCAGATCGATACGATCCAGGAGCCGGGACCGTGCCACAGCAGCGATGCGTGCAAATGCGCTGTAATATAAAAGAAGTAGATGGTCCGGTCTTCTTTGAGCACTTTTCCCGTATAGGGATCCATATAGATAAAGCTTAGTCCCGTTTTGCGATCAAAAGAGTTAAACTTAATACTTCGGCTCGGATCCTTATAAACAATCATGTAGCCCGGATTTCTTCGCTTTGGGTAAGCTTCTCTGAACTTTGCGAGGATTACTTCTGTTGGTAGTTTTTGTTTATTCGTATGTTCCACATACAACACGTCCTTGTTTACCCAATCAATGACTTCATCGCAATACACGATGATGGTTCCGGTCAGGCATATAAAGATCAATAATACTGCCGAAATAAGACTTGGCCATAAATGTATCCATGCTACAATACGCCCAAATAGTGATTTGCTTCCTTTCTTCATGGCTTAAAATGAAATAGCCGGGAAAGCCTTTTACAGCTTCCCGGCATGATGAAAATGAACCTCTGTTAAAATTTATAAGAAATGTTCGCCAGGAATTGTCTTGGATTCTGCGGAACCCCATAATAATTCCAGTACTTTTTGTCGCCAACATTATTCACCTTTAGTCCGATACGATACTTCGGCTGATCATAGAATAGCGAAGCGCCAATCAATGTGTATGCCGGAGTTTTCGCTTTATTCGAGGCGTCCAGGTAAGCGTCGTCAGAGTAATTTACTCCTGCACCAACACCTAAGCCTTTGGCCAGGCCTTCCGGCAGCTTATAGCTTGCCCAGATGTTGAAGATGTTTTCAGGTATCCAGGAAACGCGATTTCCTGAGTAATCAATCTTTCCACTTACATATTTCGTATACGTATTCTTATTATAACCATATCCCGCAACCACGTTTAACCCGCGGAAAGGATTGGCAATAATTTCTAATTCAACACCACGGCTATGCTGGTCGCCTGTTTGCTCCTGCGTACCGTCAGGAAGACTTGTCAGCAGGTCGCTTACCTTAATGCTATAATAACTAATGGTACTGCTTAAGCGACCATCAAAAAGGTCGGTCTTTACCCCGGCCTCCGTTTGGTTAGCCTGTGTCGGATCCCATGTAGTTACCACGCCCGTCGCCGCATTTTGTGTAGGCGCATTGTTGGTGAAGCCGTTAGAATAGTTAGCGAATAGCGACACCTGATCCTTAATCGGCTGTATTACCAATCCGAATTTTGGTGAAAACTGCGTCTGCACATAGCTATTTGCCTGAGCAACACCATTGGTCAGGCTTTTTCTTACCTCGTAGCGATCTACGCGTAATGCCGCGGAAGCTAGCATCCAATCGGTAATGTTCAACACGTCCGACGCATAGGCGCTGAAGTTAAAGTTCACATCTGACTGTCCCGTGGTTGAAACCCTCAATTGGTTATCCTTTTGTACGATGGAACTACGACTAATTGCCTGCCATGGGCTTGTTTGATTCAGATCTACCACGTCATAAGGCATAAATACGCTTCTGGCAGGTTTTTCGGGCGTTCCCGTATTGTAAGTGCCATACTGATAATAAGTCTTGCGATAAAGATAATCGCCACCAATTACCAGTCGGTTTCTCAGGCTTCCTATTTTAAAGTCGCCGATAAAGTTCTGTTGGATGTTGTCTGAGGTAAGTTCATAAGTGTCGAAAGGACGGATACCTCGTGATACCTGCGTATCGCTCAGATAGGTCAGTACCAGAAAGGTAGAACTTTTCTCTCCCGATTCGCTGTGCTGGTAAGAGGTGCGGGATGTCCATCGATCTGAAATCTTATGCTCAATCTCTACTAAGGCATTCATCATGTTACGCTTTGATCCAATATCATTGCTTGTAAACGTCCTGTTGTGAAAGTCGCTAAGCTCAGACAGGTTACCTACAGTAAGGACGTTAGAATTTCTTACATAGGCGTTCAGCGTCTTGTTGGGCGCGTAGTAGTCTGCGTCAAAGCGAACCGTTGTACGATCGCTTGTCTTAAAGGCCATGCTTACCGCCAGGGCAGCTCCTTTGTTATAGCCGGCATCCTGGAAACTGTTTTGTGTGAATCCTGCGGCATTGATGCGCAATAGCGCGGTTCTATCAGCATTTAGCGGAGTGTTAACGTCTGCCTGAATGCGATTTTGTCCCCAGCTGCCTGTTGTATAACTCACTTCACCCCGGAAGCTTTCAAAAGGTCGTTTCGTAACAGTATTTACGGCACCGCCATAAGTTGACATCAATCCTCCGAATAGCGTCGCTGAAGGACCTTTGAGAATCTCTACACGTTCAATGTTAAAGATGTCTGTCTGCGTGCGCGGATTCACCACCAGTCCATTTCTGAAGTTGGAGTTAGTAACGAAGCCTCGCAAGGTAATGTCATTACCGCTGTCATTCACTCCGTTGTTTACTACCACGCCCGGAACGCTCATAATCGCCGAATTAAAATCTACGGCAATGATCTCCTGCATAAAGTCTTTATTCACCACGCTGTACGTTTGAGCATTCTCAAGATCTGCAAGCGGCATTTTTGATACGGTAGCAGTAGTTTTGCGCGCATACTTGTTCTTCTGTATATCAGCTACCACTACCTCGCGCAACTCATTCGAGGCCGAAGAGATCCGAAGTTCTCCTACGGTAACCGTAGCGCCCGGTTGCACGCTCACTTTGTGTTCCAACGCTACAAAACCCGCATAAGTTATCGTCAGTACATATTGACCGGCAGGAGCGTCAAACGTAAAGTTGCCGTTATCGTTCGCCATCGTACCAAACTTTGTATCCTTGAGTAATACAGACGCAAACGGAAGTGCTTTGCCATCGCTCGTCACGACACGTCCGCTTATCGTACCCACCCGTTGTTGCGCCTGAGCTATGGATATTCCCATTAGCAGTACCAGCGTAAAGAGTTTGAGTAAAGTGTTTCTCATAATTGTTATTTAGAATTGTTTTAATTAAGCGCAAAAATATTTCTATCTTCGCTCTACTGTTAACGATTTTGGGAGTAATCTAGCCGAATTTGGGATGAGGTCTAAAGTTGAATGTGAGCATTTTCTTGAGGGAATCAAGGTTATCGAATATCCGGAGGCATTTTGTCCGGAAGCCGGTATTATGGAATCAGACGTAGAACTAAACTGTACGTGTTTTGATGAGCATATTCATAGTTCATTCTTCAACGGTGTGCATATCGAACAACGTAGCGTAACCGTACGTTCTCCATTTTACCTGAAAGTGGCCCACGACTTTCCTTTTTTGAAAATGCAGTTTGAGGTTCTTGGATATTCTCATTTCAGCAGTCCGATGAAGAGCGTTATGGATGTTCAGATCTGTGCAGGGCATCATCAGCTGATCTTTATCCCCGAGGTAAAGGGCGAGCTAAACTATGTCAGCAATCGACGTACTCTGGAGATAAAGATGACCTCAGCATTTCTTAAGCGCCTTTTTGGCGAAGAGCTGCAACCGCTCGGGCGCTTTGGCAAGGCTATTCTTAACAATGATCCCGCCTTACTAAGTTCGGCGAAGATGCCTATCACGCCGGGTATACAGGAGTTGATAACCAATATATCGCGTTGCCCCTATGCCGGCTTGATGCGCAAAGTATATCTGGAATGTAAGGTAAGCGAGCTGTTGCTGTTGCAACTTGAACAGGTTCATGCTAATGAGCAGCTGCAAGGCGCCGCACCACGTAAGAGCGATATTGATAAGCTCTATTATGCTAAAGAGCTTATTGAGCAAAATCTGGAGCATCCCAAAACGATCCTCCAGCTTTCAGAAATGTCAGGCCTTAATGACTTTAAGCTTAAGAGAGATTTTAAGCGCCTGTTTGGCACCACCATTTTCGGTTACCTTACCGACTACAGGCTTAAGAAAGCGCGCGAATTGCTTATTGAGGGACAGAACATCAGTGAGGTCGCTTATAGAATGGGCTACAGGCATCCCCAACATTTCTCAGCAGCCTATAAAAGGTACTACGGATATTGCCCCTCAAGCATCAAGCAATAGTTCCCCTGCTTAGATCTCAAAGATCTCCGACATGGTATATGTGGTTACTTTTCGCGCACTCTCTCCTTTTGCTACTTTAAGCATTTTCTCCGCAAGTAGTTCCGTGGGCAAAGGCTTGTACTTCTTAAGAATTCCAATGCCGTTTAGCGCTTTAACAAACTTTACAGAGAGGTTCTCCATAACTCTGTCAGATTCATGGCGTTCCAGTATGCCGGGTCGGAAAATATGGATATTCTGGAAATTCAATCTCTTTACGGCATTTTCCAGCTGACCTTTCATCTTAGAATAAAAAATCATCGACTTACTGTCAGCACCTGCCGCCGATACAAGCACATAGCACGGAACCTCATTGGCCGATGCGGCTTTAGCCGCTTCAAACTGGTAGCTGTAGTCAATCTCATATTGCTTCTCCTTTGATCCCGCCTGCTTGAGCGTAGTCCCCATGCACGAGAAGAGTATATCACCATCCAACTTGTCCTGCCATTCATAAACTTTATTAAAGTCTACGAAATGCTTCTTCAGCTTTACATGATCATCAAAGCTGTCTTTTCTCATGAATACCGCCACTTCAGTAACGAGCTCATCTCTCAGCAGTTTATAAACAAGTTCTTTACCGGTAGCTCCTGTGGCGCCAATTACCAATGCCTTCATACTATGTTATACCTTATATACCACTAAATTGTTCTTTATTCATCACTCTCAAGGAATGCGCGGCTGTTGATCCTGTTCATCAAAAAACCGCAACAAATATAGTTTCGGAATTAAAAATTCGCACTTTTGCAACATGTCAACAGGAACTTTGTACCTCATTCCCGTGCCGCTGGCAGAAGGATCAGCACAGTCAGTATTGCCAGTTCTCCATAAAGAGATTATCAATGCGATTGATACTTATATTGTCGAGAACGAGAAAACAGCGCGATATTGGCTTAAGCATACCGGTCTCAGCACACCACAAAGCGCACTGACATTACATGCCTACGGCAAGCATGCAGATAAAGACAGTACCGAGATATTCTTCAAAGAGCTGATGAATGGCAAAGACGTGGGATTAATGAGCGAGGCGGGATGTCCGGCGGTTGCCGATCCCGGGGCAGCCATCGTTGCCGAGGCACATCGCCGCAACATCAAGGTCGTGCCCCTCGTTGGCCCAAGCTCCATTCTGTTAGCCTTGATGGCCTCCGGATTTAGCGGCCAAAGCTTTAGCTTTCATGGGTATCTCCCTATTGATAAATCCGCACGGGCAAAACGTATCAAAGAGCTCGAAAGCTCCTCGGAGAAGAACAATCATACCCAGATATTTATTGAGACTCCTTTCCGCAATAACCAATTGCTTGAGGAACTACTGCGGAGCTGTGGTCCAGCCACACAGGTGTGTGTCGCTTGCAACCTTACCGCAGCCGATGAGGAGATTATTTCCATGCCAGTGAAGCTATGGAAAAATAAAAAAGCCGACTTCCATAAGAAACCGGCCATCTTTCTTCTTTATAAAGGGCGTGTGTAAAACGTACGCATGGGTTTACCCATGCACCGTTTCCTTTTTTCCGTAGTTCTGTATCACCTCAGCTTCGAATACCAGAAACTCTTCCCAGCGCTTGTCGACGTCAATATTCTCAGTGTATTTTTTAGCCAGCTTAATAAAGGTCGTATAATGCGTGGCTTCGCTTACCATCAGCTCATAATAAAATGACGATAGCTGTTCATCATTAATGTTCTCTGAAAGAACCTTAAAACGTTCGCAGCTTCGCGCCTCTATCATTGCGGCAAACAGCAGACGTTCTATCAGTTGCTCATTGCGTGAGCCCCCTTTTTTCATAAACTTCAGGATCTCATTTACGTAGTTGTCGCGACGTTCTCGGCCCAGCACGAATCCGCGTTCGAGAATGATGTCATGCACCCTTTTAAAGTGGTCCATTTCCTCCATGGCAAGGGCTGCCATTTCCTGTACAAGATCCGAAAGCTCCGGAAACTGAACAATTAAGGTAATCGCGTTGCTCGCAGCCTTCTGCTCACAGAAAGCATGATCAGTGAGGATCTCCGAGATATTCCCTTCAACAATATTCTTTACCCACAAAGGATCTGTAGGAAGCTTCAATTTCAATATGCTTTTTTCCATACGGCGGACTATATAACAAAGATAGCTAAATGCCTTTGCGCTATTGTGGGCGAAGCGTCAATCTTGCCGAATGTATGAAGCCTGTATGCTCTATGAGTTCGCGTACAGGCTTTTTGATTCTATAAAATCCTTTACCTTATCAGGCACAAAAAACTGAATGTTCTTTCCCGCCTTCAAAGCCTTTCTGATAAAGGTGGCCGAGATTTCCATTTGTGGCGTTTCCGTGATGTGTACCGATGGATGATCCAGAAGATCGCAATCCAGGGAGCCCGGTCGGGGGTAAACATATATTGCGTGATTCTTAAGAATCACCTCGTAGTTCTTCCACCTTTTCAAGCTTTTAAGGTTGTCGGAACCCATGATGAGCGAAAACTCATGATCAGGATAGCGCTCTTGCAGATGCGCCAGCGTATCAACAGTATATGAGGGTTGTGTAAGCTTAAACTCGATGTCACTTACATAGAACTCAGAATAGTCGTAGGTTGCCAGGCGCGTCATTTCCAGCCTGTCATACATGTTTATCAGGCCCTTTTTATCCTTATGCGGATTATGGGGCGACACCACAAACCAGATCTTATCAAGATCCGTAAAATGCGCCATGTAGCTGGCAATAATCAGGTGACCCGTATGTATAGGATTAAAGGAGCCGAAGAATAAGCCTACCTTCATATGCTTTACTTCTTTATGAAATCTGTTACCAGCTGATAAGCTTCCTTGCAGGCCACCTCCAGCTCATTATTGTTGAGGATGACATCAAACTGATCGGCAGTAGCAAGCTCAATACCTGCTTTGGCAATGCGCTCCTTAATCTTCTCGGGGGTGTCCGTGCCACGGCCCTTTAAGCGCTCGATAAGCACTTCCATTGATGGTGGCTGTACAAAGATCGACAACGCGCGATTGCCATATTTTTTCTTCAGACGTATGCCTCCCTGAACATCGATGTCAAAAACAACATGCTTTCCTGTTTTCCAGATCCTTTCGATCTCAGATTTCAATGTTCCGTAAAAAGTGCCTGAGTATACCTCTTCAAATTCCGCAAATTCATGCTTGGCCACGCGGTGTAAGAATTCTTCTTTGCTTATGAAATAATAGTCGCGCAGGTGTTGTTCTTGTCCTCGCAGCTCCCGCGTAGTTGCCGAAATAGAGAATGAGAGCTCCGGTATTTTTGTCAATAGGTGATGAACGATTGTGGTTTTGCCGGCTCCTGAGGGGGCCGAAAATATTATAAGTTTACCCTTTTCCATGCCTGTAACTAAGCGAAAATTATATTTTTTAAAGTACGTTTAACAGCTGTTCCTTAACCTTCTCCAACTCTTCTTTCATGCGAACAACCGTTTGCTGGATCAGGGCGTCGTTGGCCTTAGAACCTAAGGTGTTTATCTCGCGACCGATCTCCTGAGAGATAAAGCCCAGTTTTTTACCATTGGCATCAGCCATTTTCAGCGTTTTGTTGAAATAATCGCAATGGCTCTTTAACCGGATCTTTTCTTCAGTGATGTCGAGCTTGTCAATGTAATAGATCAGCTCCTGTTCAAGACGATTGCCATCAATATTTTCCTTGCCAATATTTTCCTCTAACACCTGCGTCAAACGCTCGCGCACTACAGGGATTCGTCGCGGATCCAGCGTCTCCACTTCTCCAAGGAATTCCAGAATGTTCGATATTCTAAGCTTCAGATCTTCCAGCAATACCTTGCCTTCATCTTCTCTGAAAACCTGAAAGTTGTCCATAGCCTGTTTAAAGGTGCTGTATAGCGCTTGCCATTCTTCATCGCTAACCACATCTTCTTCGTAGGTAATTACTTCCGGAAAATTCAAAGCCATCTGCAGCAGATTTGACGACTGATCGCCAAGGTCGTCTGCCACGGACTTTAGCTGTTGGTAATAGGTCTTTAGCAGCTTCTGATCAATGGTTGCGGATTTCTTATCGTTATTTACCGACTCGATGGTGATCGTAATATTTACTTTCCCACGTTCAATAAACTTGTTGCAGTCATTGCGCAGGATAAGCTCCTTGTCGGAAAAGGCTTTCGGAAGCTTCAAGGAGAGCTCAAGAAACTTGCTGTTCAGTGATTTGATTTCTACGGTATATTTACTTGATTCCAGGTCTGTTGACGCTATACCGTAGCCGGTCATTGATTTGATCATGGGCAAAGATACAATTAATTCATATTTACAACGTTCATTACTTTCAATGCTCTTCCGAAAATGGGTATTAGAGGCTGCTTTTTACATATTTTATGTGTTTAGCATTGCTCCCGCGCTTTAAAGTTCTCTCACAATCCGTCCCCCTGTGCGTTTTCCGGCGCATGTTCGCTGGAATGATTTTTGTTCATTAACTTAGCCAACAGAAACAATATGAGGTATGCTCTTTGTTAAAAATGGTTAAATGGTATTTCCGCCATTATTGTTTTCAGTAGATTAGTGAATTATGTTGAATTTTAAGCTCGCTGTTTTTTCCGTCGTCTTTATGCTCATTGCTGTAGCTGTATCTGCTCAGAGCAGAACTCAACAAGGTGCTATTCTCAGACGGGGCGGAGCGACACGTGTCAGCGGTGCTATCATTGAAAATAAAAAGAACAACACTTCTGTACTCTCCAATCAGCTTGGTTTTTTTAGCATTATGGCCTCCCCGGGCGATACGCTGCAGGTATCAGCGACTGGCTATACCTCCCTAAGCGTTGTTGTTACAGATTTCAAAGATCAGATCCTGTATCTCTTCCCTATAACTGCTCTGGATGCGGTAGTGATTCAGGGGAAAACACTGGAGGCAGAGCTTAGCGAAACTCAGGCTGATTTTCGTAAGAAAGGTGTTTATTACAACGGAAGGCCTCCTTTACTGGCAAGCCTTGCCAGTCCCCTTACCGCGCTCAACGAGTTGTTTGGCAAGAGTGCTAAACGTGCGCGCCGCTTTCAGGAATATGCCGGAAACGAGCTTGAATATCAGGAAATCAGTAAGCGGTTCTCCATTTCCGCAATCAAGAGTGCCGTGCCCGAGATCTCCGATGATGATCTTCCGATCTTCCGCTCCGAATATTTGCCCTCATTGGAACAGATCCGAAGATGGAGTGACTATGACATCATCGTCTACATAAAGTCTTCATATAAGACCTTTCTCGACATAAAAGCAACCGAAGCTCAGGAAGCCGAAGCAAAGGAAAAGGCCGCCAGAGACTCTGTCTCTAAAGCTCAGAAACCACAATAACGCGTAGTATCCGGAGTTTCTTTATGATCCCTAAGTAGGTCAATTAAAGGAGCAAGGTGTAGTAATTGAGTCTTTGGTTACCGTATCGGATGTATGCTGATCTTGAAGAAAAGGACACACTACATTTTTTTAGTCTCCAATTTAATATCATCACCTCATTGTTTAGTTGTGTTTAAGTCGAACGGGAAATTCCCAGATTCCAGTCCTTTCTTTGGGCGCTTCATTGTTACCAATTTTGTACTCACACAAAGCTTAAATCATCGGATTAACTAAGTGGTGCTCTATGGCAAGCGCCTGTTATTCGTTTCCAATTTTCAAATGTATTTCTAAATCGTTCCTGACGACATTCCAACAATATTTTAAATGTTATCCCGGAATTAGGACTCTCTTACCTGCTAGTAACTTAACAGCTACCTAACAGCGTCCGCATGTGACCGAATATAAAGCGAATAAAAAGGGTATTAAGACCGAGGGGTAGTCCGAAGGGTCGGTCTTTATACGGTCTGTGTTTCGGCAGCATATATGCGCATGCGGACACTGTTAGGTAAGTGTTAGGGTACTGCAAGGGTACGTTTAGGGTAGTACAAGGAAACTGTTGGAGGGCCGTAGCGTGCTGGTGAGGGCGGCATCTTGCAACAGTAGCGTAGGGCTTGCTGAATAGCTGGATTGTGGGCAAGGAGAGATGTTTTGTCAGAGATGCAGTATTAGCAATTGCGTTGAATTTGAGGATTTTATTTGCAATTATTTATTGACCTGAGTATTGTTTTTTCGTACCTTGACCGGATCAAGGCAAGGCTGGAAGCTACGCTTCACATGGGTTTTGAGGGGTTGTTTCCTGACTGAATACAGGCTGCCGGGGACGGAATGTCCGGCTGCTGATCTTGCAGAAGATGGCGGACAGGGAAACGGGGAAGCTGAGGAGCAAATCTTATCACAGCGCTCAGCTTTTTCAGGATGATCAGCGTGGGAATGTCAGCGGCAGGCAGGTATTCGGAATGTGCGGGATGATAAACACCAATAAAAACCAATGTTATGGCTATTCAAGAACGTAACGGCATGA
>DKIV01000025.1:0-50938 GCA_002454425.1 Sphingobacteriaceae bacterium UBA6709
GCACTTTGGTGCGGAATATCCAGTTAAGAAGTGCGTCATTGTGATTCTTAAGGGTCAATGGATCACCTATTAACAAAGCCTCCAAACTTCCATTGGCCCTGGCCAATAGATGGTCAATAAGATTGATCAGATTTCCCCAGTTGATTGGTCGGATACTTTTAGCACCATTCGCATAGGTCGCAACAGCGTTTTTGTATTTCTTTTTATTAAAAAAGCCGTTGTTCGTCTTTGGGCTCCGGATCAAGTCTACGATTGCTTTTGTAATCGCTTTTACGGAAACAATGTCCTCGATCAGAATGGAGGTAGGGTCCTGTAAGTGAGCGAGTGATAATTTCACGCGTCTTAGATCGGAGATAACGTCATCCTGAACGATCGATAGATATTCGGCTTTAAAAGCTGCTGGGTCACGGACTTGTATCTTAATCATCGTGGCGCTTTTTGAAGTTTTTTAAGCTCGCTCTTAAAAAACTATCACCTACTTTGTCTAAGATTTCTCTGTCCTGGTCCGATGAACGGTTTTCTTTGATACGATTGATCGCGCCCCTAATTTCGTTTTCTGCAAACTGCCCCATGAGGGTTCCTGTTAAAAAGAATCCGTCCGCCAAGAGATCGTTAATATTGGCCGCAAACGTTTCTGATGCTACGACTGCTGGAACTGACCGTCTGCTTTTTTTGTCCAGCTCCAGTAACAAAATGTTTTCTGAAGGAATGTCGGATAGTATGAACGGCGAATGAGTGAGTAATGCGATGTTGACTGACCGTATCCTATTATTCTCTCCGACGTAAAAACGTTCAAATTCCGATAAGAGATCCGATAAGAATCGTCGCTGATAGTCCGGATGGAAATATAGTTCGATCTCATCATATATGATATTTACAGCGTGATACTTAGGTCTGAGACCTTCACCGAAATGAGCAGATTGCAAATTGTTCAAGTGATAAATTACTGACTGAATAGTATGCACAAGTTGTTGCTCACCAGAACTAAGCCCACTGAAAAAGGAGGCCGATCCTGCATCATTCGCCAATTCAAAATCGATATCAAAAATTGACGGAGGAAGTAACGCCAAGATCTCCCGACCTGCCGGATTCCTCATATAGTTCATAATGTCTTCAAGGGATAGCTTGAACCGGATGTTGGTGTTGTTTTCCAACTGTCCTTTTTTTACCAAGAACTGGTCTCCTTCGTTCAAATTATATTTTAGAAAATTGACGGCCTGCTTAAGTTTATAGGTAACGTGGCTGCGGTCTTCCTTCAACGATTTGAAAAATTTTTCATTTTCTACGAACGGAGTATCCGAACTGAACTGATAACCCTGTCCGAACCAAGGGTACTTTTGGGGGATCGTATCGACTTTATTAATAATATAATTTGCAATAATATCCTTAAGCGGAAAATCAACCGAATAGAGTGCAACTTGTTCTTCAGTATCTAAATAATCCGCTAAAAATCTGGTGAGTAGGTTACTTTCCCTCGGATTGCCCGTCAATCCCCTTTGCTTGAATCGCACCCGTTTCGGAATTGCATTTACTTTTTGCCTGTTCAATGAAAATACTACATTGTTGATGTAGTGGTTCTCTGTGATATACACCTTTTCAGTCTTGTCACTTCGCCGATCATAGGCCAGCAGCTTATTGGCTAACAAACGGTAACGTGCAAAGTTCATTTCTGAATTGATGTCGAAATTACCTTCTGTCCGCATTGGATTGATTACTATTGGAGTAGTATAGCCATCGTTCTTGTGAAACAATGAGTTGATCCAACTACCAATTACTAGTGAATTTAGGGCGTAATGCGAATAATTGACCGCAATCGTATAAAAGAAATGTTTAGCTAACTCTTCAGGTTTTGGGGGTACGTCTAGCGCTTGAAAACCGTCTTGCTGATCATCTGCTATTTTGAAAATTCTATTCCTTGTAACATTGTGTTCTTTGTCATAGTGTAGTTGTAAGCGGTAAAAAGAGCCATTATTTTCATAGTACACGCTCGCTTTCAATTCCTTAGAGAGATTTGAAATATCGCTCACTTTTCGGATGTTCGACTTTCTTTCAGATGCAATATAGTCCCTTCTCTTTTTCAATTGCCCTTCCTGTTGAAACAAACCCTCTATTTGCTTCTTGAGCTCGTCAAAATTTTCGACAGTCATTTTCTTGTCCTGCGAATTAAGGTCTTTGATGATCTGGTTTCTTTTCGCTACCATCTTTTTTTGGCGATCATTAAGTTCTCCATATTCCGTTTCCAGCTCGGCAGTAGACCTATTCAAACTTGGGATGTTTGGTTTTAGGATCTCGTGACTTACGGAGTATAAATACACACATGCAAAAAATAACTCGATTAAAGAGCTTTTGCCAGTACCATTTTTTCCAACTACAGCTGATACGCTAATTTCGAGAGGATGTCCGTCTGCAGTTGTTCTATTAAAAATATTTACGGGGAATTTGATATCTTTACTGATAGTCGCAATCTCACCGTCAGATGGCTTTTTTATGGCATCTCCCGATTTGTTATAAAAAGTATATGAGTTATAGAGTGGATACAATTGATCAGGTGTGAGATTTTTCAAGAATTTACTATTACACCCCTTATGCGGTTGAATGGCGAGCAATTTAAATACAGACATGGAGATCAAAGCTTATTTGGCTATTGTACGTTGAACATAATTCTTTCAAAATAAAGGAAAAATATCAATATTCCATCTCGGTGGGATTCTTGCTCCTTAACTAAGTTTCCTTGATAAGCTGACAACTCTTACTCGAATCATAAAATTTCCAACGATCCAAAGGATGTTGAAAACGACGTTGCTCCATTAAGGCCCTGAATTTGTTCTAATAGAACGTGCTAGAGTTTTTTATTTTCTGCATAGAGACGTTGTCCAGTGACGTTTCAAGTCATGAAAGTTTGCAGGGAGGATGAGAAGATCTTACATGGAATGTGGCAGCGTTCCAGCATGTTTCTCTTAAACAGAAGCCTAAGATACAGATTACTCCTCCAACTGTCTCTTCAAATCCTCTTTACTGGGCAAATAAAGCTTGTACTCCTTAGCAAAAATCTGCTCATTACCCAGCGGCAGAGTAAATTCTACTACAGCTTTATTCTCCTGTTTACACAATACAATTCCAATCGTATTCTTTTCATGCGGTAGCTTTACAACACGGTCGTAATAATTTACATACATCTGCATCTGGCCTAGATCCTGATGAGTCAGTTTCCCTATTTTCAGGTCTATCAAAACGAAGCACTGTAATAGGCGATTATAAAAGACAAGGTCAATATAAAAGTGGTCCCCATCAAGGGTGATCCTCCTTTGGCGGCCTTCAAATAAAAATCCTTTCCCAAGTTCGAGCATAAACTGCTCAAGCTTGTCGATTATCGCACTTTCAAGATCGTTTTCCGAATACGACGAGCTTTCTTTAAGATCAAGAAACTCAAGCACAAATGGTGTCTTTAGGGTGTCGTAAGGCTTTTCTAATGCATGTCCTTCAGAAAGTCGTTCTATCTGATCCTTGTTCTTGCTTAGAGCCAGTCGTTCGTATAGTGAAGAGCTATACTGTCGCTGTAGTTCTCTCACGGACCAGTTATTAGCTTCTGTTTCAACCTCGTAAAAACTTCTTTCGTTATCATCGTTGATCTTCAGTAGATGTATGTAGTGTGTCCAGCTTAATTTAAAGCGTTCAGAAAATTTTAGCAACAGCTGTGCATTTAGAGGTTGAAGTGTTGCTTTATCGAATTGCGCAATCACTGATTGCGCAATTCGATTTTTATAGACAATATAGAACTGTCTAAAGTATTCGAGGTTTCTCTTCGAAAAGCCCTTTCCATAATTTTTCGTTAGGTAGCTACTTAATTCAGTAATAAGAGATTCTGCGTAAGCTGCGCGTTCCTGTCCGCGCTGTTCCTCTTCCACAATCATCTTGCCTATGTTAATGTATGTAAAGACCATTGTGGTATTCACATTCCTGACGAGCAGTTTTCTTGATTCTTCAATCAGATGGCTTACTGACTGAAGTAGCGTCATATTCTTTTCCATTGTATTAAGAGCCTGTCTTTAAAAGTCCCGTTTCTGTAAATAACTTCTCCTTAAGATCCTTCATGTTATTGCTGATCTTACGCTTGGTAATCTTCGCGTAAATTTGGGTCGTCCGGACGTTCTTATGTCCAAGCATATTGCTCACTGTTTCTAAAGGGACGTCATTTTCGAGCGTTACAGTAGTAGCGAACGTGTGCCGGGCTGTATGGGTTGTCAAATGCTTAGTGATTCCGCAGATGTCGGCAACCTCTTTCAAATAAGCATTATACCGTTGATTGCAGTTCACAGGTAAGAGCTTCTTATGCTGAACGCAATAGGGATGCTTGTATTTTTCAATAATCTGTAGCGCGATGGGCAGGAGGGGTACCATTTCATTGGTTTTAGTTTTAGCCCTTTCCCTGCTGATCCATTTGAACCCGTCAACTCCCGTGAAAATATTGTCGGGTTCTAAATTGTATACTGTCTCATAAGCATACCCGGTGAAGCAACAAAAGATATATACATCACGCACCTCTGCAAGTCGTGCGTTGGAAATTTCTTTATTATAGATAGCGGTTATCTCGTCCAAACTAAGGTGCTCCCGATCGGGATCAGTATAGGAGCATTTGAAACCAGATAGCGTATTGTGCTTTACTAATCCCTTATCCACCGCTTTCTTGATAACCTGCTTTAGGGTCTTCACATACTTCATCGCCGTGTTCTTTCCGATCTTTTCTACGGTTATCAGGTAATGAGCAAAGTCAGGTGCCAGGTTAAACTGTATATCATCCAGCCCAATGTCGGTGACCTTGTATTTTTTCCTCAGGAAACGATCAACCTTGGTTTTAAGTCGTTCGTACCGGTTTAAGGTTGCTATTGCTCCGTGTCCCTCCTGGATCAGTTCTTTGAACTCATTGTTGTGAATAGCAAACGCTTCCATGAGCGTTTTTTGGTCGCTCTGCTTTGGAAACAAAACTTCCGTGATCATTTCTGCAGTCACTTCTTTTTTTAAAGCACTCAGGGCTTCGTAATGCTTCTCGAGAGTAGATTGCGTTTTCCGTATGTAACTGTTTAGTGATTTGGCTTCCGGCCAGGATGATTTCGCCAGTCCTTTCTTTTCATCCCAGTAGGCGGGATCAATTTTTCTTCCGGAGGAGAAATTATCCCTGTTCCCATTCACTGTAATTCGCACATAAATGGGCACCAAGCCGTCCTTCGATTTCTTCGCTTTGTACAGCCAAAATAAGACTGATAGACCTTCATTAATTTTCATGACTTTCAATTTTTAAAGTTTTGAAAATCTGCTCTTTAACTAAGCTAATCCGTTTAATTCTCTTTGAATTCGGTTTCCTAATTTCGCAAGAAACAATAGGAAACCGAATAGGAAACCGATTTGGTTGATCTTACCTGAACTTCTTTGAACTGAAATTTTTGAGAAAAGTGGCTTTTTAACGAAAAAAGCCGCTTTTTTAAGCGGCTTTCTACTTGTTTGGAGGTTTCTCCGTGATCCCGCTGGGACTCGAACCCAGGACCCCAACATTAAAAGTGTTATGCTCTACCAGCTGAGCTACGGAATCATCCTTTAAACACGGTCTTTTTATTTTTTCAGATCGTTTAACCGTTTCCGTTAAAGTGACGCAAAGATAAGGACTTTAACAATACAGTGCAAGAGCGTAGTTACTATTTTTCTTAAACAAATCATTAACTATCTTAATATCAAATAAGTTAATTTAAAAACACACCTACAGAAGGTCTTCTTTAGCGCTAATTACCCCGTAAAAGTGCCCTTCGGACCGCCTCAATGCGGGCAATAGGTATCGTCCAAACTGTGAAAAGCGCTTATTCTTATAAACTGTAGCATGAAATATAAATTAGCACGGCATGCGTAGACGATAATATCCAGAACTCCAGTCATCAAACATTGGCTTTAGCAACCCAAGGTCTCTCATACAATAAACAAGCGAATACTTACCGTTACTGAAGTGGTGCTGTTCCGAAGAAGCGATAACACTTTAATAAGGAACTCAGGGCATCTCACGAAAAATCTTAGAGACATCAGCACAAAGAGCTTACCATCAAATGTTCGTTCAGGTAAAGCCAGTTAAGGAATGTTTTGTAATTTCGCCTTTAATGAGTAAAAGAGAAAAACCCACCATTCTTGTCGTTAACGACGATGGCATAGATGCTCCGGGCATTAAAGTCTTACTTGAGGCCGTACAGGAACTCGGTCGTGTGGTCGTTGTAGCTCCCGATAGTCCTCAGTCGGCTACGGGACATGCGATAACGATTGCTCGTCCGCTACGTCTCAATCAGGTACATATCTATCCCGGCGTAGAGATGTATAAGGTTTCAGGCACCCCTGTTGACTGCGTTAAGCTTGCTGTCAACAAAGTATTTAAAGGCAAGAAACCGGACCTTTGCGTATCAGGTATCAACCATGGACTAAATCACTCCATAAACGTTATTTATTCAGGAACGATGTCTGCCGCAGTAGAAGGAGCTATCGAAGGCATCCCCTCTATCGGGTTTTCGTATGATGATTTCTCCTACGATGCTGACTTTTCGGGCTGCGTTCCTTATATCAAGAAAATTGCAGCGGAAGTGTTAGAAAAGACGCTTCCCCAGGGAACGCTGTTAAACGTGAATTTTCCGAAGACAGATGCGTTGAAAGGCATTAAAATATGTCGTCAGGCAAATGCGAAATGGGCCGAAGAGTTCGATGAGCGCCAGGATCCCCACAGCAATCCGTACTATTGGCTTACGGGAGTATTTCAGCTTAATGATAAGGGAGAAGACACTGACGTATGGGCGCTAAACAACGGGTTTGTTTCTGTGGTGCCCGTGCAATACGATCTTACCGCTCATCATGCGATTCCACTTCTAAACACATGGAATCTCGATGTTTAAACGTGATCATGTAGTTATTGGCTTGTTGCTGGGACTTATACTTCCCGGCATAGCCACTTTCTTTGTTGAAATACTGAAGAAAAACATTGTCTTTCTGGAGAAGGACGATCTTCTTTACATTGGCTGCGCAGCGCTGAACCTGCTCCTGGTAAAACATTTTTTCAAGAAGAAAATGGAAAATACAGCCCGTGGGGTGGTGGCATCTACGTTTATATGCGCGATGATCTTCTTCTTATACAAGATGCATATAAAATAATTGCGGCTGATTCCGCTGCGATAACAGTTATAATTTATAAGCGGTTACGCGGTCAGATATGAAGAAGCCAAAGGGCATAGACGAAGCGTTATGCTTATGTCGCAAATGCAGATATGCCTGATTAAACTGAGCTATCCACAATTGAGATGAAATACTATTTAATAGCCGGCGAGGCGTCGGGAGACTTACATGGAGCCAACCTAATCAAAGCTCTTAAAGAGCGGGATGAGCATGCGCAGTTCCGTTTCCTGGGAGGTGATATGATGGAAGCGGAAGCCGGCAAGGCGGTAAAACATTCCAGCGAAATGGCGTTTATGGGCTTCGTAGAGGTACTTGTAAACCTACGGAGTATCTTGTCGAACCTCCGTCAAACCAAACGCGACATCCTTGATTGGAAGCCTGAAGCCCTCATTCTTATTGACTTTCCAGGATTCAATCTCAAGATTGCTGAATTCGCACACAAACAAGGCATCAAGGTATTCTATTATATATCGCCCAAAGTATGGGCATGGAATCAGAAAAGGGTACTGAAAATCAAGAGGATTGTAGATCATATGTTTTGCATCTTACCTTTTGAGGTTGATTTTTACCACGAATGGGGTATGAAAGTTGACTATGTAGGAAATCCCCTACTCGACGCTATCAGCGCTTTCGAAGCAGACACGGAATTTAAGGAGCGTTTAAGGCTCGATCAGCGTCCTGTAGTCGCGCTTCTTCCGGGAAGTCGCCGGCAGGAGATCGCCGGCATCCTGCCCGATATGTTGAAAGTTGCCGACAGCATGCCTGAATATCAGTATGTCATTGCCGGCGCTCCCAACTTTGACATCGATTATTACAGGCAATATAGCAAACACACGTCCTACCCTGTTGTCTTCGGCAGCACCTACGATCTGCTCTCTATAGCCGCGGGAGCGCTCGTCACCTCTGGAACAGCAACGCTGGAGACCGCGATGTTCCATGTGCCTGAAGCGGTTCTGTATAAGGGGAACAAGGTTACCATTGCCATTGCCCGGATGCTCGTTAAGATAAAGTTTATCTCGCTGGTAAATCTCATTATGAACAAGCTGGTTGTTCGCGAGCTTATTCAGGAAGAGTGTACACCAGTGACGATAGCTACTGAACTGAAGCGCTTCATGGATGACAGCGCTTATCGTGAACATATGCTAAGCAACTACAAGGATTTATCTGAAAAGATGGGCGATCCCGGAGCTTCGGCGAAAACCGCCCGCCTGATTTTAAAATATCTAAAAAAATAACCAAATGATTAAGGGAATATTATTTGACCTCAACGGCACCATGATTGACGATATGGATTACCATACCGACGCATGGTTTGGAATTATTACCGACCAATTGGGTAAATCGCTCAGCCGCGACGCTGTAAAGCTGGAAATGTATGGCAAAAACGGGGAAGTGCTCGAACGGATCTTTGGGCAGGGGCATTTCACAGCTGAAGAGCTCGAACGCATTTCCGTAGAAAAAGAAAAACGCTATCAGGAGGAATTCAAACCGCGCCTATGCCTAATCGATGGCCTGCAGGAGTTTCTTGAGGAAGCACATGCCGCAGGAATAAAGATGGCCATTGCTTCCGCAGCCATTAAGATGAATGTTGACTTTGTATTAGATGGCTGCAACATAAGAAATTATATCGATGCGGTAGTCTGCGCAGATGATGTAAAGAAAAGCAAACCGGATCCGGAAACGTTTGTCCTGGCGGCTCAACAGCTGGGACTGAAACCAGAAGAATGCCTCGTATTTGAAGATAACCCCAACGGCGTACGCTCCGCGGAAGCAGGCGGCATGAAATCAGTGGTAATCACCACCATGCATGAGAAACATGAGTTTGAAGGCTTGAACAACATTATCGCCTTCATTGAAGACTATAGGAATCTTACCCTGGCGGACCTGCATGTCTGAGTCCGAATGAAAGATCAGCACTGCAAAACCGCACTCAATACGTAGCGCTGATCTTTCATTCAATAACAAAAACCTTCAAATAGACGATGGAAAAGCGGTCGTTTATTCCGAAGCACAATATTCCAAAGGCCTCGAAATGAGCGGAGAGGCAAACTATGTAGAGACAATGCCCGAACGACGGCACAGCCCCTAAGCGTATCGCTTCGCGCCAGATAATTCCGCGTTCATCGACAAAAACTTGATACCTTTACTAAAATTATTTATCCTGGAACTAATAAACAACACACACATGAAGGATATTCTTAAAGTATTTTCACTAATAGTGCTACTGCAATGGTGCCTGCCCGCTTCAGCGCAGTACGCGGGAAATTCCGCAAAGGTTCCCACAAGAGAAGAAGTTGGCGCAAATGCACTTCCAGCAGACATTGCGCCAGTACGCGCTCCTTTTAAAATGCCAGTCTTCAAGAAACCGACTTTCCCCTCGCGTCAGATTTCAATAGAGCAGCGAGGGGCGACACAGGGTCCAATCATTACCAAGCTTATCCAACAATCTATAGATGAGATCAGCGCGCAAGGCGGCGGTATGGTAATTATTCCCAGGGGTAAATGGCACACCGGGCGTGTTGAACTTAAAAGCAACGTTAACCTACACTTTGAAGATGGCGCGGAGCTGTACTTCTCGGGAGAAGTTGAAGACTACCGTCCGGCAGTATTCACAAGAAATGAAGGTATCGAGGTGATGTCGCTGGGAGCACTCATCTACGCCAATGGACAGCATAATATCGCACTTACGGGAAAAGGACGCCTGGTAGGGCCACCGCAGGGTTCCGTAAGGAAACAGACCATGACTTCGGATGTCATTGAGCGCGTTGTCCCTTTAGATAAGCCCGTAAAGGAGCGGATCTATGAAGGCTACAATGGGGAAATCATCTTCCCTCCCATGTTCATCTCACCTATAAACTGCACAAATGTGTATATCGAGGGCGTATCGCTGGAACGTACCGCCTTTTGGAACATCGTTCCTGTGTACTGCGATAATGTTATCATTCGCGGGATTACCGTAAACAGTGTCGGCATACAGCGTGGCGATGGCATTGACATTGAGTCGTCGCGTAATGTTCTTATAGAGTACAGTACGCTTGCCAGCGGTGACGACTGCTTTACTATCAAAGCAGGACGAGGAGAAGACGGCCTGCGTGTTAATAAGCCTACAGAGAATGTTGTGGTACGTTATTGTTTGGCACGCGAAGGACACGGGGGGATTACCTGTGGCAGCGAGACAGCAGGCATGATCAGAAATCTGTATGTGCACGATTGTGTGTTTGATAATACAGGAGTGGGCATACGTTTCAAAACAAGACGAAACAGAGCCGGTGGTGGCGAGAATCTTTATTATGAGCGTATCCGCATGAATCTTACCGCTACAGCCCTCAACTGGGACATGCTGGGAGGCAAGGCCTATGTGGGAGATCTGGCAAACCGACTGCCCGAACGCCCTATAAACAGACTTACGCCCTCATTCAAAAACATCAGTATGAAAAATCTGATTATTGAAAAAACGCCTCAATTTTTAAAGATCAACGGCATTCCAGAGACACCTCTTACCAACCTTTCGATTGAAAATGCGCAAGTTAAGGCCGACAAGCTAATTATAGCGCGGGATGCCTTAAACATAAAGATCAGCAACAGCACTATCGAAAGCAAGGATAATGTTGTTGAAGTGCTCGATGGAAGAAATATCAGTTTCAATAAAGTTGATTTCCGGGTACCAAGCGGAAAATTGGATATAAAAATGGATGGACCAAAGTCGCAACCTATTACGTTCAAAAAGTGTAAACCTGGACACTTAAACAATTAATACTTTAAATGTATTCTCCGGCATTCACCGAGCGTTAGCCGGAGAATATCATTTATCATTGCTCGGGACTTGCCAAGAAATCAAGCTATTGCGATTTTCTCCAATCATTTATATACCTAACGCCAGCAACATTCGCACGACCAGAACTAACTGTTAAAACACATCAGAACAAATAAGATGTTCCAACGTTAGTTATATTTAGCATTATCAAACTATATTTGTGCCCGCTAAAGTAAATGCCATGTTACAACGTTCATGAAACTCAGTATTGTCCTTCTTTTTTTTCTCAGCATTCTCACCGTGTCTTTGTTCGCACAAACCAGCGAACAACGTAACGATCTAATAAAACTTCTAAGCGGAGAATCACTTACGGGAAGAATCACATCTGAAACAGAATCGCAGATAAAATTCATAAACAAAGACGAACACCTTAGTGAAACCATTAAAATGCATGATATCGCTAGCATTACTTATGGCGACGGTAGATTTAGAATAGTGAATGAGAGTAAGGTGGCGCGGGATACAGCAGCAGTCAATACAGCTACTGACTCAGTAACGTTGGCCAACGCAAATACCATTGCTGTACTCCCCTTTTTGTGGGACGCCAAGGGAGCCAGGGGCAATGAGGACTTACGAAGGAATGTTCAGAAGGAATTCTATGAACAGCTGTCGACTGACGCGAAACCATTCAACCTGCAATCACCGAGCCTTACAAATCAACGTCTTAAACAACTGGGATACACGCTCGACTCCTTGAAAAACCCCGATGCGCGACGTCTGTGCAAGATACTCAACGTAGGATACCTTGTTTTCGGCAACGTGCGTATCTTTCGCGATACTCTAACTGCACACAGCGATACCAGCGCAAAGGTACTGACTGCAATGAAGGAATTAAACACAAAAGTACTTGCGACGGAACACACTCGCGGTGACATTTTTAAAGGAGATACCACCAGCCTGACCAGTGAAAATTTCAGTGTTTCAATTCTCCTGACTGTAAGTGACGGCAATGGTAATACCATCTATACCCGCAATCACAATTCCTATTGGGTTGGCCCCGAGGCTGTGCGCGCGACAGTAGATTTTCTCGTTAGAAAAAGTCCTTTTTACAATAAACAGCAGCAATCCAACAAATAAACTACCAATCTGGTTGGAGTTTGTTAAGTCTAAAGTAGCCCAAGTGAATAGCATCCTCCGGCATCGCCGTCTCATTACGCTCAAATCGAAGCGCAAATTTTTCCTTATGTCCTGCAGGAAGGATATCCTCAATATCGTGAAGATCATCTACATCAAGCCCATACTTATCATCGATATGCGAAGTAGCACCTTTGAAGGTATCGGTCTTATAAAAGGCTGTACTCTTTGAGTAACGCATGGCATCAGCTTTTGATTCCTGTACCGTGAGGACCTTGAAATGCGTTTCGTCAAAATGGTGCTCTTTGTAACCACCGAGGTTCAGAAAGTAAAGATGTTCTGCTCCAGGCAACAGAGAAGGTATTCTTTCAACAACACGTACATGAAAGTCGCCCACCTTGTTTACAACACGCCAGGCGTCTATATGTATAGACGACTTCGCTTCCGGCCAGAAGGCAGTAATATCCGGAATCAAATCGCGCAAAGAAGAAGCTACTCCAAAGAAAATATCATGTTGTTCGGTATTTCTATTTGCGGGGCTACAGCCCAATAGCAGCATATATAATTTCATATCGGCTTAACGTTTGAACATTAAATATAGTTGTTCCAAATTCCTAAAAACAGCAAGCGGCAGCACTTGCTCTGTTTTAACGAAAACGCTAACTGTCTCAAAGCTATCGCAAAAGAGGTAACTCCAATGATACCAACGAGATCTTTACAAAAAGAGAAAAAACCCGCATACGACTATTTATCAAGCCTTTAACGCAAACCAATACAATGCGCGTCTAAACTACTATATAACAATGCCGATACAGGGAAAAAGTTAAAAAAAAGGAAATCTAATTTAGCGGCGACTTAAAGCTCGAACGAACAAAGAGCCGGACTTAAACTATTAATCACAGATGACACACATTCAAAAACTCGCTCTTACAGCAGCTATGCTGCTGAGTATTCATTTTTTTTCATCTTGCACGAAAGAAGAACTTACAAACAATGAATATCCGGTGGAACAGCCTTCAGAGGAAGAAAACATTTCAGAAGATAATGACAAAGAGACGCACCCACTACCAATAGTTGGCAATGTCGAGCTGGACAAACTTTACGGATATGCAACTTCAGGAACAGGAACCAATGGCGGACAAGGCGCAACGCAAGCAAATATTCACCACTTTAATGACGGTGCAAAGTTTCAGGCCTGGCTTAACAGTCGCGAGAAAAACAAATCAGAAGTGCCCGCCATTGTTTGGCTTAGCGGCAAATTTACAAAAGACCAGGGGCGAGGATCGGGGACCCCGTGGTTTGATATTAAAAGAACAAAAAATATCAGCATTTATGGTACGGATGATTTCGTCATGGAAAACATCGGTTTGTTCCTCCGCGAAGCACAAAATATTATTATCAGAAATGTTTATATAAAACTGCCAAAAGCGGATAATGGAGCAGACGGAATTGCTATGGAGCAATCTAACAATGTATGGGTCGATCACTGTACTTTTGAATCCGTTAACCAGAGTAGCGATTATGAAGACGGTTCATGCGACATTACGCACGGCACTTATAATGTAACGCTTTCATGGAACAGATTTATAAAGACACAGAAAACTTGTCTCATCGGCCATTCAGATAGCAACGGAAGTGTTGACGAGAAAATCACGGTAACCTTACACCATAACTTTTTTGACTTATCAAGTTCCAGACACCCGAGAGTACGTTTTGGGCGAGCCCACGTTTATAACAATTTTTACAACCGGGTAAGTACTTATGGTGCTGGCAGCGCGATGAATGCCAGGGTATTATTGGAAAGCAATTACTTTAATGGTGTTCATCTGCCCACAGACATCTGTACCTTTCCTGCGAAAAAAAGTGGTTCAAGCTGGATATCTAATCTCACGGGAAGCAAGGCGGGCTTTCTATTTGCAACTACCGATAATGTCTACGAGAACAAACCGGTAAACGCCTCTGCCCCTCACCCCTTTCAGAATGTTGGATATGAAGTATATCAAGGAAAAAAGTTAGAAAAAGACCTTCAGTATAGTGATTTTGTACCTGACTATAATTATATAGTTGATCCTGCCGACAAGATCAATGTGATCGTTCCGACGGGGGCTGGCGTAGGTAAACTACCCGGATATACGATTGCGCCGATAGCTGTTGACAACGGAGGCGCGGGATTAATACCTCCGACAGAAGAACCCGAATCGCACCCGCAGCTCCCGGAAGAGATAACACAAGGTGGCTGGGCCAGCCTAAATTTTGGGTCGGCATCCGGAAAACATATTAGCAATGGAGGTTCGATCGACATCACAGCCAAAGGAAAATTTGAAAACAGTCGTGAAGAATTTTACTTCGTCTACAAGGAACTAGTTGGCGATTTCGTAATGACCGTACGTTTGGATAACTACACAGCGGTAAGTACTACGAATCAAGCGGCGGCAGGACTGTTTCTAAGTAGTTTGGGTTCTGATTTTGTCTTCGCATTTAGCGCTAAGGGAGGCAACGGCTACAACTATTCACATCGCCTGGCGGCTGGCGGCAATGCTTCCAGAGGATCGCTTTATGCAACGGATGGAGAGGGTAGTGTATACCTGAAATTAGAACGCTCAGGCAATACCTATAAAGCATCTTATTCTTCAGATGGAGGAATAACCTATGGTAAAGAGCGGACAGGAACTTTCAGTGGCAGTCTGGGAACTAAGGTTCTGGCTGGCCTTGCCGTAAACAGCGGCGACAACAATAAGGTGGCTAACGCCAGGTTCAGTGATATGAAGATTAACGGGCAAACTGTAAGTTTTTAAGGCACACATCAACATACTTGCTTTCATGAAAAGGCAAGTATGTTGATTATAATGGTAAAGAATTTACACTGCAGGTGTTCCACCTCGTTTCTTTCTGAAATAGTTAAAAACAACAATATTCAGCGCGATGAGCTCATAGGCATACACCGCATCTTCAACAGGGATCGTAAGCACCCGTATGGACAGATTTTCCCGATTATCATAGTTGACGATAGCACTCTCCAAACCTGTACCTGTCAACACACCATTTACAAGAAGAAAAGGAATGAGAAGGATCAAATACACATTATTTATCTTACTTCTCACTACGTCATTGGCACGTAGCACTAGCCATAGCATAACGAGAAAGGTAGTTATAAAAGCTACGGCGGTATAGACCCGCGAAATATTCAAACATAAGACCACTAACATCAAAAGCATCACGAAGAAAAGAAGCCAGGGACTACCCAGCTTTTGTCCTTTGAGAATGCCAAACTTCTCCAAACAGAAATAGGTATAAACGCAGGAGAAAGGGATGCAGAAGAAAAACAGTATTTCCTCCAGAGGAAGACCAAAGAAATAAACACCAAGAATATAGTTCGGGTGAAACCACCAAACACGCTCAATAGCGAAATATACATCCCATGTAATAAATGGGATAGCCACGAGAAAGGCGGCTTTAATAAAAGCGAAGAAATGTCGATCGAAGCGAATTTTTGGATGAAAAGAAAAAATGAAGCAGATAATGATCGTAAGAAAATTGACCAACAAATATGTATAATGAGCAGACATAGGATGTAAGATTTTAAATTACCTGCTGTTATTATCATTACCGGACGGCGTTGTAGACCGTTTAAAATACATCCTGAAGTATTTTACCGGCACCCAAAGAAAACCGAAGCACTCCCCCTCTTCCTTGCCTAAATGCTTATGATGCTGTTTATGAGCACGTCGGATGCCGAGCAGGTAAGGATTTTTTGTTTTCTGAAGCACCTTAATTCGTTGATGAATGAAGATGTCGTGCACAAAGAAGTAAGCAAATCCGTAGATCGTAATTCCCAGGCCAATATAGAACAAATAATTGAAGTCGGCCTTCGAGCCGAAATACATCAGTGCGATGGCGGGAATTGCGAAGATAATGAAGAAGTAATCATTTCTTTCCAGAGCATGATCATGATCTTTATGATGATGATCGCGATGTAAGGACCACAGGAGACCATGCATAATATACTTATGGGTGCACCAGGTTATTCCTTCCATGAGGAAAAAGGTTACTATTGTAATTAAAAAATTCATATCGCGATAGATTAAAGCCAGGTCATTTTAACCTGCACATAGCTGCTCATCATTAAAGATAGCTTTTTGCCATTATTTATACGGACGCGTTTATTGAGAATATCTTGCGGCGTTGTTCTTTTAATTTTATTAAAGAGGCAACGATAATAAGTATATGCGAGATGTACTCCCAATCTGGAGGATGCCGGCAGCATTCGTATACCCTCAAGAGCGACCTCAAATTCCTTATTTATTTCCTGCTCTATGAGCGCTTTTGTCTGTAGGTCAAACCGACACATATCTACTGATGGAAAGTACGAGCGCCCCAGAACACGGTAATCATCTCTCAGGTCCCGCAGGAAGTTAACCTTTTGAAAAGCGGAGCCGAGCGTCATGGCATAGGACTTCAGGCGTTCAAATTGAGTAGTATCACCATTCACGAATACGTGGAGGCACATCAGTCCAACCACTTCCGCAGAACCCAGAATATATTTCTCGTAAGATGACCTGCTATGTTCTGCCGTAGTAAGATCCATTTCCATACTTTGTAGAAAGGTATCAATCCATTGCCAGTCAATACCGTAATTATTGACCGTATGTTGAAACGCATGCAAAATGGGGTTAATGGCAATCTTTTCCTGTATGGCTGTAACGGTGTCATTTCGTAACCGGCCAATAAGCGCGCTTCGATCGTAATCATGAAAGCTATCCACAATTTCGTCAGCAAGTCTTACGAAACCATAAATAGAATATATAGCAGGACGAATATCGGCAGACAGCGCAAGCACACCCAAGGAAAAGCTGGTGCTGTATTTTCGCGTGGTCTCCCGACTTATTTTAAATGACAATTCATCAAAAAGCTGCTTCATATTTTCTGGATAAATCCTTGATAATCTGTTTTGCGGCGACCTTCCCTGATATTAATGAAGGAGGCACACCCGGACCCGGAACAGTAAGCTGTCCGGAGTAAAAAAGGTTAGTTACTTTTTTATTGCGTATCGATGGTTTAAATACCGCGGTTTGCATAAGCGTGTTAGCAAGACCGTATGCATTACCCTTATAAGCATTATAATCACTTATAAAATCTTTAATACAATATGCCCGCTGATACACAATATGCTTATCAAGCATCGACATTCCCAAATGCTTCTCCAGACGCCGAAGCATTATTTTGAAATACTTATTCCGCAACTCATCGGTATCCTGCAATCCTGGCGCCAGTGGCATCAGCATAAAGAGATTTTCCATGCCCTGCGGTGCTACGAGCGGATCGGTCTTAGAGGGGCAGCATACGTAAAACAGAGGCTCAGTAGGCCATCCCTTATCCTTATATATTTCGCGGGCATGAAGATCCAGATCATGCTCAAAAAATAAGGTATGATGTTTCAGGGAATCAAGTTTTTTGTCAATTCCCAAGTAAAAGATCAGACAAGAGGGCGCAAAAACCTTTTTCTCCCAATAAGTATCGTTGTAATTTCGGTATTGCGGATCAAGCAACTGCTCAGCATGATGATAATCCGCGGATGCCAACGCGGCATCGAAAGGCAACTCTTGTCCATTTACATTAAGAGAATGGATCTGGTTATTTTTTGTATTGATTTTATTTACCACAGTGTCGCAGTAAATCTGAGCACCGCATTTTTCCGCGACCTGGCGCATTCCATCAATAATCTTTATGAAGCCCCCCTGCGGGTACCAGGTTTTAAGGCTGTATCCGCCATAGTTCATCAGACTATAAAGCGCCGGAATATCACGGGGCATAGCTCCGAGAAAAATCACGGGAAACTCCATTAACGCCAAAAGTTTACGATTATGGAAATATTTTCGCACGTGGCTATGAAAACTAGTGAGAAGATCGAGCCTAAGACTGTTCTTCATGATTACAGGAGAGAGAAACTCTGCCCATGATAAACAAGGCTTATGAACAAACTCCTTCATACCCACTTCATACTTAAACTTCGCTTCCTCCATAAATCGGTCAAGTTGCCGCGCGGATCCTGGTTCGATTTTTTCAAATAGCATGCGCATTTCCTGGTAATCGGAAGGGAGAGCAAGCACTTCATCATCGAAGACCATCTCAAACTGCGGATCCAATGGTGTTAGCGAATAATGCTCAGCAACGGAAGAGCCAAAATCATTAAAGAAGTCTTCAAAAATATCTGGCATCCAATACCAACTAGGCCCCATATCAAATACAAACCCGTTGTCAGTGCGGAACTGCCGTGCCCTCCCGCCGACGCTATGGTTTTTTTCGAACACTGATACCTGCAGACCTGCCTTAGCCAGGTAAGCCGCTGCAGCGAGACCTGAAAAGCCAGCCCCTATTACCGCCACTTTAGCACTCATATCTTCAGGTCCTCTCTCTCTTGATTTTCCAAGAGCTGTAGCAACGTATGCAGACTACCATTTTCACTATATATCGGAGCGTGAAAATCTTCCAGTTTTGCCAAAAGCCTTACCAACTCATGCTTTTCACTTGAATTAAGATTACCCGTTACCATTTTACTCGCCATCCTTATGCGATCCATACAATTATCGAGCTCCGCTTCACCTAATGGCGTTATTGAAAGCACCTTACTACGCCGATCCAGCTCGGAAGTTACCTGCTCAAGTAGCTCGTTCCTAATAAGTCGATTGATAATTTGAACGCCCAGAGATTTATCCTGTACATTCATTCTAATAAGTTCCATCTTGGTCATCTTACCATAAGCCCGAAGGTTTATGAGATATATGAACTCTTCAGGCGTTGCGAAGATGCTTCCGTGAATTGCCGCCTTAGCGTACATTCTGGCATAACGGTTAAGGTGCAACAATTGAGTATTGATAACACTATCTATGGAGCGTCCACGATCTTTGCCTTCCCAATTGACGGCATCATTTCTTTGGCGCGTTTGCCCCTGACATGAGCATGGCTGATTATCGGCGATCCAATTCCTGAATCCGTCGAGCGAATAGTCATAGCCATCTTTTTCATGGCCGAGGTCAAAGCTGCGAACTAAGCCGATCGCGTCTTGAATAAGGGAATAGCCGGGCATATTAAAGTATACATTTAAACTATTAACAGAACATCCCGCTTAAAGTTTGTTCAAAATAACACCTTTTTTTTCAAGATTGATAATTAAGGTTAACATCCTTCACCTAAATAAACTAGAAGAACGAGATTATCATAAAAAAAGTTGATATTAAAGACAATGAAAACAAGTACGAAAATTTTCAATACGCGCTTTTGCATGTTGCTATTGATCTGGGGGACAACGATGGGAAGCAAGACTTACGCGCAGAGTCGCGTGGTTCGTTTTAACACCAATATGGGGATTATCGACGTGATGTTATACGATAAAACGCCCGGACACAGAGATCTTTTTATTGCGGAAGTGAAGAAAGGAACTTACGAAAATGCTGAATTTAACCGGGTGATCAGAAACTTCGTAAGTCAGGGCGGGGAGCTTGATGAGACCATTTTAGAGCGGGAAGCAAAGGCAAATAACAAAAACAGGAAACGTTTTCCGGCAGAGATTAGAGAAGATCTTTATCATGTACGCGGAAGCCTGGGGGCGGGCCGCGATGATAACACGGAGAAAGCATCGTATTTATCTCAGATATATTTCGTAACAGGAAAGCGTTATTCCAATGCGCAACTGGACAGCCTGGCGAAGGTCAGGAATATCGTTATTCCAGAGAGACGCCGTAAAGTATATGAGAAAGTGGGGGGTATTCCTCATTTAGATGGCGATTACACTATTTTTGGCAAGATAATAAGGGGGCTTGATGTTGCTAAACGAATAAATAGCGTGGCAACAAATAAACAGGACAAACCATTGCAGCCTGTCATTTTTAATGTTAGTATTTTAAAATAAGTCGAAAATATATTTCACCGCGAGATAACAGTACCTATGTTCTCTAAATACTAGGGAAGATCCTTCCGTCGTTGGAGATATTCCACTATCGCAACGTCAGCAGCTGCCCAATCCAGCAAGTGCAAATCGACAAGCCGTTGCCATTTAACATCGCGATGCTCGTGTAAGATCATTTCTGACGACTTCAATTTGCACAGAAAAGGATAGAGCGTAATTGAAAAAGACTCGTAATCGTAGTTAAACTCGGGAAGTGTGGCTTCGTGAATAATCGACATATTGAGTTCTTCCTTAATCTCGCGAACGAGACAATCCCAGGGCGTTTCTCCATCTTCGATCTTTCCGCCAGGAAACTCCCATTTCAGAGGCATGGACATATTATCACCGCGTTGAGCCGCCAAAACATCGTCGGCTTCTCCAAGAATGATTGCACAACTAACCGGAATATTTTTCACTTTATACAATGAGATTACCTTAACGATTAGCGGCAAAGATAGCTTTAGGCCTTTAAAGAATAAAAGAGTCAGATTTTTATCTGCGACAACCAGGTAAAATTATATTCCCGCAAGCCCTATAGCGCGGAATGCGAGGCAAGGCAAGTGTTAGTAAGTTTGTCAAAGAACTGCCAGTCTACCTAGTTCGGGTGTTTCCTCAAACCAGATATACTGGCAGTTCTTGCATTCGTTGCTGGAATACTTACCGGGAAAGAATGTAATTATAACCTTACGGTTGATTCGAGCTTAATATTATCTGATGAGGATCCAACCATCAGTGTGAACTCACCAGATTCAAACGCCCACCTATTGTCTTTATTGAAAAGCATCAAGTCTTCCTTTTCCAGCTCGAATGACACCCGTTTCTCTTCCCCAGCTTTTAAATGTACACGTATAAACTTTTTAAGCTGCTTAATGGGGGTGACAACGGAACTGACATTATCCCGAACATATAACTGTGCAACTTCATCACCGTCACGATCTCCAGTATTTTTCAGTGAGAAGCAGACTCTTAGATGCGCCTCAGCTGTTTTCTCAGCTTGCAGGGCCGCGTATTCAAAAGAAGTATAGCTTAGTCCATATCCAAAGGAGAATAAGGGTTTTGCGCTCATTTCAACATAGTCGTGCAATGAAGACTTTTGATTGTAATAAACGGGAAGTTGCCCGACAGAACGGGGTACAGAAATCGGAAGACGACCGGCAGGATTGTAATCGCCGAAGAGAACTTCTGCGATAGCATTACCTCCTTCTTGTCCGGGATACCACGCATCCACTATCGCTGGGACGTTGTCGGCTGCCCAATTCAAATTAAGGGGACGACCTTTAATGAGCACAACAACTACAGGCTTGCCGAGTGCCGTAATTTTCTGTAGAAGTTCCAGCTGCCGTCCCATTAGTTGCAGGTTGGACCGATCAAAACCCTCTCCGCTTTCCATATCACTTAAGCTCTCGTCAGAGGCTTTGACCAAGGCGGCACCGGTATTAAGATACTCCGTTTTGAAGTCGCGTGCGCTTGAACCACCAAGGACAACGATGCTTACTTCCGATTTACGGGCGGCATCAAGAGCTGCGGCCATATCGGCACTGGAAGTATCGCGAATAGCGCATCCCTTAGCGTAATTGATTGATACATCTTTCCCGGCACGAGCCTTGATCCCTTCTAAAACCGTCACGACATTCTCCTCTGCCTGAGGAGCCGTGTAGTCGCCTAGTTGGTTATAGATATTGTTGGCATTAGGGCCAATTACAGCAATACTCTTAAGACTGGAACTTAGAGGTAACAATTTCTTTTCATTCTTCAACAGCACAATGGACTCCCTTGCCACTTTTCTGGCGAGCAGGATGCTCTCTTTATTGCGAACCACCTTACCAGCGAGAGCTGGATCGACGTAAGGATTCTCAAACAAGCCCATATTGAACTTGATACGCAGGACATTTGCCACCGCCGAATCAAGCACCAACGATGAAACTTTGCCTTGCTGAATAGCGACTAACAAAGATTTGCCATAACCATAACCACTAAGATCAGCGTCTAGCCCCGCGTTTATCGACATCGAGGCGGCCTCAGCAGCATCGGCGGCGACATGATGATTATTAAATACTCCAGAAATACTGCCGAGGTCGGATACCACAAATCCTTTAAATCCCCATTCACCACGTAAGACATCTTTCAATAGATACTCGTTTGCTGAACAAGGAATTCCGTCAACCGCGTTATAGGCCGTCATTATAGACAGGGCGCCCGCCTCAACAGCCTTCTTAAACGGAGGAAGGTAAGATTGTTGCAGTTCACGGGTACCGATAGCGTTTCCATTGCCATTGTGGCCGCCTTCAGGAACACCATACGCTGCGAAGTGCTTTAATGTAGAAACGATGTTATGCCCGGAGCTAATGCTTTTTCCCTGAAAGCCACGCACCATGGCCACGCCAAGAGTTGCATTCAGGATAGGATCTTCGCCATAAGTTTCTTCCACACGAGACCATCGGGGCTCCCTGGCAAGATCCAGAACAGGACCATAGCCGATATGACCTCCTTGCAGGCGCGCTTCTGCCGCTATTACGGTTGCCATTTCTTCAATTAACGATGGATCCCAAGTACTTCCCTGCCCTATCGCCGTAGGAAATACAGTGGTACCAATGGCCATATGGCCATGAGGGCACTCTTCTGCAAAAAGCATGGGAATGCCGAGTCGTGTTTGCTTTAACGCGTACTTCTGCATAGCATTGGTGGCTTTAGCCGCCAATGATGGAGTAAGTCCATTTTTCAGCGTTTTCTGAGTCCATGGATCAGCACGCAAGGTAGCCCAGAACATTCCGGTATTCTGCTCCTTAAGCGCTTTCTTATATTTCTCGCTTACCTGAACGTCGTTAGCAGATTTCTTGTCATACATTTCCCAACCCAGAAGAGTAGATATTTGTCCAACTTTCTCATCTACAGTCATTCGGGAAAGTAAATCTTGAATCCGCTTTTCTACAGGAGCAGAAGCATCCTTGTAAAGAGGCTTCTGCTGGGCATAAGCTACCGACGAAAGCATTGCCAGGCAGCAAATGAAAGCTTTTTTGTTAACCATACTACAATTCTACTCGTTGCTCTTTTACGTTCCAACCCCTCACCGTAACAACAGGGTGAGCAAGTTTATTCATCCAGGGGCAGTCGACCACTATTGTGCGTTCCGCCCCAGGAGCTATAGATATATAATTATCATCGTAAAATGCAGGAAGAATACGCTTACCGGTTCCAGGATCAACCACAGAAATACGATTGAAGAAAGCTACCGGTCCTTTATCAGGGTTTGATAAGCGTACCTCAATTTTGCCATTTGCAAGACGATTAGCATGCACGGAGAGTTCTGCCTGCTTAAGTTTATCCAGACCCGAATATTTCTCGTCCTTATTGGGAAACCAATAAAAGTTGTAATCAAGTTCTTTCTGGTTAGCATCAAGTAACTGCAATACAAGAAATACACCGTCTTCGTTACCGAGCTCATCCAGTTCTTTTTTTACTGACATTATCTTCTTTACCGACGAAGGCTCCATATAGGCGAATACCTGAGTGATCTTCTTTTCCTGCCCTTTCATATCAAAAGCTTTCACAGATAGCATAATATCACGATGCTGTTTAAAATCGTTATTTACAATCTGGATAGTTTTATCAACGGGATTACACATGGCGTGAAGCGGGCGGCTGCCGGTTCTCAGGCCATAGAGACAAGCATTAGGATCTAGGTAATAATCGTACATCTGACCGCGCATAGCCGTCCAGGGATTCTGTGTTTTCCAAATCATCAAGCCAGTGTACCAGTCCCACATATGCGAGCTGAACCCTTCAATAAGGCCTCTGTATTGGTCGTAATTTACAAGCTGCGCTTTATCGGCAAAGTCCTTTACGTTCTTTGGCTGACCATAAGGGAGCAAGGATGTTTCATAACCTACACCAGTATAGGTATGGTACGTCCAAACCGAATCGACCTCCTCGTTAGGACGCTGTCCAGGGCGGGGAACGGGAACCTTCATATTCTCCTGAGGAATAAACCGCTCAAGAGACTCGTAGTCCCCAACACCCACGGATCCAACCTCTGAATTGAAGGGCCAGGTCCTGTTCTGCCAGAATGTGCTTATTGGTTGTATGCTGTAAGGGCCATCACCATTGCCGCCAATATCATTCTGCGACATTGCGTCAGAATTAGAATATTCCGTAAACCAACGTGTACCATCGAGCTTGGCGAGGATAGAGTCCTTAAGAGGAATAAGGATATCTTCGGGAGGAGTAATCTCGTTACCTCCACACCACATAGCCAGCGAAGGGTGATTTCTGATCATCTTCACCATATCCGCTGCAGATTCCAGAAAGAGAGAATGATCATCAGGATATTTCCTGCGTGTCCATTGATCTTCCTTTTTCATTGGATCCACCCAGCGTCCATTGCAATCACCAGACATCCAGAAGTCCTGCATTACAAGCAGACCATAATAGTCGCAAGCCTCATAAAATTCCGGACGTTCAACGAGTGCACCTCCCCAAATACGGATCAGGTTGAGATTCATATCACGATGATATCTTATTTCAGCGTCGTAACGCTCTTTAGAAAATCGAAGCATCGCATCGGAAATGATCCAATTGCCTCCTTTTATGAATATTTTCTGGCCATTTACGGCTATCTCTCTACTCTTCGTATGCTCATTCCAGCTGGTTTGAATCTCACGAACCCCGAAACGTATATCATCATTATCAGAAACGACCTTGGCCTTATCTATAAACTGAAGCTTCAGGCTGTATAAATTCTGAGGTCCATAGCCAGCGGGCCACCAAAGACGAGGATTCTTAAGTTGCAAATCAGGCAGCGAAACATTCAATGTCTTACCGGCAGGCACAGTAACATTTTTAGAAATCTTCACACCCTCAAGGGTATATTGAAGTGTGCCTTCCATAGGTTTTGCCGAGGCATTCTTAAGATCAGCGCTCACCTTAACGATCGCGTTTGCCTGCTGTCCATCTACATTACGCTTTCCAGGAACCAATGTTACAACGTGAGGATCCAGAACGTTAACCGCCCCCGTACGTTCTATAAATACCTTATCCCAGATGCCCGTATTGCGATCGCGGATAGGCTGGATCCAATCCCAGCCAGCAACATATTGATGCGAAACATTGCGGGCAATGATCCCATCGCCACCCTGGCCGCCATTTGGGTTTCCAACAGGATCAGGGGGATGTACTATGACAGCAAGACGATTCTTCCCATTTACTGCTAATAGTCCCGATACGTTAAACGACTTACGGAGAAACATACCAGCGAAAGGCTTATCATTAACCTTTTTACCGTTCAGATAAATATCGCAACTATAATTAATTCCGCGGAAGGTTAGCCACACCTGCTTATTTCCTGTAGGACGCGCTTCGGCAAACTCACTAGCGAACCAGTAGGTGTAGTAGTCGCGACCAACATCATAAATGTCAGGAATTTTTTTATTGTTCATTCCCCAGAAAGGATCGGGCACCTCCTTATTAGCAAGCATAGACGTTAATACGGTGCCCGGCACAACTGCCGGTTTCCAGTCAGCAAGCGAGTATGAAGATTCAGAGATTTGCTGGCCACTAGCTGAAATATCCTTTGACGCGGCCATTTTCCAGCCTTGGGCAAGCTCGTATCGTTGTTGCGCACTGGCAGACATAGCCAGACACAGCAATGCAGACATGCCGAATATGTTTCTAAGTGTAATAGATCTTAACATAACTAGTTTATTAATTTGTTAAGGGCGGTTAAAACACTCACCGCCCTCAGGTATTTTAAAATGGTCTGTCGCTGACTTTGGTACCCCAGGCAGAAGGTTTACTACCCATTTCGAACGTTATCTGTCCCCCCTTGGCGATGTCAGTATGCAATAGATATGATTTATTATACAATTTGCCGTTAAGATAAACGCGTTGTATGTATTTGTTAGCTGCGGAGTTATTGGTTGCTGTGATTTTGAAGACCTTGCCCTGTCCAACATTTAAACTTGCGGTTTTCACTAACGGACTTCCTATCACATACATTCCAGCCACAGGATTAACAGGATAAAAGCCAAGTGATGATAAGATATACCAGGCCGACATTTGACCTACATCTTCATTCCCTGAAAGTCCATCTGTTTTATCGGTATATAAATGGGTCAGAATATAACGAATCTTATCCGCCGCTTTCCACGGCTGCCCCGCATAGTTATACAAATAAGTAATATGATGACTTGGCTCATTTCCATGCGCGTACTGGCCTATTAATCCGCTGATATCGGGAGACGCATGTTCTCCTAACTCTCCTTCAACAGTAAAAAGCGAGTCAAGCTTATTTATAAATTTCTTCTCGCCTCCCAGCATATCTATGAGACCTTTGGGATCCTGAGGAACCAGCCAGGTGTATTGCCATGCATTACCTTCGGTATAATCATTTCGCTCATGTACCGACTCGAAGGGATTGAAAGGTGTACGCCACTGACTGTCATTTATCCTTCCACGCATAAATCCAGCTTTCGGATCGTAATAGTTTTTATAGTAGGCGGCACGCTTCTCAAACAAGGCTTGATCTTCGGTATGTCCTAGCATCTTTGCGGCACGCGCAATACCATGATCAGCAATGGCATATTCGAGGCCCTTGGCTACAGACTCAGTCATACTATCAGCAGGAATATACCCCCTACTCTTAACAAAATTTAAGCCTCTTTCATCGAGCAGGGCCGACTGCTTCATGGCCTGATAGGCAAGTTTGCGATCAAAGCCTTTAAACCCCTTTAATAAGGCATCGGCGACCACTATAATCCCAGGATTACCAACCATACAATTTGTTTCGTTACCCATGAGGTGCCATACCGGTAATTTACCTTGTTGCTGATAAATAGCAAGCATGGTATTAATCATATCATTGACCTTTTCGGGTTGCAGAATCGTAAACAACGGGTGCGCGCCACGATAGGTATCCCAAAGAGAAAAAGTGCTTAGATTATCAAATGAGGCGTTTTTGTAAACCTTTTTATCGGTGCCGAGATAATCGCGATTATGGTCATTGAATAATGAAGGTGCGATCATGGTATGATAAAGTGCTGTGTAAAAAGTTCGCATCTGCGAAACGTCCTGCATTTGAACCTGAGCCCGACTCAGCTCTGCATTCCACTGCTTGTCGGCATCTTTACGAACCCTATCAAATTGCCATCCTTTGTTTTCAGCATTTAGATTCATGGTAGCGTTCTCAATGCTAACAGGAGAGATGCCTACTTTTACCTGCACGACCTCCGAGCTTTCTGTAGCGAAGCTAACTCGTCCGAACACTTTCTTTCCGGTGTACTTGTTACCCGATTTCAGCGTAGTGGAATCAGCGAGCACCAAACGCTTGATAGGCTTCGAAAACACCATGGTGAAAAAGATACGCTGATCAACGGCCCAGCCCGACGATTTTCTATAACCTACAAGGGTTGTATCGTTCAGCTTTTCCAGATGAGTTTCCACGGGGCGGTCCCACCCAATACCTTGTTTCAGATCTATAACGAAACCAGCGTTGTCTGATTTAGGAAATGTATAACGATGTGAGCCGGTGCGCGCTGTAGCTGTAAGTTCAGCCTTTATGCCGTAACGCTGAAGAAAAACAGCATAATAGCCGGGTTTAGCAACTTCATCTTTATGTGAGAACAAGGAAACGAATCCACTTTGAGGATCGTTGGTATTCCCTTTTGCGAAGGTTACATTTCCGGTAACAGGCATGATAGCTATATCACCGAGATCGCCAATACCAGTTCCGCTTAAGTGCGTATGCGAAAAGCCAACAATTGTTGAATCCGAAATATGATATCCAGAGCACCAATCCCAGCCTTCGGACAGGTTAACCGGACCTAGTTGCACCGCACCAAAAGGAACATTGGCGCCCATAAATACATGACCATGAAATCCGGTGCCGATATAAGGATCAACATACTGTGTCAGGTCTCTCGCGCCAGCGCTCTTCTTTGTCTGGGCGAAAATACTGCATGTAGCGGTAGTGACGCCAAGCATGAGTAAACTACCCCTTAATATTTTAGTTAAAGACGCCATATTATTTGATTGAGTTAGTAACCTTTTTAAGTATTGCCAGAATTTCATCGGTAACATTACCAAAAAGAGAAATTCCCGCTGCCCCATTCGCAAAAGCATGGGTCATCCCCGCTTCTATTTCATCCGAGCTTTTAAAATCAGGGATATAAATTCCTGCATATAGAGGAAAGCGACCATCAATACCCCTCACTCCCTCCTTCACGGCATCTCCAATCCATTCAACAGGTTCTTTATAAAAGCCATGATAAATCATAGGCGCTATTCCGGTAAGCTTCCAGTTTATCCAATCTTGCCGAACATTCCTTCTGGCAACTTCGGGTGTGGGAAATACCGCGGCAGTGATCGCTTTCTTATGAGATGCCGCTAAATGAGAAATTGCGTTTACGATGTTTGTCACCGCATCGTATCGGAACTGACGCCAGGAAAGACTGGCCTCCGGGAATTCTATCTCCGCAATGTCCTGCCCTCGCCACTCCTTAAATTTAGATTTACATACCTCGCAATAACAATAATCATACTCTGGTAACTCACGGGTTTGTTCTATATGATAATTCTGCCATAGGTTCACAGGTAATACTACGTCGCAGAATCTTACATAATCCAGGTGTATGCCGTCGACGTAGTCGTTACTAAGAATATTTCTCACATCATTTAGAAGATACTCTTTAACTTCAGGACGCGAAGGGCAAAGCCACCGATAGTAGTCGACATAGGGAGGCTTGTCAGCACAGGATTCTCCTTTCCTATTTACAGCGTACCACTCGGGATGTGAATTCAAAAGCGATTTCTCACCTCTATTCATCGTCCACATCCAACGATGGGCTTCCATACCGCATTCTTTAGCGATACGAAAATGAAGAGGACTATCGTGCTCAAAAAAGATAGCATTGACCCCGGCAGAAACAAACTTCTTATACTTTGCCCGTATGGTATCAGCGCTTTCCCTAGTGTCAGGATTAATCCATATCCAGTTTTTTAATTTCCCCTTTTTTACCGGTGCTGCCAATGAAGACACCGCGGGCATAACACTTGCTGCAAGTCCTGCGATACATCCCGATTTTATAAAGCTTCTTCTAGTAGACATATGTTATTATTTTACTAAACCTTCGTTATTTATTGAAATAGAAGCGTGCCCCGTTGCCTGTATGCTAAGTAAAAACTGTTGAGAACTAGCCATTAATACAAGCTTGTTCTGAACGGTACCGATCTGATAGACCGACTTCAGTCCCAACTCAGCAAGCGTCGTCGCGTAACGCTTATGAGCTCTGTAAAACCCATTTTGCTTATAAAACACGGCCCATAGATATTGACGCTGCTTCTCTGAATAAGGTAAGACGAAAGTGTCCGATGAAGGAGATCTACTAAACTGAAGATAACCCCAACGCTCCGGACGATGCATTTCTACAACTCCCTGCGGAGACCACACCCAGTTGTGTTCAGGATGTTCCAACTTTTCATATGTTGCGCCATTTGCCTTAACATCCCACTCCACCCGCGAAAAATTAATACGCCAAATCTCCCCGCTTTTGGGTATCCTCACGGAATTACCAAGACTTATCGATTTAAAGGGAATGGCAAACTCAACGTTCCACCCCTGATCCCGGTCCGTGGCATCGTTTAACGTTCCCCTCACCTTAACTGCCGACTTAAGTCCCGGACAATCCCATGCAAACAAAGCACTTCCTCCGCTTCGATATGGCTTGGATAAAAACAAATCGAAAATATTATTCAACGCGTTTACCTCAATTTCAAAATACTGGTGCGCGTTGTTATCTGGGTCTATAAAAACCTCAAAGTCATTGTCATGAAACACTACCTGGTCTCTCTTCGATAAAGTAGCCCACACGTCTGGTTCTTCAAGCTCAGCACCAATATAAAGATACTCATCATCCCAAAGCATTTTCATACGTGTAGTAAAGCGCGGACGCGGCTTCTTATCGCCTTCAATACCCTCGAATGTTTCGCTCCATGAAGCCGACTGCCATGCCTGATCGCTCAAATCACCATCAACCTGTGGGGCATTGCTCACATACTTGGCTACGTACGACCTGGGCGTAGTAAATAAATGCTCCATCCCAATAAAAGGAGACTGCGCCTTTAAGGGGACAACAGAAGTTCCCAACAGAAGCACCAATACACTCAAATATCTTTTTCCGGCTATCATTTTGAAGATGTGTAGGCGAATGCAAGTGCTGACGCTTCTGCCTTGTTATTTATAGCGAGACCGCGAAGGTCGACAGTCACACGTCCATTACTTACAGTATATTTCACAGCTTTACCAGTCTGAAGAAGGACTATCTTTGAATTTTTAGACGGCGCATTTCCAGTCCAGCTGACAGTTGCCGGCATCGGAGCTCCTTCTTCCATACAAGCAATGGCATAAACTTTCTTCCCATCCTTGCTTCGCGTAAACCATGTTTTGCCATCCTTATATACCGCTGCGGATCGGGTGCCATAGATTGCCTGCCCATTCTTTGCTGTCCATTTCCCGATATCCTCAAGGCGGCTTACAACATCAGCTGGCAGTGTCCCATCAGGTTTAGGACCAACCCCTAAAAGAAGGCTTCCCCCCTTTGCTACGACTTCCACCAATTGATGAATAACTTTCGTAGCGGACTTATATCGATCAGAAGGCACAAAGCCCCAGTCGTTACCCAGTGTAAGACAACTTTCCCAAGGGTGATCTAACTGATGATCAGGAATTTTTTGTTCAGGAGTCTGATAATTTTCATAGGGGCCGTGCACGGTCCTGTCCACGACCAGTAGGCCGGGTTGCACTTTCCGTCCCATGGCGGCAATTTTTGGAATATCAACATCCTGGCTCCATTCCGGAATTTTGGCACCCCATGCGCGAACCTCATCGTTTACTGTTTCCAGAGGTCTCACCCAACCGCCATCAAGCCAAAGGATATCCATAGATCCATAATTGTGCATCAGTTCTGATATCTGATTGTAAGTATATTCTTTGAACTTATTCCAGCGCCATGGATTCTTTCTGATGTCATAGTTATTATTTCTGTCAGGGGTAGCTCTATACGGCCACCAATAATATTCCGAATGCCAGTCCGGCTTGGAAAAATATGCGCCAATCATAAAGTTCTGTTTTCTAAAAGCATCGAAAACATATTTGGCTGCATCTGCCCGCGGGTTATCTTTAAAAGGCCCCTGCGCTACACTGAAATTAGTTTCTTTGGTATCCCACAAACAAAAGCCATCATGATGCTTGGTAGTAAATACTAAATATCGCATGCCAGCATCTTTGCCCGCCTTTGCCCATTGTTCAGGGTTAAAATTCACGGGATTAAACTTCTCGCTCAGTCCCCAATACCATTTCTTGAAATCATCATAACTTTGAGTACTGTCGCGCGTTATCCAATCTTCATTACATAAGGCCCACGATTCAATCATTCCAGGTACAGCATATAGCCCCCAGTGAATGATCATTCCAAACTTCTGATCCTGCCATTTATCAAGCTTCTGCCTAACCTGCGGATCCGAAGGCCATTCATATTCACCAGAGGTAGGATGTACATTCAGCTGCGCGTAGCTACTTTGAACAATCAACGAGAGCGAAAGAAAAATTAAGGAGAAAATCTTTTTCATATCTGTGCGTGTTTGGTTAGCATCAATGTTTATCGATTTAGCATGACTAATATAACAATAAAAAGTGCAGTTATAAAGAATAAAGGTTAATATTTTACACATAGCAAAACCAAAGGTTTTGCTATGTGTAATCCGTATAAAAAGTAAAAGCCACCCCAATCAAGAGGTGGCTTTTATTAAGAACTCGAATTTATTTAACGTCCCAGAAAACCTTTGCATCGCGCGTATCTTTAGCCGATACAGCTTCCCAGTTTTCACGGTTCAGTGCCCGCTCCTGACTTGGATAAATTAAACGATTAGGAACTGTCGTAAATCCTGGCGTCTTTCCATCTGACGGGAATGTGAGCCTTGGATAAGAAGTACGTCGTACCTCTGTCCATGCTTCAATAGATTGAAGATAGCCTAAATGAATCCATTTCTGAACGGCAATTTGCTCTAATTTCTGCTCCGCAGTTCCAGCCACTTTATAAGCAGCGCCGGAGGTATTAACAAAAGCAGTGATATCGGCCGCCGTAGGTGCCGCTTCTTTTCTGTTAATGGTGCTCACACTGTTACAGTATTGGTAAAATGCGATAGACTGCTGCAAAGCGATATCATAAGATGCTTTTGCCTGTGCTGAACCAACCCAACGCTCATAAGCCTCTGCCTTTAGAAGGTTAACTTCAGGTGCGGTGATTACAAAGCCAGGCAACTTGATATTCTGAGCAAAGGTTGCAGAATCATAAACGGCATAATCTTCAAACGAATTGCTCTGCTGATCTGCTGTAAACGAATTCGGCATTGCCCGAAAATCCTTATTTGGAGTGAACACTTTATTCGCTGTACGTCCAAACTTCTCAAAGAAAAAAGGAGTTCTCGGATCGTTATTTGGCACCATAGCTGTATTTAACATATAATCCGGAGCATACCAGGTCCCTTCCTGATAAGCACTATTCAAATCACTCTGGCTTGTCGTTAGTGGTTGCAACAATACATCTGAAGTTGCAGGAGCATACGATGCAATGTTATCTCCATCAATAAGAGGAAAATTAGCAGGATCATTTAACATTGCTAACACCTGTGTTCTCGCAGTCGACTCATCCGAGAAAGACATATGCATTAGCAACCTGAGCTTTAAAGAGTTACAATACTTCTCCCACTTTTTCATGCTCCCAGAAAGCAGGATATCATATTTGGAAAAATTAGCATCGGCTGGCGCGGTTTTAAAATACGCTGCAGCTGATGTCAAGTCACTAAGAAAGGTAGTATAAAGCTCCTTTTGATCATCGTACTTAGCATTAGCGATATTACCGCTAGTATTGAGACTCCCAGCCTGCGAATAGGGAATATCACCCCATAAGTCTACCATTTTCGCAGCTTCCTCTATTAAAGCCACTTTACCAGCAGTCATGAACACTTGCATACGCCCTTGCTCTGCCTCTGAAGATGCTGCAAACTTAGTCTCCATGGTTCTATATAAGGCCATAACGCCACTTCCATTTCCTCCTGGTGCATAAAAGTCATCCCAGAACTGCTGCGAATATCCATCACTTTGCTGATAAATCAACTGACTATTGGGAATATAGGTCGTTTGCGAGTAGACTCCTGTCATACTTAAAAACGTGCGTACATTCCAATATTTTTGAGCTATACGATCATTATTCAACATAGCGGTGAACAAACCCGGTAATGTTGGATCATCACTTTTCTCAGGATTAAAATATTTATCATCCAACTGCTTCTCGCAACTGTTAAACAGCAACAGCGCCGCCAGAAAGAAGCATATATTTATAGTTATCTTTTTCATTTTTTTAACTCCTTTCAATAAGATTAGAAACTTGTTGTAATTGAGAAACCGAAGGTTCTTGCTGCTGCGGTTGAACCCACGTCAACCCCCTGAGACCACCATTTATTACCAATAGGAGCTTCAGGATCTACGTTCTTGGATGTTCTATATATATAAAACAGATTCCGCCCGATTAGATTCAATCTCAAGTTATTTAAACCTATCTTACTTGCTACTTTATCTGAGAACCTATAACCTACAGTAACTTCACGCATTTTAACATAACTATTTTTAAATACGGCACTTCCTCCGCTCCAGGAATTCTCTCCCCATTGGAACGTATTAAAATAATAAGAAGCAGCATCAACAATTGTTGTATTTGCCTGCCCAGTGGTTTGATTAACACCCGCCAGCAAAATACCGTCATTATAAGTTACACCACCAGAAGTATATTGCAAACCACCGTGCTCTGCATCACGACCAGCCATGGTATTTTCCAACATGCCCGCTCCCATAAGGAACTTAGTGTTTGGCGAAAGCATATTACCTCCGATACGATAGTCAATCAGGAAATCCAATGAGAAATTCTTAAATGTAAGTGTATTAGAAAAACCTCCGACCAAATCAGGCATGATGTTGCCCAATTTTTCATATTCCTTAGTAATAACGTACAGACCGTTATCATCGATTATGAAATTACCATTATCATCGGTTGCGCGCTTATATCCATAAATCCCACCCATCGTTTCTCCGACTTTAGACACTAGCTTCGTAGAGTTTTGATCCCCCCAATAGAATACTAATTCATCACTTCCTACCTCTGGGGATAAAGCTACCAACCTGGATCTGTTCCATGCAAGATTCAATCTAGTATCCCAACGGAAGTCGCCTTTCACAATAGGAGATGCAGTAAACGCAGCCTCAATACCTCTACTTCCAACCTCTCCAACATTCACAATTTGAGACAATGCGCCATTAACAGAACTTGTTTGCAACTGAAGAATTTGATCTTTCACCCGGTTATCATAATAACTGATATCAATACCCAAGCGAGAATTAAAGAATCTATTCTCCAAACCAAATTCAACCTCATGCTTCATTTCTGGTTTGAGGAAAGGGTTTCCGTAAGCTCGATCTGGTTTAATTTGAGTTACAGATCCATTAATGGTTTGCAAGGACTCATTGGTATAACCAACATTCGCAACAAATATTGGAGGCGCGTTACCAACCACACCATATGAAGCTCTAATCTTTCCGTATGTCCAGAATTCCGGCATCTTAAAAGCATCAGAGAATACAAATGATGAGTTAACAGAAGGATAGAAATAATCTCTGTTATTTGCGGCAAGAGTAGATGCCGCCTCTTGGCGAGCTGTTCCTTCCAAAAACAAGAAATCTTTATAATTCAAGCTTGCTGTTCCAAAAAAGGCTCTTTTGAATAAGTATTTTCGAGATTCTGAAGTTGATAAAATACCGTATGAATTACTTAACGAAAACCAGTTTTCTGTCACTAAACCATTTGAGGTTGAAGAACTCTGATCGTTATAATTCTCTGTTCTTCCAGTATAACCAGCACTGATATTAAACTTCAAATCATTAGTAATCTTATTATCGTACGTTGCCAGGACGTCACCGTAAAGGATTGAATACATTCCCTTGCTGGTAGAATAAGCGCCCGTGCTCGAAGTTGGACTATTTTCAATGGTTGGCAACTCATTAAACTGCTTTGTTTGAGATGAATATCCCGTATAGTCACTACCAATACGTCCGCGAAGTTTAAGATGGTTCACGACATCCCAACTTAATGTTGCGCTCGAAATTAATCGATTCTCGTTTTCGTCATAGTTATTTTTCAGCTGCTGCCAGAAGAAATCAAGCAAATTCTCACCTCTCACAGTATACGGAAAACGTTCCTCACGGTTTGAAGCAGTATTCAGAGCATATTTATACCCGCGTGAAGTCTGGAATTTTTGCTTAAACAAGCCCATATCTTCAGAACGGTTGAAAAAACCACCATAACTTCCCAACACCTGACCTAACTGATACGGCCGATTGTGGTTTTGAGTATTGATATAGTTTGCAAGGAGGTCAAGACTCAACTTGGGTGACAACTTAACACTACTATTTAAGGTAAAAGTATTCTTGTGCATTTGATTACCCGGCTGAGTACCATCAACATCCAATCTCGTAGCAGATAGACGATAATTTAGTTCATCTGTCATCTTAGATATTGAAATTGATGCATTAGAGGTAACACCTGTTTCATAAATATCTCGGTAGTTGTTAGGCTGCGGCGAGTAATTACGAATAGATCCATCCCACCATATCACAGACTCCCCATTCATCTTTGGACCAAAGTTGGCATAAGCTCTATAGAATGGCCTCCTGCCTGAAGGAGACGCAGGATCGGCGATCCACCCTTGCGCGTCAGCACCCACCGATGCATTCGTTTCTCTATCATATCCAGGACCATAAGTATTTTGATATTCAGGAAGGAATGCTGCCTGATCCACAAATCCCTGATAATTAAAATCCACTCCTAGGCCACGTCCCTTGATACCTTTTTTGGTGGTAATTACAATCACACCACTGGCAGCGTCAGATCCATAAAGAGCTGTTGCACTCGCCCCTTTCAATACAGAAAGTGATTCTATATCCTGTGGGTTAATATCTAAAACGCCATTCCCTCTAATTCGCTGATCTCCCCAGAAATTATTATTATTCGATCCTCCGTCTCCTCCATTTTGTCCGTCATTTCTGATAACGATACCATCAACTACATAAAGAGGCTGTTGATTATAATTCAAAGAGTTAATACCACGAATCTGCACATTCACCGCAGAACTGGCGCCACCCGGCGCAGTAGTGATCTTAACCCCCGCAGCTTTACCGTACAATGCTGACGCAAAGTTGGTATTTCCTGCCTGCGTAAGCTCCTTCGCTGAAACTGAACTCACCGCATATCCTAGTGATTTCGCCTGGCGCTGTATACCGAAAGAAGTGACCACTACTTCATTCAAAGATTGAGAATCTTCTTGTAAAGTTACGGAAACTGTTGTCGCGCCGGTTAACGTAACTTCCTGAGTTTTGTGGCCCAAAAACGTGAATACCAACACTGTGCGTGGCGCAGCAGCAATAGTAAACTTTCCGTTCATATCTGTGGAGGTTCCCTTTGTTCCCCCTTTAATACGCACACTTACGCCGGGAAGTGGCTGACCCTTCGCATCCAATACAGTCCCCTTATACGAAACTTGTTGCAATGCCCCTTCGCCAAGGTCCGCACTTACAGAAGTTGGACTCTTAACGACCTCAGAGGCCCTTGGGAGCTTACCGCTTCCCTCAGCTGCTAATGTCGAAGCCAACAGCGTCAGCAGCACTAAGGCCTTTGATTGGCGGCGTCTTGATTGTAGATGAATCTTCATATATCAATTTGTTAGTTGTTCGGTTTTGTAAATTTTTTTCTATAGATCTTACTTCTTTATTTGTCCTGATATCGAATTCTTGAGTTGACTTAATTTTTCTTCGATGCTTACCTCCTCTTTTGTTGTCCATTCTCTGACCACTGTCTGATCAAGCCATTCTTCGATAATACGAAGCTCGTCGGGATCACACTTATTATCTAAGTATTTGTCAAGTAACTGTCTATCCATATTCATCCCTTGTATATCAAGGAAGTCGCTTACGCAGCAGACAAGTACCATCTTATCTCAATAATTATAGCGAAACCGCTATCAATCCGATCATCGCCAGATTTTCCAAATAACCTAAATGCCGTTTCCTTAAATGCGATAAGGCTTTACTGATTTGGTTTTTAACCGTCTGTGTCGATAACTGTAAGCGTTGTGCAATCTCGATCACTGATAAGTGATCAAATCTGCTCATCTTAAAAACCTGCTGCATCTTAACAGGAAGTTCCTCAATACAACTAAGCGTGCTGCGGAGCTGATCTTTTGAATCTATACGTTCAGCGATTTGGAGATCCACCGAATCGGAAATCCGACTATCAGTAAAATACCGCTGCACATATTCATCTTTCCGATATTGATCAGCAATTTTAAAACGTACCGCCTGATATAGATAAGCTCGAGCTGATACTGAAATGTCAACCTGCGTCCGCTTCTCCCAAAATGAAGTAAAAACTTCCTGAAGGATATCCTCGACAGCATTCACATCATGCAAACGCCTGAAAGCATACATATAAAGTTCTTTACTATATGCCACATATAACACGTCAAAAGCCTCCATACTTCCCGACTTCAAACATTCCATTAAAGAAAATTCGTCAAAATGTTTCATAGCTATTTGTTTAGAAGTTCTTTAAAAACACAATTATCTATTACCAGGCATCCTGCTCCAATCAGTTCCGCTTCGTGTCCGATTCCGGAAACCTCCACACTTGTATGATCTGATATTCTCTGGATACAAAATACATTTATCGCCTGCTGAATCGCGGGCAAATACATCTTTCCGGCCTGACTGCCCCTCCCGCTCAAAACAACTTTCTCCGGATTTAGAATATGAATCAATGTTGAAATACCTTTCCCCAATGCGTAAGCCGACTCGGAAAGAATAGAAACGGCCAAAGGGTCGCCCTTCACTGCCGCATTCATAAAATGATCACCAGCAACCTTAGTCTTATCGGAAATGAGCTTGTTAAATATTGAGTCTTCTCCTTCTGCAATTCGATTCTCAATTTTGGCAACCATTGACAGAATAGAGGTCTCAACCTCCAAACATCCTCGCTTTCCACAGCTACACAATGATTCGCCCTGAGACAGGGGTATATGACTAAACTCTCCGGCATGGTTACTGTGCCCCCGATACAACTCTCCGTTAATAATCATACCCAGACCAGTTCCCCATCCTATATTTACCACCATGATGTTTTTCACCCGTCGACCTAAGCCAAAACGTAATTCAGCTAACGCGATAAGGCTCGAATCATTTTCTATGAATACCGGGAGTTCAAGCTCCTTTGACATATAATCTCTAAGGTTAAATCGCTCTCCTACCTTCAACGACTCGTTTATACCTTTAGAAGAATTAACAAATCCAGGCATCCCCACTCCTACGCCCAGAATTCGAGCTCTAGCTATTCCAGATCTCGTTAACTGATCCTCTATAACATCCAGTAATTCGTTAACCCATTGTCCTTCACTAAATTGATTTAGCAACAATTCAAAAATCGGGGTACGACGTTCTCTTAACTGATCATAGACTGCAACCCGCGCAACGAACTGATCCATAGCAACGCAAACCATGTAATTTAAGGACTCGGGATTGTGGTGAAACATGACCGGCCGACGCCCACCAGTAGAAGGAGCTACGCCACTCTCTAAGAGAATTTCCTGCTCTACCAACTCCGTTACCGCCTGACTTACCACCGGAAGACTCTTATGAACTTGCTTACTCAAATCTGTCAAGGATACAGCACCTTTATAGTACACTTCCCGAAGTATACTCGTCTTTAGCTGCATATTTCTTGACGGCGCATTCATTTTGACACTGTTAGCTTTATGAATTTTAAGTTAATTTAATAAAACTTTATAAAAAAATACAAAAGTCTATGCGCCTTTTCTATATAAAAAAAACTAAAATACTGACAATCAGTGACTTAATTTACACCATCAAAACACTATTTTTTGAGCATTATTGACAAAAAAACCACTTTTAAACCACAAATAATCCAGTCAAATCATTTTAAATTACAAATACATCAAAAAACAGGCAAACATTATAAAAAAACAACAAAGAAAACATCAATAATTAAACAAAACACACTTATTAACGAACCAAGAACACACAATTAGTGTCGCTGCAACACTAAAACACGCAGCAAAAACTCCGATAATTCCTAAACAATCCTATAACTCATGCACGAAAGCGAAAAAATATCAATAAAATAATGGGCATCCACAATAATTAAGTCAGATCGAAACTCAATTCCCCACCGCGGTCCTAGATAAGCGGAGATAAAATAAAGTGTTCAGCATAATTGATTTGCCCGTTTGAATAGGAGAAAAGCAAAAAAAGGCCGAAAAACAAGTAAGTTCTCCGGCCATGGTTCTCAAAAAAGTCGAATTTCTGTTATACAAGCAAAGTTCTCAGCTCGCGCACAATTTCCTCAGAGCTCTCACTTCTCAGATAGGGTATCACCGTCGCAGCTGAAGATTCTCCTACCTCATGCTTGGCAGTACTATGAAATTCAGTAACCTCTAATTCCTGCAAGAAACCGGACAGATTTTTCGGAGTGATGCCGGAGCCGGGCATAATCCTTATTCTTCCCGCCGCCTGACGAACAAGTGCCTGAAGCCGGGAAAGTCCTTCAACAGCAGTAACAGCACCTCCCGAACTGAGCACCCTATCGAAACCCATAGATATAATCATCTCCAAGGCCTCTTCCATATCGGCGCTACAGTCTATCGCGCGGTGAAAAGTAACCGACATAGGACGCGCCAGACTTAACAATTCCTTGTTCCTCTTCAAATCCACCGTACCATCAGACTTCAATATTCCAAATACCACTCCCTGACAACCTAACTCTCTAGCCATTATCACGTCAGCTTTCATCACTTCAAACTCCTCATCGGTGTAAACAAAATCCCCGCCCCTGGGTCTGATAATCGGAAAAACATCAATAGACAGACGTTCCACGCAGCCACGGATCATTCCGTAAGAAGGCGTTGTACCTCCTTCATGCATATTATCGCACAATTCTATTCTATCCGCCCCCCCCGCCTGCGCATTGAGTGCCGACTGAATAGAGTTTGCACATATTTCAAGAGTATATCCCATCGCAAAAACTAAATAATGATCAGTAAATACTCTTACCTTTTATCAGCCCACGCTGGTTTTGCTCGTTACATACAGCATAACTGAAGCCTTTTTGCAAAGCATAAGCGCCATACTCCCCCTTTTTGTTTAACGCCAGAAAACCAACCTGAATTTCTTTGGCAGTCTGAGGCTTCTTCTTCACAATTCTCATCACAGCTTCTTTACAGGCTTCCTCCGGAGGATATCCCTGTCTCATCAGCTCGACAACCAGGAAGCTTCCCACATTCCTTATCACTTCCTCACCAACTCCGGTTGAGGTAGCTCCACCAACTTCATTATCGACATACAAGCCGGCCCCTATAATCGGTGAATCTCCAACACGACCGCGTAATTTGTAGGCCATCCCGCTTGTTGTGCATGCGCCGGACAAGTTTCCTTGCGCATCCATCGCAAGCATCCCAATCGTATCATGATTATATTGATTTCCAGGCAACATTTTTGGAGCGAAAGCTTTATTCTCGATGTTCATCACCGGCTTGTACTCGCTTGTTTTCAGCCACTCTTTCCACGCTTTCTCAGACGCCGGTGTCAGCAAGTTCTCCTTTTTAAACCCCTGTTCCAAGGCAAACTGTAACGCTCCATCGCCAACCAGCATTACATGAGGTGTCTTTTCCATAACCCTACGTGCCACAGAAATAGGATGAACAATATATTCTAAGGCAGCCACACTCCCACAATTACCCGCGTCATCCATAATACAGGCATCCAGAGTAACATGACCGTCCCTATCAGGGAAGCCTCCCAGACCCACAGTCTGATTATTAGGATCCCCTTCAGGCACCCACACTCCCTGCTCCACAGCATCTAACGCGCGTCCTCCCGACTTCAACACTTTCCACGCTGCCGCGTTTGCTTCAATACCAAAATCCCATGTCGAAATAACAATAGGAGATCCTTTTACAATCCCCTTAGGTTTTATCACACCTGCAAAAGAACTCAACGACGACAACATCGGTAAACTCAATGCCGACATTCCCAAAAAATTACGTCTGTTATATTTCATCTAAAAGTATCAATAACATTAATCCAACTTACGTACTATTCCCCGATCCAGCTCAAGTTCTGCGCAGAAAACCAGTCCTGGATCCCTCCGCTCCTTCAAGGTCTTTGTGATTACCGAGGCTCTGCGTTTAACCATCCCCCGAAACACTTCATTCCCTAAATAGGTAACGACGACCGGCTTGTTCAGATCCATCATCCGATCATTAAGCCTAATATAGAGCTTTGAGACGTCACTACGTTCTATGAAAACATGATTACCCGAATACGAAGCAACAACTTGTGCGCCAGATACCGCCTGTGCACGATCTATTGCCAGCCAATAATACGACAGATGATGCACATCATCCTGTACCCACACCACTCTATCAGGCAGAGAATTTCTACGAAATTTAGCCATCCAGGGGACAGCGACAGAATCCTGGCGTTTCATCCAATGCCCCATACCCTCATGTAAACTTACAACATGTTTATAGCCCTCAAGATCCCGGGCCTGAAGACTGTCGAGCATCACTCCCCAATGCCGGGCTATCGTGTTGCGATCATAAGCACTATCTAACGCACCCATATGTATCGCGAATCCAATATTACGCAATCCCAGCGGGACTGTTTCATTCGGATGGCCCGCCATCATCGAAGCCGCGGCCAGCTGATCGGCCATACGAGGTGCCAACTGGTATACGCCATCTCCGCCAGCGGAATATCCCATTAGATAAACCTTATCAGGATCAACATCCTCAAAAACTATAGCGGCCTTAATCAACCTATCAAAAAGAGTATCAATATGCGACTCATGCCATAGGTTCCACGTATTTGTCGGTGCGCGGGGTGCGATATAAAGACCTTCTGCCGGAGAATACAGCTTAATCTGATTTTCCCATTGCTGGTCGTTAAACGCGACCGCCTGATTCCCGCCACCGTGCATGGAGATATAAAGAGACCTTCCCGCGGTAGGCTTAACGCCATTCAATTTATATTTTATCTTTAAAGAGTATCCTTTATATCGTATCTCCTTTTGATTCCACTCATCCCTCAGCTCATTCGCTAACTGCGCCTTACACGTTCGCCAACCCTTCTGCATCATCTGAGCTGCGATATTCTTACTCAAACTCTGCGCCATAGCATCTTGATGCGCGAACAGACCTGCCCAGATAAAAATCGACAAATATAGCCTTAAACACCGTAGGCCCTCAACATTAATCTTCATAGGTCTTTAATCCTGCAATACAATATCACTTCCAATTTTCCAGCTCATATCGTAAAAGCCCGCACATTTAAGATCACTTTTACCATCTTTCATCAGTCCGGATCCAAAAACCATAAAATCTGGAAAGCCGCTGGCTCCTGCAAAATATTGATTGGCCTCGGCAGCCGCCATACCTTCCAACCCACTTCCGGCAATCACCGCCACTGTATTTGTCTCGGTATTTTTCTGCGGCCACATAAAGTAGGTTGCCAGATCCAAGCCTTTCCAAATCTTTCCCCCCACATTTACTTCACCCCGTTTAACTTGAATTGGACAGTCAGCCAACAACAGGCCATAAGCGTCATTGGAACTTGCGTTACCATAGATAATCACATTACGTCCCCGATATTTTTTCAAGGAATACTCTTTGTCGGAGATGATATCAACCGAACCATTTCCCCGGTAGTACCAAGCCTCCGCGTCATAGGTTGCCTTTGCCAGGTTCCAGCGATTCTCTTCCTTATTACCAGATGTGCCATACACAAACACCATACGCTGACTAAAAGGATCCTTAAATGTTCCATAACGCTGGGGACCTTTTTGCATCAGTGAGGGCAGCGTGCCTACACTCCAAACTCCATTATCATTCCGAAGTACTAAGCGGTCGTTCGTCGACTTAACATCATAGCGTATCGCCGGGCTCTCATCAATGACGATCTCCACAGCTTTGCCAACAGGGAAATCGCCCAAACTAAGCGTCATTACCTGCACATTCGTACTATTACCCTTAATCATTCCTTGTTTTACGCCTCTCACCAAATTCACTTCACTATAAACCAAAGGATGCTGTTGCTGCAAAATCGACAACCATCGGTATTCGGAGGAAATACCAGGACTTGCGGTTTTAAAACTAATAACATTTACCGCTGTATCGGCCAGTCGCTTATGACTTTTAAAAAAGTCAAACAATGGCTTCCAATCTACGCTCTCATTACCGTACCAATGACTACCTCCAGGATACTCATAATATGCGAAATCAGAATGAAAGTCAGCCAGGAGCTTCTTCATCTGCCGCGCATACTCAACAGATACCACCGGATCCGCGTCTCCATGATTCACGTAAACGCCAAAAGGCTTATAATTATGAGCAAGAGCAGGAACATCACTCTGATTGCTCGCGCGTAATAACAATCGCTCCATAGCGTTGGCTCCCTTTTCTGGCACCAGACCATCTGCTGAGCCGTAGCCTTTTAGAGTAGGATATCCCGCGCAGGGCGCTATCGCCGCCCAATTACCGGGATAAGTAGCGCCAAGGAACCAGGTGCCGTGACCGCCCATAGAATGCCCCGTAAGATAAATATGATCTTTCTCGGGCTTAAATTTTGCCTTAGCAATACTCAACACCTCTAAGGCATCCAAACGTCCCCAATCTTCCCAGTTGAAGCCTCGTGGCCTCCTGTTCGTTGGCGCCACCAGGGTTCCCCAATCTTTAGCAGTGTATGCTTGTGCCTGGCCTATTGCCTCGACTCCCGCGCCATGTACGGAGAAGAATAAAGCAGCGTTCTCTTTTGATCCGCCAAGCTGCGGAGAAACCGCGTAATACTGTAAGCTACCGTCAATATCACTCACAAACGACGATTTATACTTATCATTTGCTGCAACAGCATTAAGGGATATATCCTGCGATTCTACTACCTTCCCCGCAGCAACAAGCTCAACCTTACAATTGAATGCTCCGACTTTAGTAATCGCAGAAGCATCAAAGCCAAACATCACTTTCCTCATACTCAATGCACCCAGCTCTGCAACTCGCTGCTCCTTAACCCGACCTTCAACAGTCGTTCTCAGCAACAACCCTTTGCCGGGTTTCTCCGAAGAGTTTATCAATACTATTGCTGCCTTAAGTGCTGAATTCTCTTGCCCAAGCACCGCATCTGCGGCGGTTAAATCTCGCGCATTCAGCATCAATGGCGCCGGATTTAACAAAAGCTTTGCTTTAGTGTACTCGCCTCTGACATAAAACTCGTTAAGACCCTTTTTTAACTTTACAGGAACGAACATCCACCCCACACTATAGGGATCACCAAAATGCAGAACGGAATTGACATAAACCGCGCTATTGCCGCGCATGTCCAGGAGTACAACCTGATCTTTCTCCGATTGATAGCTCAAATATAGGTATCCGCGCCCCCAATATCCGCGTCCACCAAATTTGCCCGCACTGTCGGCAACCGCACGCTCCCACTTACTACTATCCGTCAGCGCATCTCCCACGACAGGGGTTTTCAGCATACCCTTATGTAAAGCCAAGGCCAGGGGATCCTGATACACAGCCTCCCTTCCGTAACGATGAACATTCCTGGCAATCAGACCTTCTCTGAAGATATAGGCCTTATCCTGAGCTATTGCATCATTCAGAGAAGCTCCAATTAACACCGAGAACAAAATCGTTTTAGCACTTAAATTAAAATACGCCATACGTTTTCATAAAAATACCGGCAGTGCTTGTAACACTACCGGTCTCCAAAAATATTATTATTTCATCTCTGCAACTACAGGTCCCGTCTGTACGCCCCATAGTTTATAACGCTGCAACTGCTTCTCCAGACGCACATTAAAATCGTCCCAGTTACGTGAAGCTTTTGGACTCCATAGCACTTCGCTTAACGCACCCATGCGGGGAAACACCTGATATTCTATCTTATTGGTATTTGGAATATACTCCGTCCAAAGATTCGCCTGTGCACCCAATACATATTTCGCATTTTCAGCGCTGAGTTCTTTCGGTACAGGCTCATAAGAATACACTTTGCGAATACTTGTAAAACCTCCGATCGTTAATGAGTCATCGGGTTTCACCTGAGAGTGATCAAAATAAACATGACTTCCAGGAGTCATAATCACCTGATGCTTCTGTTTGGCAGCCTCAATACCGCCTTCTTCTCCTCTCCAGCTCATCACAATAGCATTGGGTGCTAATCCTCCTTCAAGAATCTCATCCCAGCCAATGATCGTTTTACCCTTCTTGTTGATGTATTTTTCCATCCGGTTAATGAAGTAGCTCTGCAACTCATGCTCGTCCTTCAACCCTTTTTCTTTCATTAATTGCTGACAGAAAGCTGAGCGCTTCCAATTGTCTTTCGGACATTCGTCACCTCCAACATGAAAGTACTTGGATGGGAACAAGGGAATAACTTCATCTACCACATCTTGTAGAAAAGCGAAGGTTTTTTCTGTCGGCGCGAATACATCCGGGAATACGCCCCAGGTTTGTTGAACATGTTTTCCAGTGGTGTCACCAGCCCAAACAGTGCCTTTTGGCGCCTGTGTTGATTCTTCAGGAAAACAGCTAAGTTCCGGATAGGCAGCGATAGCCGCTGAAGCGTGACCAGGCATCTCTATCTCGGGAACAACCGTGATATATCTCTTGGCAGCGTAGGCAACAACCTCTTTTACATCTTCCTGAGTATAATATCCGCCGTAGTGCTTATTGTTATTACCCGTACCTGGAAAATGACCTATGATTGTTCCGTTACGATACCCCCCTACCTCTGTAAGCTTAGGATACTTTTTTATCTCAATCCGCCATCCCTGATCATCAGTAAGATGCCAATGAAAATAGTTCATCTTATGAAGCGCGAGATAGTCGATATACTTTTTCAGGTATGATACCGGAAAAAAATGACGGCATACATCCAGATGCATCCCGCGATAGGCGAATCTCGGCTCATCTTTCACATGTACTTTTGCAATTTTTAACGCTGCATTTTTCTCTGCCGGAAGCAACTGTATGAACGTCTGTACGCCATAAAATACACCCTCTACAGAATTTGCCTGAATCAATACGCGGGCATCATTTACGTCTAAGCTATACGCTCCTTTGGTTGGTAACTTATCTACCTTTAGCGACAACTGAATATGAAATTTGCCCGTAGCACGTCCTTTTTTCAACATAAAGCCATAGTACTGCTCCAGATAATCATTTAGAAAATCTGCTGAGGGCTGCAACTTTTCACTATTCATCTGAACTACCGTATTGCTGTTCAGACTAACAGTTCCACTTGTTTCCGTCAGGCTTACCGGTCGCGGAACAATATTTACCTGAGCTCCGGCGATACCTGCGAAGGCGAGCATTCCGGCTAATAAAAGCACTTTTTTCATATTCTTTATTCGATGGTGATAGTTTTTTATCTTATTAAAACGGCCTCACTATTTTAAAGGCACAATGCGAAAGCTATATTGCTGAGGTTTATACGGAATACGATATTCTTTTATAGCTGGCGAACCCCAGCTATCTATTCCCCCAACACCGGTCTGTTGCAAATCCACATGCATAAATATACGGTCACGAGGTATAAGCTCACCCGAATGATATTGCGCCTTATCTATCGCAGGATCTAAATCATCCAGACTATACGGCAAGGCCGAGAAATTCAACAAGCTATCAACATACTCAATACGGATTCCTTTGCCCTGAGCGTCTGCCATCTTCAGCCAGCGCACATCGGCTTTGTTGCCGCTTTCTTGCGGACGGGCATATGGGAAGTACTGATCCTTTAACTGCTGTTTGTAAATACCAACCAGCGCGTTATCTTTTCGATCCCAGTAATTCTCCCACGGCCCCCTGCCGAAAAACGTTATGTTACCGTAACTCTTCGATAACTCAAGCGAGTTACCCACACGCATAAGCATCTTTTCCTTTCCACTCAAACTATGTAGTCGGGTATCAACTTCTATAGTACCATCTCCGTGAACAATATATTTTTGCGTAACACGCGCGGTTCCGCCAACCAATGATTTCTCAAAGCTCAGCTCATATGCACCACCCACGAGGACCTCTGTTTTCATTCTTACATCGCCCGACGCCCCGTATGCCTTACGCCATTGACGCATACTCCTGTTTAAGCCTGCGCCAATATCATTATCATTCGGCGCCCGCCAGAAATCAGGCTCCGGGCCGTTTAATATTACTTTTTTGCCCTTTAGCATATACTCCTGCAGACGTCCCGCTTTCACGTTAAAGCTCACGCTAAATCCGCGGCCATTAAGCGTCAAAATACTATCACGTGTAGTCGCTGAAATCTTTTCTGAACTCAGCTCTCGTACCGCAGGCTTCCCTTTTTGCAATTCAAATTGTTCATATGCCAGCTCATACCCAGTCGGAAGAAATGGCTCCGCCGACTTTAGGAGGTAGTGCACATTCAGATGATAATCTTTGCCGGCCTTCATCACTGGCAATGAAAGTTCATATTCCTTCACTTCCTGCGGTCCCTCTCCCATCTGTTCAATATTCCCTTTCTTTACCAGGATGCCGTTCTCCAAAACTTCCCATGAAAGCTTAACGTTCGATAGGTCTTTAAAGAAATACTCATTCTTTATGCTTATTCTTCCATTCCCAAGATAACGTGTTTGAATATCCTGATGCACTTTTTTAACTTCCACAGCCATGGGAGTTAGCTGCCTATATCCCGTCACTACGCCTTTCACACAGAAATTATTATCACTGAACTCCTGACTCACAGGATTATCCAAAGGAAAGTCGCCACCGTAAGCTAAAATTCGCTTTCCGTTTTTTACGGTATCTATTCCCTGATCTATCCACTCCCAAATAAATCCTCCCTGCAAATACTGATTGTTCCTTATTACATCCCAGTAGTCTTTGAAATTACCAAGGCTATTTCCCATGATATGAGCGTATTCACTCATAATCATCAGCCGGTCTGGATTAATTGTAGAATAATACTTCATATAATCCGGTCCCGGATACTGCGGAACGATCATGTCTGTATTATAGTCCTCCTCAGCTCGCTCATATTGCACTGGCCGCGTATCCGTCTTTTTCAACCAATCATATGCCGCATACATATTTGTACCGTTACCAGCCTCATTGCCCAATGACCAGGTAACCACGCTTGCATGATTTTTATCACGCTGATACATCCGCTTCACACGCTCCATGTGGGCCCGCTTCCATTCTCTATCGTTTGCGAAATTTACCGAAAGATCATACCCTCTGCCATGCGACTCAATGTTTGCCTCATCAACAACGTATAAGCCGTATTCGTCGCACAACTCCATCCAATAAGGATCCGGAGGATAATGCGAGTGCCGAACAGCATTCACATTGAGCTTCTTCATCATCTCCATGTCCTTGCGCATATCTTCTTCTGTGAGGGCATGCCCCCTCCGCGGATGATGCTCATGCCTATTGACGCCTTTTATAAGAACACGTTTACCATTCACCAGAAAATTCCTATCCTTGATTTCAATAGAACGGAAGCCCACCCGCTGGTTAACGACCTCTGTAATATCCCCTTTTCTATTCTTAAGGGTTATCACTAGATTATACAGATAGGGTAGTTCCGCCGACCACGATTTAACATTGGCGATCAAACTCTCAAAATCAAGCGTAGCCTCATAATTTCCCAACACACTCCCCGTCTTATTAGCTTCATAAACAACCTTTCCTTCCTTGTCACTAAGCTGTAAGGCAACACTAAAGGTATCTGGTTTGCTATGGAATGTATGCGATTCAATTTTATAGCTATTCACTTGCAGATTCAGACTAAACACTCCATCTTTATAACTATTAGTCAAATCTGAACCCACTTTAAAATCTCTTATAGCTACTTTTGGTGTAGAATACAGATATACACTGCGATCTATACCCGAAAAACGAAACATATCCTGACATTCAAGATAAGAAGCGTCACTCCAACGATAAACCTGCAACGCTACGGTGTTCTCACCAGATTGAAGATATCGGGTGATATTAAATTCCGCCGCAAGCTTGCTATCCTCACTATATCCCACTTTGCGACCATTTATCCAAATGAAGAAAGCTGATTTCACGGCACCAAGGTTGATAAATACTTCACGTCCTTTCCAGGAATCAGGAAGCATGAACTTCTTCCGGTACGATCCTACAGGATTATTATCTTCTGGAATATCGAACGGAGGATTCAGCTTCCCGCCCCGCTTACCAGCGCCGGCAAAATCATACGGTTGATTTACGTAAATTGGATAACCATAACCAATCAGCTCCCAGTTTCCCGGAACTACAAAATTCTTCCATCCGCTATCGTCAAATTCCTTTTTAAAGAAATCCATAGGACGTTGACGCGGATCCTGAACCCAATTGAATTTCCACTGTCCATTCAGGGAAATATAATATCGAGAGTCCGACTTGTTACGCTTTTTTGCTAGTGCAAGATTTTCATATCCAAAAAAATTGGAATGCATCGTCAATCTGTTAACCGATACGATATCAGGACTGGTGATTTCCGGGGGCAATTCTTGTCCCAGACCTATGTTCGCGACAAATAAGCAGAGATATAAAAACGAGAATATTAGCTTTTTATTCATTTTTAGGGTAAGTGTACTATAATCGATTCAAAACCAATCATGACAAGCACTATGGGATTTCCGCACGCGTATGCAAATGTGCACGCAAACACCGCCATAAACACATCAGGATCAGCATTTACTTGAGTGTTAAATTTAAGGGTTTTAAACGCCAAAACAATACTACAAATAACCTTTTTTCAAAAAAACAAACAAGAAAAAACATCCCTAAATTGAATCATGTATGCGCACACACAATTTTTCTAATTATAACACAGGGCTATCTTCTAAATGAGCGGGAGATAAAGTAATCAGTCAGTGGCCTGCATGCAGCACTTCCGGCCGAAATGGTGAACAGGAATAGGCATAAAAAAGACGAAGATGTACGAAACCTTGCCGGACACCTTCGTCTTCGTTGTACAAAGAAAATATTTTCACGCGCATTCAACTAACAGACTTGGTCTGTCACCTTGCGCTATACGGTTTACTGACGATCCTGAAAGTTCTTATTAAATCCTCCTTTATTAAATCCTCCCTTTCCTGGTCCACCAAAACCTGGACGACGGGGAGCTTGGTTTGTTTGTTTGCTTTCTGCCTTCGCTACAGCAATAGCTCTGCCATAGATTTCAAGACCATTAAGGTCGTCTATCGCTTTCTGAGCTTGCTCGTCATCGGGCATTTCAACAAAGCCAAATCCTTTTTTCTTTCCTGTTTCCTTGTCTAACACTAGTTTAACAGACGATACTTCTCCGTATTCTTCGAATGTCTCTCTAATGTCGTTTTCTTCTAATTTAAAAGGTAGGCTGGCAACGAAAATCTTCATTTTGTAATGTTTGAGAGTTGGGTAAATGAGTGATAATTATAATGCTATTTTTACGACTTTAGTAGAGTTTACACCCCGACAGCTATCTGTCCAGGGTTATTGGGGACAATAAGCTCCTCTTTATACAATCCCCTTAAATCAAATACTTCATGACTTTGGGATCCTCTAGCGGGATTACTTATTAGCCCCTATTAAACATTTCCGTTACAATATAAGAAAAATAATACATTAAAAATTTTTTTTGGAGAAATTGACGTTCTAAGGCGTATTTTTTTCAAAATACTTAATAAATCAAACTTATTTTTAGACTTATCATTGGCTACCTCTCAATATAAAGGTTGCAAAAAGAA
>DKIV01000025.1:50947-56372 GCA_002454425.1 Sphingobacteriaceae bacterium UBA6709
TTCTTTTTGCAACCTTTATATTATTTCGGATCAAGTATCCTTCCGATACGTGCATCCAGATCTTGCAAATGGGCTTTGTTTAATCCGGAAAACGCTGGTATCGCAGTCTTTATCCTGGAACGCAACGAGATAAGTTCCGCTCTGGCAGCACTTGAAACATCAATCGCTGTAGGATCCATCTGACGCTCATTGCCTGACGGCGCTTTAGTCATCTGCGCTAAAGACTCAACATAGGTCTTCTGTAAGTTACGTCTATACACATCCATGCTCTTATGACTTGCTAATTCGCCCCACACACCTTTACGCAAATCACCAAAAAGATCGCTTACCTTGTATGCCTTTGTTCCGCTGACAGCCTCAGCCGTCGTGAGTTTAGCCAACGTTGTTGTATTCATTACACGGGATAAAGCTCCCGACTGAACGCTTCTCATCATACTTACAGGATCAAATCCCACCTTCGACAACAAGGGTTTATTAATCAACCACATCGGTGTATTAAATACCTGCGTATTCAGATAATTAACGGCACTCTTCTGTATCGACGCAGGAACAGCTTCGTAAACATCGCCCGCCTGTTCTACTGACTTTGGCGTGGTATAAATTCCACCAACATTTTTCGCCACATGGCCACTATATCTGTTAAACTGATTTACCACCTCTTTATACATGTTACGCGCGTTATCATAGCCTTCATTTGGCTCACGTGTCCATACCAGCACATGATTAAGCACGCGTTTCAGGTTTTTAATACCGTAGGTACTTGCCAGCATAGCGTTATCTCCCAGGTCTTCATTCTGACAACGTGGATCATCCCTATCCATTTCAGTACCGAACCAGAGACGTTTGTTTGACGATAACTTCTCTATAATCCAGCTATTAAGCTTTGATTGCTCGGCTTGCGGGGTTTTATATTCCGGAAACCAACGATATCCCCATTCGATAGCCCATTTATCGTAATCACCGATACGGGGAAATAATCCCATTTCAGATACGTGATCTTCGGGTTGCGCCACGTAGTTAAATCTCGCATAGTCCATAATAGAAGGCGTATGCCCATTTGCCTCAACCCACTTAGCATCACGCAGTTTCTCTACAGGAACAGTAGAAGAAGAGCCGAAGTTATGACGAAGACCCAATGTATGTCCTACCTCATGTGAAGACACAAAACGAATCAACTGTCCCATCAACGCATCATCGAACGTCATCTTCTGCGCGCGTTGATCTACAGCTCCAGCTTGTATCATATACCAGTTATGGAGTAAGCTCATAACATTATGGTACCAATTAATATGTGTCTCAAGAATCTCTCCGGTACGGGGGTCGCTGATGTGCGGACCGCTTGCATTAGGAATATCTGAAGGCTTATATACAATAGCACTATGACGGGCATCATCAATACTCCAGTCTTTATCTTTTGGTGCTTCCTTCGCCATGATAGCATTTTTAAAGCCTGCCTTCTCAAACGCAACCTGCCAGTCATTCACTCCTTGAATCAGATAAGACACCCATTTCTTTGGCGTTGCCGGATCAATATAGAAGATGATTGGCTTTATAGGCTCCACAAGCTCTCCACGCTTGTAACGCTCCACATCCTCAGGCTTCGGCTCCAGGCGCCATCTGGTAATTACCGCCTGATTTCTCACGCCTTGTGGATTAGCGTCAAAGTCTACATAGTTATTTGTGAAATATCCCACACGAGCATCTGCATAGCGTGACTGCATTGGCAACGACGGAAGTAGAATCATGGAACTGTTTAACTGGAATGTAGCTGGTCCCGGTGGAACGCCCATTGGTCCCATCGCCGGATTTGCCATCCGCGCATAAGTTTTCACTGTCGAAATCTCTATATTCTGTGGATATGACCGTACGCTATTGATATAACTCCTGTCAGGCATCATCTGTGTTAAGGATAATGATTTCTTTATACGGTTATCAAAAAAGAAAATCTCGTTATCCGCTGCCAGATAATCAGTAACGTCAATTACTGAATGATGGGCCTTTGACAGGGAATCTGTCCGGTATGCTTTTACATCGAAGGCAGCCACCAGGGGCTGAAGATTCGAGTTCTGCACAGAGCGGAACATATTCGTAGTATCAGATGCTCTTTCGGAAAAAGATACAGACCGCAAAAAAACCTTATTTGACGTCCCCTTTTCAAATCGAACAACATTCTCGTTTATTTCATCACCAGCGTATCCCATCATCATCCCCCTTACATCAGCGGCACCCTTGCTAATTCGGCTCACTATCAAAATATCGCGACCCAACAAAGAATCCGCAATCTCAAAATAGTACCGGTCATCCAGGAAATGCACCTTAAATAAACCGTTGTCGGTCTTTGCTGCCCCGGTGATTACCTCTTTATAAGGCTTCACCTTTGGTGTTGTTCCGCGAGACATCATGCCTGGAGCCGCCGTTGTGGGTCGAACTCCGGCGCTTGTTGAAACATTCTGCTTCGCCGTTGCCTTTTTCTTCTTGTGAAACAGACTGCAACTACTCAGCATCGTAACCCCCGCAAGGGAGAGAATAAATATTTTTCGCATTTGATAAGTTGATTGATTCCTATATTTTTTATCTAAAATAAAGATATTTAGTATTACTAAGTTGGGTCCTGAAAAAATTATGCAAATATCCGCAAATACATCTAAGCGATTGTATTTTTTCACATCAAAAGCTCCTGTAGTCAAGCTTTTTTCTTCTCCAGTGATGTGTGGAGCACGCTTCCTTTCCTTTTGTAGTATATTTGATCGCAATTCAATGTTTATTTTCTATGAAAAGAACTTTTTTATTACTTCTCAATCTTTCGCTGTGCGGTGTCGGCGTCGCACAACAAAAGCAGTTTACAATGAGCGATGCGGTACTGGGCCTATTTACTAATCTTGCCCGACAGGATATCGCACAGGTACAATGGATTCCCGGACAAAATAAATGGTCACAGGTGGTACCTTCTTCCGGCTCCGAAGCCCTCTTGATTACCTCTGTACCCTCATTGTCCGTAGACACCCTCCTCAAGAGTTCCGACTTAGATCCATCCTTTAAACGTTTTCCCCAGCTAACATGGGTTAATGATCACCAGGCCTATTATCAGGTAGGATCCGACATCTTTTTATGTTCACCCGCAAAGACTGGGGCTACCAATGCCAAATGGCTCAGCCTTCCAAAATCGGCTGATAACATTGACATACTTCCCAATAGCTTAAAAGCAGCTTATACAGCTGGAAATAACCTCTACTATGCCGATGCGGCAGGGAAAGTAACCGCTGTAACTAATGATGCCAATCAGGGCATCGTAAACGGGCAGGCAGTACATCGTCGTGAATTTGGGATTGAAAAGGGTACTTTCTTCTCGCCCAAAGGAAACTTCCTGGCATTCTACCGCATGGATGAATCGATGGTCGAGCAATATCCGCTTATCGACTGGAATACCGTACCCGCGACCATGCATTATACGCGTTATCCTTTTGCCGGAAGAACTTCTCACCAGGTTAGCCTAGGTGTCTTCAATACCACTACGAAACAAATCATCTATCTCAATACGGAAGGACCTAAAGATCAATACCTTACGACGGTAACATGGAGTCCGGACGAAAAATACCTGTTTGTCGGCCTGCTTAATCGCGAACAAAATCACCTGGCGCTAAACAAATATGACGCGCAATCTGGGAAACTCATCAAGACACTTTTTGAAGAAAACGATAGTAAATATATTCAACCGCTGCACGCGTTGCATTTCTTACCAGGTAAAAACAATGAATTTATCTGGTACAGCCAACGCGACGGATTTATGCATCTCTATCGCTACAATACCGAAGGCAAACTGCTTAATCAGGTTACTAAGGGAGCATGGTTGGTAAACGATATTCTTGGCGCGCAGCCTGCGAAGAAAGAATTATACTTCCTGGCCAGTAAAGATTCTCCCCTTGAGAAACATTTATACGCCGTTAATTGGGTTAACGGAACCCTGCGCAGACTCGATACTACATCGGGCCAACATACTCCTTTGGTAAGCACCAACGGAACGTATGTCATCGATAAATGGAGTAATCCAGGCACCCCCCGAAACATAGATCTTTTTTCTACGGATAACAAGCTCAGAAAGCAACTTCTCAGTGCGTCTGATCCTTTGGCAGGCTATCAACGTCCTAAAGTAGAAAACGTCACTGTCAAGGCCGATGACGGAACTCCGCTATACGGCAAGCTCATTTATCCTGTCAATTTTGATGCATCGAAGAAGTATCCTGTGATTGTTTACCTCTACAATGGTCCTAATGTGCAGATTATTACCAATAGCTATCCGGCAAGTGGAAACTTATGGTACGAATATATGGCGCAGCATGGCTATTTTATCTTCACGATGGATGGACGCGGAAGCAGCAACCGTGGCTTAAAATTTGAGCAGGCTACATTCAGACAGCTCGGAACCATCGAAATGAAAGATCAAATGCAGGGTGTCAATTACCTTAAATCCCTCCCTTTCATTGATGCTCAACGCATGGGAATTCACGGCTGGAGTTTTGGCGGCTTCATGACCACCTCCTTTATGCTTCGCCAACCCGGCATCTTTAAATGCGCAGTAGCAGGAGGCCCCGTAATGGACTGGAAAATGTATGAAGTAATGTATACCGAAAGATATATGGATACTCCGCAAGAGAATCCTAAAGGTTATGAAGATGCAAACCTCCTGTCAAAAGTTAAAAATCTGAAAGGAAAGCTATTGCTGATCCATGGGTCAATTGACAGCACCGTGGTATGGCAAAACTCTATCGACTTCCTCAAAAAGGCCGTAGATGAAAACGTGCAGGTTGACTACTTTGTATATCCGGGACACGAACATAATGTCCGAGGATACAATCGCATACATCTCATGCAAAAAATCACTGATTACTTTAAAGATAATTTATAGCGTAAAGGGGCGGCGGGATGTTCACGCCGCCCCTTTACATTACAAAGAATACCTTAGCCAGCAAAAGCCTATACTGAATATCTTCTCTATACCGATTCCCTCAAAGGCATGTTACTGCACACTATCGCCCGTTTTAACTACTGCCATAGCATAACACCCTTTCGCTACTGTTTAAGGTAAAGCATTGCTATTATCCAATCCGGAATAACTAGCTGCCAAGTATGTACTGCACTTTCATTAAGATTAAAAAGCAGGTACTCGAAAAGCTTTATTCAAAAGCCAAAACGAAACCGGCTGCGGCTCAGATGAGCTCACCGAAGCGCTATAACAACATCAAATTCGATGGCTCGCAGAATAGGATGATCCCATATGCTTTAATAAAAACAGTTAACATCAAACGACCACTTTCGTTTGATCTTGCAGACGCCTCATCCAGACCGGAGGAATGCGCAACATTCATAAAACCCACACCTTGGCGCATAAAAAAACCCCTTGTGGACTACTCCAAAGGGGTTCTTTGTA
>DKIV01000044.1 GCA_002454425.1 Sphingobacteriaceae bacterium UBA6709
AGTGGTGATCGACATTTCATCGACAAGTTATGGGCATTTCATGGGCATCTCATCGACTATTGCCCATGACATGTCGATGAAATGCCCATGAAATGTCGATGAGCAGTGCTGTCTGTTCCGAAGCAATCCCGAGTCAGACTCGAACCAGGTAGGTAGCAGGCTCCCTGGGAAGGGTGTGGTAGCTTTCCGGGTGCCGAAGCTGGCGGTTGGGGATAATGCGTCAGCGGCAACGGGAGTTGGATTTGCGTTACAGGCAAGCGCCATAAAGTTCTGGGAAATTTTTTAGCAATTATCCTTGTGCGGTATAGCGCATTGAGAATGAATTGTTTAGGTTTGGTGTTAACTCAGAGGGAGAGTATATTGTACTTGTAGTTTAGATTTTAAACCTTTATACGTGGACGGCTTTCCCTGTTGGCAGAGGTCTCTCCCTCCTGGGGAGGCTTCTCTGATTACGGCTCTCAAAGGGAAGAGTTAGTGATCTGAATTCGGGAAAAGAGCTTGTAGAATAATGGTTCTCTTATCCCGAATTCAGCATCCTTATTGTAAAAGGATCCGCATGTGTTGAGGGTGCATTTAAGCAAGTCCAGCTAAGAGACCTTGCTTTTGTATTACATTTCCCTTATAACAAATCAATAAGTTTTTCCAGGCGCATTCCCCGGGAGCCTTTCACGAGGATCATCGCATCTTTCAAATTTAAAGCCGGAATATGTTCAATAGCATCATCCGTAGTTTTATAGAAAAAGGCCCTGTTGGCATAATGATCTTTTAAGGCGAAAAAAGCTTCCCCAATAAATATTCGTGTCTGAAGCGCGGTAGTTAGTGCCTTGTCAATTACGGCGCGGTGTTCGGATTCCGACTCATCACCAAGCTCGAACATGTCGCCTAAAATGGCAACTTTGGTTTCGCTGCTGATGCCATTTAAGTTATCGAGTGCTACGAACATGCTACTCGGATTGGCGTTGTAGTAATCACCAATGAGCGTGTTGCGTTCTGTTTTAATAATCTGAGACCGGTTATTTCCTGGAACGTAGGAGCTAAGGCCGATGTTAATCTGTTCTGCATCCAGTTCAAATTGAAGACCTGTTGCTATCGCCGCCATAATATTTTCGAGATTATAGCTGCCCGTCAACTGGGTTTTTACGCGATGACTGAAGCCCTGGTGTTGCCAGTCGATAGTGAGGAAGGGATCATTCTCAATAATCTGGGCCTCCACCGCTGTGTTTTCATGCGGCCCATACCAAACCACCTGGTCAGCATCACCTAACATTTCCTTCAGATGTTCATTGGCACCATTGATGAATATGGTGCCCCGGTGTTGTTTAAGAAAAGTGTATAGCTCGCCTTTCGTTTTCTTTACGCCCTCGAAGCCACCGAAGCCCTCCAGATGCGCTTTTCCAACGTTGCTTATTAATCCGTAGGAAGGCAATGCAATGTTGCATAGAAACGCTATTTCACCCTGGTGATTTGCGCCCATTTCTATGATGGCAAGCTCGATGTCGGGAGTAATGGATAGTAAGGTGAGCGGAACACCAATGTGGTTATTAAGGTTTCCCTTAGTTGCCAGTGTTTTGTATTTACGGGAAAGTACCGCGTTGAGCAGTTCTTTGGTTGTTGTTTTTCCATTGGTGCCGGTAATTCCCAACACGGGGATCTTCAATTGCTGACGATGATACAAAGCGAGTTGTTGCAGTGTTTCGAGGCAGTCGTTAACCAATATGCATCGATCATCTGTTTTATATTCGCTGTTGTCAATAACACAAAAAGCTGCTCCCTGATCAAGAGCTCCCTGCGCGAACTTATTACCATCAAAATTTGCGCCTTTTAACGCGAAGAAGATGCTTCCCGCCGGCACATTTCTTGAATCTGTGCTTATCGTCGGATGGTCTTTGTAAGCCTTATATAATTCCTGAATAGTCATTTCCGTACCTCTATTTAAAAGCGTTTTACATTCCCATCTGACGCAGGAAATAAGGAATTACCTGTGGATAAAGAATGATGGTGATAATTAATCCCGACAAAGCTCCGAAGAAGTGCGCGTCATGATTAATATGACTTGACTGTCGCGAAGCATAGGCGCTGTAAACTAAATACAACACGCCAAATATCACCGCGTTCATCGGTATGAAGAATACCAGCAGCATAGATTTCGGATTGAAAAGAATAAAACTGAATATCACTGCGGAAATTGCTCCGGAAGCACCGAGACTATTATATCCAAAATGATCTTTGTGTTTTAAGATTGTCGATAGATCACTCATCGCCATGCTGACGATATAGAGTGCCGCGAACTGCCAGTGTCCTATGGTCGCTTCCAGCTGAAATGCAAAGAAATAGTAGGATAGCATATTGAACAGTAAATGCGACCAGTCCTGATGTATCAGACCACTGGTGAATATAGAATATATTCTTTTTCCGCGGCTGACACTATACGGGTGAAGCATAAACTTGCCGTACAAATTGGGGTTGGAAAAGGTATAAATACTTGTTACCAGGGTAAATACAAATATGACGCTGGCAACAGGTGCGATCTTTAAGTATTCTATCATAGCTGGCGGCAAGCTACAAAAAATACGCCTTATCTTCAATGCCTCCAGGGGGTGCCAGGCACATATTGCAGGCTGTTTCAGCTAAAAGATGCCTGCAATTTTTTAATAGCGCAAACGCTATGTACATTTACACGTTGAGAAAAATTCCTATTCATGGATAGTATTAAAAATTATAAATATTCGGTTTTAGAGCGATTTCTAAAATACGTTACCATTGATACGCAGTCAGACTTCAACTCGCCTACGTGTCCTTCTACTGCTAAGCAAAAGAATTTAGGAACGCTATTGGTTGAAGAACTCAAAAATATCGGGCTTACTGATGCCGAGCTGGATGAGCATGGCTATGTGTACGCAAGCATCCCGGCGAACACCACGAAGAGCGTTCCCGTAATTTGTTTCTGCTCTCATATGGATACTTCTCCGGATTGCAGCGGCGAAAATGTGAAACCTCTGGTGCATACTAATTATCAGGGGGGTAATATTGTACTTCCTGACGATCCCAATGTGGTCATCAGGCTGTCGGAGCACCCTGATTTGAAACATCAGATAGGAAATGACATCGTTACGGCAAGCGGTACTACCCTTTTAGGCGCCGATAATAAAGCGGGTCTGGCCGAAATTATGGATGCGGCGCGGTTTCTCGTGGAGCATCCTGAGGTGAAACACGGCACGATAAAGATTTTGTTCACTCCTGACGAGGAAATCGGTCGCGGTGTGAATCTTGTGAATCTTGACAAGTTAGCGGCTGACTTTGCCTATACTGTCGACGGTGAGACATGTGGTTCCGTAGAAAATGAAACGTTCTCTGCCGACTATGCCCGTCTAACGATAAAAGGTGTAAGCTCACATCCAGGCTTCGCTAAAGGACATATGGAGAGCGCGTTGAAGATCGCCTCTCAGGTGGTAGCAAACCTGCCGGTAGATCGTCTTTCTCCGGAAAGCACATCAGGTAAAGAAGGATTTATGCACCCCGTGTCTATGAGTGGATCCGTAGAGGAAGCGACTGTAGAGTTTATCCTGCGGGATTTTGACGACGCAGAGCTTAAAAATCAGGAACGAATCCTTCGCGCGATCGTTGAGGAAGTTGTGGAAGCTTTTCCAAATTCAAGCTTCGTGCTGGATGTTAAAGAGCAGTATCGGAACATGAAGAATGTTCTGAAAGACCACCCTCAGCTTACGGAGTATGCCGAAGAGGCAGTACGTCGCGCCGGAATGGAACCTAAATTGCAGAGCATACGCGGTGGAACAGATGGCTCCCGCCTGTCATTCATGGGTCTACCTTGTCCGAATATCTTTGCCGGAGAACACGCGTTCCATGGAAAGCATGAATGGGTTTCTGTTCAGGACATGCAGAAGGCGGTACAAACCATTGTAAATATTGCTCAGATCTGGGAAGAAAAAAGCTGATAACATGAAGCGCGCCCTGAATTACTCTATATATCTTAAGGTATTGATCCATGTCCTCTTTTGGGTCATGTTGTTCTTTTTCCTTAATTATCGTTGGATATGGGGTTCTTCAGGGCGTGTTCCTACTAATGCGCCTTACAGGTTTCTTATTAACGGGCTCTTTTTGGTTGCCTTTTTCTACCTGAACGCGTATGTGCTGTTTCCTAAGATCTTTCGGCGGCGTGGCGTTGTTGTATATGCTTTTGTTGCCATTATCTGCGCGGTAGCGTTGGCATGGTGTTCAGACGCGGTGAATAATTATCTGATTCCCTTTAAGCACTTCCGGCATGGGCGTATTTATTTCGCATTAATCGCCTACCTCTTTATCTGGGGTATTAGTATCAGCTTCAGCATTATCTCCGATTCAGAGCGACAGCATCGGCTACTGAAAGAAAAAGAAACAGAATCTCTCAAGTCGGAACTTTCCTTTCTCCGCTCGCAGGTGAGCCCCCATTTTATGTTTAATGTGCTGAACTCACTGGTGTCGCTGGCCCGGAAGAAGTCGGATCTCATGGAGCCATCATTGATACAGCTGTCCGGTCTGATGCGGTATATGCTCTATGATAGCAATAGTGACAGGATATCTCTTGAGCAGGAGCTTGAATATCTTAAAAGCTATATTGATCTGCAGTTGCTGCGCTTTGGGGATGACCTGGATCTTAAACTTCATGCCGACGCAAACCTCGGGGGACTGGAAATTGAGCCTATGTTGCTCATCTCGCTTGTAGAGAATGCTTTTAAGCACGGCTTGGGAATGGCCAGTTCGCCATTTATAAATATCTTTCTCCGCGTAAATCAGGAACAACGCATGTTGGATTTCTCGGTGGAAAATAGTGTCGCTGATATGCAGGGCGAAAAAGATCATAATTCAGGCATCGGTCTGCAAAATGTTAAACGGCGTCTGGAACTGCTCTATGCGAGTCAGTATAGTCTGGATTGCTCTGAGAAAAATGGTATCTTTATCGCCAGACTCGTGTTGAAACTCAGATGATTAAATGCCTAATAGTCGATGATGAGCGTCTCGCTCAGGAACTTCTCGAAGATAATTTAAAACAGATTCCCTTTCTTGAACACGTGGCATCCTGTCGCAACGCGGTGGAAGCATCGGCCATTCTCAGCACCCGGCAAGTTGATCTTATCTTCCTTGACATACAAATGCCCGGATTAAGCGGCCTGCAGTTTGTAAATAGTTTAGCAAATATGCCGATGGTGATCTTTGTTACCGCTTATGAAAAATACGCGCTTCAGGGCTTCAATCTGGATGTGCTCGACTATCTCGTTAAGCCGGTACCTTTTGAGCGTTTCTTCAAGGCGGCAAATAAGGCCTACAGACATTATCAACTGAAACATGTCAGTACGGAACCCCGGCTGCAGGATCAGGAGTATTTGTTTGTAAATGCCGACTATTCACTTATCCGGGTAAATATTCCCGAGATCTTATATATCGAAGGGTTGAAAGATTACGTGAAGATCTACCTTGAGAATAATGAACGCCCCGTGATTACGCGTCTGAGCATGCGTCATATGGAGGAGAAACTACCGGCAGCTAAATTCATGCGGGTTCACCGGTCTTTCATTATCTCGCTGGCTAAGATCACCGCCTTTCGCAAGAACCGTCTGTTCCTTTCGGAGTCTGAAATTCCGGTCAGTGACTCGGCGCGCGAGATGCTTTTATCCTATATGGGTTGCCAGCTTGAATAATTTTTATCTACACAATTGCACCGTTTGTAGTTAAAATCAGGCCTTCTGTATCAAATGCAGGGAATGCGCTGCTTATGGCTTAAACTTGAGGACGATAATACCGTCATAGAATCATGCTTAATGTCAAGATCACGTTCATGCGAACGAAAAAATTACTGCCCTTTCTGCTTTTAATTATGCTGCCCTTTGTGCTTTCCGCGCAGGAGTCCGGAAGAACAATTTCCGGAGTTCTCAAAGATTCTACAGGAAACGGCATTTTAGCGGCAACGATAAAACTTAAGTCACCGGTAGATTCTTTGTTCACCAGAAGTGATATGGATGGTAAATTCACTATCCGCAACGTTAAGTCATCTCAGTTTACGATCTCTGTTACAAGTCTTGGCTATAGAGCTCACAACCAGCGGTTCCTGTTTAAGGATGGCAGTACTCCTATAGCGCTTCCGGCGATTACGCTGAAGTCCAGCAGTCAGTTGCTACAAGCGGTAGTAGTTTCCGGAACGTCCTCGATCACGGTGAAAGAAGATACTGTTGAGTATCGCGCAGCTGATTATCCCGTGCGTGAAAATTCTGTCGTTGAAGATGTTATCCGTAAGTTACCCGGCGTAGAAGTAGATAAGGATGGGAATGTAACATCGCAGGGAAAGAGTATTACGCGGGTGCGTGTAAATGGCAAGGACTTTTTTGATGGCGATTTGAAGAGTGCTACGCAAAACTTACCTGCTGATATTATTCAAAAAATTCAGATCGTAGACGACTATGGCGATCAGGCGAATGTGAGCGGTATACGTAACGGTGACCCGGAAAAAATTCTGAACATTACCATTAGTCCCGATAAGAACAAAGGCTATCTTGCCAATATCGCTGCCGGCGGCGGATTTGATGCTCAACCTAACTCCGGAGGAGCACAGAAAAATCAGGCCCGTGGAATGCTTAGCGGAATGACCCAAATTATGAATAATGATGAGCAAATCGCGGGACTCATTAACATCAATAATACCAACGCGTCGCTGTTCGATTTTGTCGGTGGTGGCAACCAGCGCGGAGGTCGCTTTAGAATGGGCGGCGGCGGCGGTCGATTCGGCGGCGGCAGCGGTGGGAATGGTATCACTGAGACTGTTGCCGGAGGGCTTAACTATCGTAATCAGTTTGGAAAGAAAGTTAGTGTTTACGGAAGTTACAGTCTTCAGCGCCGCAACAATGATCTCCTCAGCGAGTCTTATTCGGAGACGCCGGCAGGGGGACTAGACACGATTATCAACAGAACCAGTTCAAGTACCTTCAGTAAGAATATTAGTCATCGTTTTAACTTCAATGTAGAATACAAAATAGACTCGCTGAACTATCTGAAGATTTCACCTTCATTTAATTATGATGGCGTGAAAACTGATGGTTCATCAAATTCAGTAATTACCGAGCTTAGTCGTCAGGATCAAGGTTCGCGTTCTTTGTCAAACTCCAAAGCCCCTTCGTTTGGTACGGACCTGGTATATAATCATCGCTTCATGAGGGCGGGGCGAAACTTGTCTTTGGGTTTTTCATTTAACAAATCCAATAACAAGAATGATCAGGACGCGGAAGATAACTTCCGGTTCTATGCTCAAAACGATCTTAATTCGTATAAAGATTCTACGTCACATCGTTTGATATATACAGACAACGGTCGTCTGAATCTCTCCGGAAATCTTGTGTACACAGAGCCGTTGGGTACTTATTCAAGGATAGATCTGTCTTACAACTTTAACCGTACGAACTACGAGAATAGCCGCCTGACAGATCTGGAAGTTGCGGGAGCTTATGTACCTTCCGATTCGCTTAGCAATGTGTTCGATTATTCTTTCATGACCAATCAGTTCGGCGTAAGCTATCGTTATGACCGCGATAAGTTGTATAACTTCTCACTGGGTGTTGCTGCTCAGCCGACGTTGCTTGATGGTTACTCAGCAACGAATGACGTGAGCGTTCGCCGTACCGGATTCAATATTGTTCCTACCGCGCGTTTCTCGTATAATTTCGCTCGTTCACGCGCCTTGAATATCGATTATTCAGGTAGCAGTTCCGAACCATCGTATGCGCAGATACAGCCGGTGGTCGATCTGTCTAATCCTCAACGTCCTGTGGTGGGTAATCCTGATTTGAAAGCGAGCTTCAGTCAGAATCTGAATATTCGTTATAATAATTTCGATCCGGAGAAAGGTATCTTCTTCATTGTCGGAGCTAACGCGAGTATTGCTAAGGATCGGGTGGTATCAAATGTTGTGCGGTTACGCCAGCCTATTGTTAACAATGGCGACACTACATATAACCTGATTCAGGAAACGCGCTATCTCAACGCTGACGGTTACTTTAGCGGGCGTATGTTCTACGGATGGAGCAAGCCTTTTATGGACCGGAAATATACTATCCGTTTGAACGGAAATGTGAATTTTACTAACGATGTTGGGTACCTTGATAATCAGGAAAACACCATACGTAATTTCTCTTTTACGCAACGCGTGCAATTCCAGCTAAATCCTAATGAAAATATTGACATTAATCCGCAGGTAAGTTATACGAAGAATCTCGTGAACTATTCGCTTCCGACATCTATTGACGCGAATAATACGGCATGGAACTTTGAACTTAACAGTAAGTTATACTTCTTTAAAACCTTTATTTGGGGACTTGAAGCAACAAAGACGATTAATCAGGGCTATGTAGGCGGTATCGCCGCGAATCCGCTTATCCTGAATTCCTACATTGAAAAGCAGTTTATGAATCGCAGAGCACGTTTGCGTTTACAAGGCTACGATCTTTTAAATCAGGGAGTAAACGTGGCTCCTTCTTATAGTAATGGTTCTTATGTACAATCAAGTACTAACCGACTTACCCGATACTTCTTGTTTTCTTTTGCATATCGTCTGAACAAGTTTGGCGGTAAAGAGAATAACCGCGACTTTGGTCCCGGAGGGCCAGGCGGACCGGGTGGAATGCGTCCTCCTCGCTTCTAAGTTACGATCGGATCAAAAGGCATGCTGCTCAAGCCGCGGGAAAGAGGTTAACGTTGACCCTCCTTCCCGCGGCTTTTTTGTTGACCTCCGATGATTCGATAGTTATTTGATTGATTATGGTGAGAAATAGCAATATCTGTAAACATCTTTGTAAGTTTATGTAATTATGCATTCACCATTAAGCCAGGATCGCTCATTTATCGGATGGGTTGATGTATTACGTATTATCGCTTGCTTCCTTGTCGTATTTTCTCATAGCTGTGATCCCTTTGTCGCGCGGTTCGATACGGATCGTGCCACTTTTCTGCAAGGCGTTTTTTCCGGGAGCATGGTACGCAGCTGTGTTCCACTGTTTGTTATGATGACCGGTGTATTGCTGCTTCCAACAAATCTTTCAATGAGATTATTCATAGGTCGTCGTATTAGTCGTATCGTAAAACCCTTAGTGTTTTGGTCGATTGTGCTGCCGCTGGCATATTACATATATCTCAACTTTATAAACCTAAAGACGGTAAATCCGTCTATTGTCTATGAGCAGCATTCGCTGTTGTCGACCCTGCGCAAGTGCTATACTTTTATTTTTAACTTCAATTTCGATACTACGCCCCTTTGGTATTTATACATGTTGATAGGCTTGTATTTTATCATCCCCGTTCTCAGCGCGTGGATCCAACGGGCTACTCCTCAGGATATACGTACTTTCCTGACGATATGGTTCATCACGTTGTGGCTGCCGTATGTAAAGATGCTTGCTCCTATTCTTGGTTATGAGGGAAATTACGGAAATATGGGACTGCTGGGTGTCTGCGATTGGAATGAGTTCGGCACCTTTTACTATACGTCCGGATTTATCGGGTATCTGGTGCTGGCCTGGTATCTTGTGAAGTATCCCTTAGATTGGAGTTGGCGTAAAACGTTGTGGATTTTGGTTCCATGTTTTTTTGTGGGATACGCTGTTACTGCGTTCGGATTTATACTTACGCAAAGCCACTTTCCGGGAAATTATGCCTACTTAGAGATATTATGGTATTTCTGCGGCATAAATGTTTTCATGATGACTTTTCCGGTTTTTGTTATCGTCCAGAAGTTAAATGCCCGTCCGAGACGAATTGTTCATCAATGGGCATCTTTTACTTTTGGTATATACCTCTGTCATTTTATTCTTGTGCAGGTATTCATTGACCTGGTAGATGGGCATCTGGCCATCCCCGCGCTGGCAAAAATTCCAATGATTGCTGTATTGTCATTCTTGTCGGCATCGATGGTGGTTTGGTTGTTGAATAAGGTTCCCTTGCTCCGGCAATTTGTGAAATAAGATGATTGCTTTATAATTCAATAAAACACAATAGCCCGGCAATATTGACGGGCTACTGTGTTTTATTGGAATCGGGACAAACCCTGATTTATTTTTTGTAGCGTTCAGCTACAGCGTTCCAGTCAACCACGTTGAAAAACGCGGCGATATAATCAGGACGCTTGTTTTGGTACTTAAGATAATAAGCATGTTCCCAAACATCCATACCCAGGATTGGAGTGCCCTTAACGTCAGCAACGTCCATTAAAGGATTGTCCTGATTTGGTGTTGATGATACCTGTAGCTTACCATCGGCAGCTACTGATAGCCATGCCCATCCTGAGCCAAAGCGCGTTGCGCCTGCCTCAGCGAATTTCTTTTTGAATTCTTCAAATGATCCGAAAGCAGCGTTAATAGCTTCTGCCAGCTCACCTGAAGGCTCGCCACCACCATTTGGTGATATTACAGTCCAGAATAAGCTGTGGTTATAGTGACCACCGCCGTTATTACGTACAGCAGGTGCGTAGGCAGAAATGTTAGCCAGAATATCTTCAAGAGATTTTCCTTCAGCTTCTGTACCGGCAATAGCTTTATTTAAATTGTCAACATACGCCTGGTGGTGTTTGCCATGGTGTATTTCCATGGTAGTTTTGTCTATATGTGGTTCAAGCGCATCGCTTGCGTATGGTAACGCTGGAAGTTCAAATGCCATAATTATTTTTTTTAAGGTTAAACGTAATGTAGTACAAAGATAACGGGCGACTATTTTTTTTGTTCAGAGGTATGTCAACTTTTAATTCTTTTCTGCTGGAAGAAGTCTTTCATGAGCTGACCACAGTCGGCCTCCAGAATACCGCTTTTAATTTCTGTACGAGGATGTGTAAGTGCTTGTTCAACACGGGAGTAACCTCTCTTAGGATCGTGGGCGCCGAATACGATGTGGCTGATCTGCGTCCAGAAGGAGGCGCCGGCACACATAATACAAGGTTCGATGGTAACGTACAGCGTACAATCTTTAAGGTATTTTCCTCCTAAAAAATTTGCGGCAGCGGTAAAAGCTTGCATTTCCGCATGTGCTGTTACATCATTCAGCCGTTCTGTTAAGTTATGACCACGCGCGATAATCCGGTCTTTACAAACAATGACCGCTCCAATGGGCACTTCGCCGAGTTTAAGAGCTATGTGCGCCTCCTTAAGCGCCTCTCTCATGTAAAACTCGTCCTTATTAGTTTCCGGTTCTTCGGTAAAATTTACGTAACGCATCTTTTTATATTAAACGGGCACCGTTCGGCACCTTAGTATCTATCGTGGAAATGACAATATTACCCTTGTCGTCCGGGAATCCGGTAATAAGGAATTCGGAAAGGAATTTGCCAATCTGCTTGACCGGGAAATTCACCACTCCGATGATCTGGCGGCCGATAAGCTCTTCCATGGTATAGTTCACGGTTATCTGTGCGCTGCTCCATTTGGTACCCAATTCGCCGAAGTCCACTTTAACTTTATAAGCAGGCTTACGTGCTTCAGGGAAAGCTTTCACTTCCAGAATTGTTCCCGCACGCATGTCGACGGTTTCAAATTCATTCCATGTGATTGTTGTCATGCTCAAAAATAGAGCATAAAAAGCTAAGTGAAGGTAAAATTGCTGAGATAAACGCGGGGATTATGCCCTGGCGGCGCGCCTTCGTAAAAGGATATATGATAAGGGGATTGAATCTGCAGGAAATTTTCGTGGGTGTATCACGAAAGTTTAGCGGTATTTTTCATTGCTGCAGCATTTTACATATGTTTGCCCCATGGCTACAGTTCGATTAAAAAGAGGTAAAGAAAAAGCAGTAAGGCAATTGCATCCATGGATATTTTCCGGGGCTATAGAGTCTGTAAAGGGTAAGCCCGAAGATGGTTCTATAGTAGATGTTATTGACCATGGCGGCGAGTTTCTCGCTCGCGGTTTTTTTAACGGACAGTCGCGGGTAGCAGTGCGCGTGCTGTGCTGGGAAGAGCATTCCCTTATTGACGAGTCATGGTGGCGTGAGAAAGTGTCGCGAGCTGTAGAGGCCAGAAAGCCTATTCTTGAATCGGGCACAACAAATACCTGCCGCCTGATATTTAGTGAGGCCGACTTTATGCCGGGGCTTATTGCTGACATTTACGCCGATTACATTTCAGTACAGATACTTAGTTCGGGTATAGAAACAGTGAAGGCTGTTATTCTGGATGAGCTTGTCAGGCTTTTAAATCCTAAGGGAATATTCGATAGAAGTGACGCTTCTGCCCGGGCTCATGAGGGAATGGAGGCATCATACGGCATTCTTTACGGGGAAGCCCCTCCAGAGTTTGTCGAGGTGCTCGAAAATGGTATCAAATATCACATCAATATCGCGGAGGGGCAGAAGTCCGGATTCTTCTGCGATCAGCGGGACAATCGCCGTATTCTGGCTGAACACGTACGCGGAAAGCGCGTGCTTGACTGCTTTTGTTATTCTGGTGGATTTTCGCTGAACAGCATACAGCTAGGTGCCGCTGAGGTCATCAGCGTCGACAGCTCAGCATTAGCTATAGAAACATTAAAGAAAAATATAGCGTTGAATAGTTTGGGTAATGCCGCGCAGACAGCCATACAGTCTGATGTAAACAAGCAGCTGAGACTTTTTAAGGAACAGGGCGAGCTATTTGACGTTATTGTTCTTGATCCTCCCAAATATGCGCCTTCGAGATCTGCCTTGGATAAAGCATCAAGAGCCTATAAAGACCTTAACCGCTTAGGGATGTCGTTACTGAAACCCGGAGGCTTGCTGGCAACGTTTTCGTGCTCCGGTGCCGTAGATATAGCGCTTTTTAAACAGATAATTGCCTGGGCTGCACTGGATGCCGGTCGGGATGTTCAATTTGTATATCAGTTTTGCCAACCGGAGGATCATCCCGTGCGGGCATCTTTTCCGGAAGGCGAATACCTGAAGGGGCTTTTATGCAGAGTGCTCTGATGAGCTCTTATCGTCGGGCAAATTGCGCAATTTTACAGGCTTAGAGGTGTTGGCCTTCATTTTCAGGTTCAGCATCTCTACTAATACTGAAAATGCCATTGCGAAGTAGATATAGCCTTTAGGGATATGCTGTTCAAAGCCTTCCGCAAGTAATGATACCCCGATGAGCAGCAGAAATGAAAGAGCCAACATCTTCACCGTCGGATGATTGTTGACAAAGCTGCTGATACGACCGGCAGACAGCATCATGATAAATACCGCAATGATCACAGCTGCTATCATAACCATAACTTCATCGGCCATACCCACGGCGGTAATCACGGAGTCGAGGGAGAAAACTACATCAAGTAGTAAGATCTGAACAATTACACCGGTGAAAGATTTTACCGCGCCGGAATTAGTTTCATGCTGTTCACCCTCAAGTTTCTCGTGTATCTCGCTGGTGCTCTTATAGATGAGGAACAGTCCGCCTACCAGGAGAATGAGGTCACGTCCGGAGATTGCCATCTTTTCAAGGAGTTCTACGTTCTCTATCCCCAGCCATGACCCTATGTTAAACAGTGGGGCGGTAAGTCGCATGATCCAGTTCAGCGAAAGAAGTAACAATACCCGGGTGATCATTGCTAGAGCCAGACCTAATTGTCGTGCTTTTTTTTGTTGGTTCTGCGGCAGCTTTCCGGCGAGAATTGAGATGAATATAATATTATCGATGCCCAGAACAATTTCGAGTACAGTAAGCGTGATTAGGGAAATCCAGATTTCCGGATTAGATAGCATTTCCATAGATTATTGGGGTATGAATTTTTTACAAATAAAACTAAAACCTTTCGATGGGCGAAAGGTTTTATAATCATTAATTTAAAAAGAAATATATACCTAGATCGACTAAGTCAAAAACCAATAAACACATCTGTTGAAATATTAAGAGAAGTAAGTTGGGGTGAAAGAAAATATTCGAGCAGCGTAATGTTAAATGAAATTAAATAGAATTTGTCGAAATAGCAATTTTTTAATGCTTCAACGATGATTTATTTAATATTCCTAAAGTTTTACAGACTAGCTTAATTCTTTTGCCTCTAATTTTTATGTGTTTCTTATAAGACGCGAAATTAGAAAGATAGTTACAAGTTGGTTTTAACTGTAAATTGTGTTTAGATTAATTGATGGTTAATTTAACTGTTACGTGAAGAGCGGCGGTGTCTATACTCCTCTGTTAAATAAAATCTTTGAGGTTAGCACGTTGAAAGGGGCGACGTCACTAGCTTCGGTCGCCCGAGAGATGCTGCTATTCGTTCAAAGAACGGAGGAATGTGTCGACGCAATGGATTGCACTCCGTAGTCGTTCCCGTTCCTGGCCACCTATGACCTGATAATTAGCATTTAATGCCTGTAATTCCTTGTGCCACACTTCCATAAAATATCCTCTTAGATGAGGGAAGTCTCGTAGCGGGTCATCTTCCCAGGGCATATCTATATCCATTAACAAATAAAGATCATAGTTGTGATGAGGAAGTTCTTCCAATACTTCATCTGCGGTTTTACCAAGCATGTAGTCGCTCCAGATTTTAACCGTCAGAACCGTGGTGTCGCAGAAAGCAAGTACGTTTGCCTGCGGCAGTAACTTTTCTTCAAGTGCTAACTGGCCTCGGAACATATTCACTTCATCCTCCATAGTGCAGGGTTCCTTTAGTGCGGCGCAATATTCCCTCGCATATTCCGGGATCCATATCGTATTGTAATGATCAGCCAGCAATGCCGAGAGGGTTGATTTGCCCGTTGATTCGGGTCCAACGATGGCGATCTTTAATATTTTATTTGCTTTTTCCATGTGTTTTTCCAATCAATAAAGCCAATAATGGCGATTATAAAGAAGATAAGGTATAGCATAGCGGTTAGGACAAGTTGTTTATAAAGATAGAGGGGGATGTATACTGCGTCTACGAGAATCCATAGCAGCCAGTTCTGTAATACTTTTCGACTCATCAGATATTGTGCTATAAAGCTTATAGCAGTACATATGCCATCAAGATAGGGAACATCTGAATTGGTGAAGTAACGTAGAAATAATCCGAGGGCGATGGACATCGCGACTGTTCCGATGATGGTTAGAATAGATGTTTTGACAGTTAGTGAGGTGATTAAGGGCGTTTTTTTGTCGTATTCTTTGCTGCTCCAATAGTACCAGCCATACACAGCGGTGGATAGAAAATATAGCTGTAGCACAGCGTCGCCGTAAAGCCGGTGCTCAAAGAACAATATGCCATAACAGATAACGCTGATAATTGACACAGGCCAGTTGGCCATTTTCTGACGTGCCGCCAGATATACGCATATGAGACCGGTGATCGTTCCCAGCCATTCGAGTGAAGAAGTTTCCATTAGCTGATCGCGGAAGTGCGTCCAGACATCCTGAGATTGTTGCATGGGTAGCACAAACTTAGAAAAAAATACTCAAATGAATTTCCTTTCGAACATAGATTTGTGTTTTGTGTAATATTAATGTAAATTGATCTTATGAAGGTGTTGCTGTTATTATGTATGTTTTATAGCTGCGTGGTATTTGCGCAGAACCGCAGGTCAATTTACTGTGTTGATCGTGATGGACGTTTGAATAGCAAGAGTGGTAGTTGTGTCAGAATTGTTGATCATCCTGCTGCCAAAGGGGGGCTGTATCAGATTCAGGAATTTTACGAAAACCGGCAGCTGCGTATGAAGGGGCAAGCTTCATCGTTAGACCCGAACCCTGTTTACGAGGGGGCCGTCATCTCATATTATCCTGACGGCAGGCGTAAATCCGTGCAATATTTTAAGCAAGGGGTTAGCTGTGATTCCGCCTATTACTTTTATCCGGATGGCCGTCTGGAAAAAACACTTATGGAATGTGCGAAGTCTGATAATGGTATCTCTTGTATTAAAGAACCTCGTCTGCTAACATATATTGATAGTTTGGGCGAGATGTGTGTCTGTGGTGGGAACGGTTATCTTAAGCTTGTCGACGCCATGAATAAAATAGTTCAGGAGGGTACATACAAGGAGGGATATAAGGACGGACTGTGGCTTGTTAGCAACAAGAGGGGACAAGCCCGCTTAATGTATCAGAAAGGTAGTTTTATTGGCGGGACGGCGGTATGGAAAGATGGAAGTACGCATCAGGTGAAAACACTGAACGCGACGGTAGGATATGTAGGAGGTATGAAAGTTTTTAAGAAGTATCTCCAGTCTGCGCTCAGAAAGTCCAATACCAAAGGCTTGGGAAGACTTAGCGTAAGCTATCTTATAGATGATGATGGGCTTATTAAAGATATTAAGTGTGAACCAATAATGGACTCAGTAGATATGATGGCTATTACCGAGGGCATGCGTTGTTCGCCGGCCATCGTAAGTGGCTTACCCGTAGCCTCAAAGCACGAGATGACCTTAATGGTGGCAGAGTAATTTCTAACAAGAATAAACCTAAGTATCTGCGTGGCTTCGTAGTCTTTATGCTAAGGACGTTCCGGAGCTTCGCTCCACGTGCTGCACGATTCCCGGAAGCACTTGGCTCTCTTCTAATTGAAATCACCGGAGGTATTGAGAATTATCTTAAAAAATGGAAAGAATAATTAGCATCTAAGTGCTATTATTTACTATCTTTGCATCCCGACAATACAGTCGGGATTATGCCCATCACGTGAGCTCTTCTCGATGGTTGTTAGGTCGTTTTGACAATATTAAAATTTTGACATTAACAACTCCATGCCAAAAGATTCTTCCATCAAATCCGTCCTGATTATAGGTTCAGGACCAATCATTATCGGGCAAGCCTGTGAATTTGACTATTCCGGCTCTCAAGCAGCGTTATCTTTAAAAGAAGAAGGGATTGAGGTTTCAATCATCAACTCCAACCCTGCTACCATTATGACCGATAAGGTTATTGCAGACCATGTATACTTGCGTCCGCTGACTGTTGACAGTATAGAAACTATTCTTCAGGAACAGCACATCGATGCGGTACTTCCGACAATGGGTGGGCAGACAGCACTTAATCTTTGTAAAGAAGCCGAAGAGAAAGGTGTGTGGCAAAAATATGGCGTTCGCGTAATAGGCGTGGATGTTGCCGCCATTGAGAAAACAGAGAACCGCGAGGAATTCCGTCAGTTGATGGTGGATATTGGTGTAGGCGTAGCTCCTTCGAAAATTGCCAATTCTTTCCTTGAAGGTAAAGAAGCCGCGCAGGAGATAGGTTTTCCGCTGGTTATACGTCCATCTTATACGCTGGGTGGTACCGGTGGTGGTTTTGTGCATAAGAAGGAAGAGTTTGACGCTGCCCTGAGTCGCGGCTTACAGGCTTCTCCGACTCACGAAGTGTTGGTAGAGCAAGCAGTATTGGGATGGAAAGAGTATGAGCTGGAATTACTTCGCGATAACAAAGACAATGTAATCATCATATGTTCCATTGAGAACTTTGACCCTATGGGTATCCATACAGGCGACTCTATTACTGTTGCTCCGGCAATGACCCTTAGCGATCGTTGTTACCAGGATATGCGTAATCAGGCAATTAAGATGATGCGTGCCATCGGCAATTTCGCGGGAGGTTGTAATGTGCAGTTCTCCGTGAATCCTGCGGATGAAGCTATTATCGCTATTGAGATTAACCCACGTGTTTCTCGTTCTTCCGCGCTTGCGTCAAAGGCTACAGGTTATCCTATTGCTAAGATTGCAGCGAAGCTTGCTATCGGCTATAACCTTGATGAGATAGAAAATCAGATTACTAAAACTACTTCGGCTTATTTTGAGCCAACGCTGGATTATGTAATCGTTAAGGTTCCTAGATGGAACTTTGATAAATTTAAAGGTGCTAACCGTGAGCTGGGTCTGCAGATGAAGTCCGTAGGTGAAGTGATGGCCATCGGTCGTACCTTTATTGAGGCTTTACAGAAAGCGGCTCAGAGTCTTGAAATCGGTCGCGCGGGCTTAGGAGCCGACGGTCGTCAGGTGCGCAATCTTGATGAGATCATGCAGGGACTGGAGCATGCTTCATGGAACCGCTTGTTCCTTATTAAGGATGCCATGAATATGGGCGTGCCAATAGAGTCTATCCGTAAGGTTACCAAGATCGATAAATGGTTCCTGGTTCAGATTCAGGAATTGGTAGCTCTGGAGCAGGAGCTTAAGCGCTATTCACTAAATAATATTCCTAAGGACTTCTTCCTGACCCTTAAGCAGAAAGGTTTCTCCGATATCCAGATTTCCTGGTTGTTAGGTAATGTCAGTGAGGATGAGGTATATGAGCGCAGAAAATTACTTGGCATCCGCCGTGTTTACAAAATGGTAGATACTTGCGCGGCTGAGTTCCCGGCTCAAACACCATACTACTACTCCACTTTTGAGTTTGAGAACGAGTCTGTTGCCAGCAACCGTAAGAAAATCATCGTTTTAGGTTCTGGTCCTAATCGTATCGGTCAGGGTATTGAGTTTGACTATTCATGTGTTCACGGTTTGCTAGCGGCCAAAGAAGCCGGCTATGAGGCCATCATGGTGAATTGTAACCCTGAAACGGTTTCTACCGATTTCAACATGGCTGATAAGCTCTACTTCGAACCTGTGTTCTGGGAGCATGTGCGTGAGATTATCGAGCACGAAAATCCTGAAGGCGTAATTGTACAGCTAGGCGGTCAGACTGCCCTTAAGATGGCTGAGAAGCTTCATGAAAACGGAATTAAGATTATCGGTACTTCGTTCCATGATATGGATGTTGCCGAAGATCGCGGTCGTTTTTCCGACCTCTTAAGAGATCTTGATATTCCATATCCAAAATATGGCGTTGCTGAAAGTGCTGAGGAGGCTATTAAGGTTGCAGGTCAGGTAGGATATCCGGTACTTGTTCGTCCAAGTTACGTGTTAGGCGGACAGGGAATGAGCATCGTGATCAACGATGAGGACCTGGAAAAGGCGGTAGTAAAGCTGCTCGGTGATTTACCTGGAAACAGGGTGTTGATCGACCATTTCCTTGATCGCGCTGAAGAGGCGGAGTCAGACTCTATATGCGATGGTACAGATGTACACATCGTGGGTCTTATGGAACACATTGAGCCTGCCGGAATTCATTCGGGAGATTCAAGTGCGGTGTTGCCTCCATTTAATCTTTCAGACAGCGTAATCAGTCAGATGGAAGAATACACCATCAAGTTAGCTAAAGCGCTGAACGTGCGGGGTCTGCTGAACATTCAGTTTGCTATCAAGAACGAGAAGGTATTCGTAATTGAGGCCAACCCACGTGCTTCACGTACTGTGCCATTTATCGCTAAAGCTTACGATGTTCCTTATATCAACATTGCTGCTAAAGTGATGCTGGGTGTGAACAAGCTTAAGGACTTCAAAATTGTGCGTAAGCTTGAAGGTTACGCGATTAAAGAGCCTGTATTCTCCTTCGATAAGTTCCCTGATGTTGACAAGCAGTTGGGTCCGGAGATGAAGTCGACAGGTGAAGCTATTCGTTTTATCAAAGATCTTCAAGATCCTTACTTTGTTAAATTATACAAAGAAAAATCAATGTATCTGAGTAAATAGCTTCAGATTCCCTATAAACAGGCGGGTATTCTCAGTGAGGATACCCGCTTTGTTGTTTTAGGTCTTCGCTAAAGTTAGTTTGTTATGGGGGCGATCGCGGCCTTCGGCAACTATAACTTTAGATGAGTGTAAAACGTTTGTTCTTCTGCTTGGCTTTTCTGCTGGCCACACTTAATGTGATTGCCGCTTCGCAGGACTCTTTGAATCTGAAAGGAGTCTGGTCGTTTAAAATGGATCCTCATGATCGTGGTATTAACGAGCGCTGGTATGAAAAGATCTTCGATGATTCAATTCAGTTACCGGGATCAATGAATGGTAACAATAAGGGCGATGCTGTTTCCCTTAGCACCAAATGGACAGGCAGTATTTACGATAGTTCGTTTTATTATAACCCTCGGTTAAGTAAATACCGTCAGCCGGGAAATATTTATATTCCTTTTTGGTTAAGCCCTCAAAAGCATTACGTTGGGGCTGCCTGGTATAATCGCGAGATTATTATTCCTAAAGCCTGGAAGGGACGTCGTATATTACTGACGCTGGAGCGTTGCCATTTTAAGACCATCCTTCGCATTGATGGAAAGGTGCTTGGTGCTCAGAATAGTCTTGTTGCCCCCCATATTTATGATCTGGGCTCCCTGTTACATGAAGGAAAGCACCTGATAAGCCTCTGTATTGATAATCGACTGACGGAGGTAAATGTTGGTCCTGACTCGCATAGCGTCACAGACCATACTCAGGGCAATTGGAATGGTGTTATCGGAGATATGCATCTTAGGGCTGGCTCTGCTCTTTTTATTGATGACATGCAGGTATATCCGGATTTGAAAAACCATAAAGTCGTTCTCCGGCTGAATGTCATCAACCTGGGGCAAAAAAAGCAAGAGGGAACGTTAGATGTTTCGGCATTAAGCTTCAACACTGATGCTCAGGATGGGGCAGCCGTTCGCGGGGTTCGTTTTCATGTAAATCCATGTGATACGCAACGTCTGGTTACAGAGCTTAAATTTGGAAAGGGGATGTTAGCCTGGGATGAGTTTGATCCCGCCTTATATAGGATGGTAGTCTCCCTGAAGCAGCGAAATGCAGTACTTGATGAGCAGACGACTGAATTCGGCATGCGGCAGATAGAAATTAATGGTCGCCAGTTAATGATTAACGGCAGGGCATTAAGTCTGCGTGGGACGGTAAATAACTGTGAATTTCCTTTGACCGGATATCCTCCGACAGATGTAGATTCCTGGATCAGAATTTTTGAGAAGGCTAAATCTTATGGATTAAATCACATGCGGTTTCATTCGTGGTGCCCTCCGGAAGCAGCATTTAAGGCCGCTGATAGAATGGGTTTTTATTTGCAACCTGAGGCTCCCAGCTGGCCCAATCATGGTCCTAAGATTGGTCTCGGACAGCCTATTGATGCGTATATATACCAGGAAACCTTGCGAATGGAACGATTTTACGGTAATCATGCTTCTTACGTTATGTTATCCGCTGGAAATGAGCCGGCAGGAAATCAAGTCTCCTATCTTAACGCCTTTGTGTCGTATTGGAAGAAACGGGATGCGCGACGTATATACACGGGGATGTCTGTCGGGGGCAGCTGGCCGGTGGTGCCTCAAGCGCAGTATCAGGTACGGGGTGGGGTAAGAGGTTTGGCATGGAATAAGCGACCTGAGAGTATTTCAGACTTTAGCATGGGTATCGCACCGTTTGATGTTCCTTTTATTACTCACGAGATGGGACAGTATTGCGTATTTCCGAATTTTGATGAAATAAAGAAATATACAGGCTCCTACAGAGCCCGGAATTTTGAGTTGTTCCGTCAGGATTTACAGGATCACGGAATGGCTGATCAGGCTCATGACTTCCTCATGGCCTCCGGAAAGCTTCAGCTCTTGTGTTATAAGAATGAGATAGAGAAAGTATTGAGAACGCCCGGATATGCCGGGTTTCAGCTACTGGGCCTTCAGGATTTTCCGGGACAGGGTACTGCGCTAGTTGGGGTGCTTGATGCTTTTTGGGATGCCAAAGGATATGCGAGCGCGGCTGATTTTTCGCGTTTTTGTAATTCCACAGTTCCTCTGCTGTCATTGCCGAAGTTTACATACAATAATGATGAAACTCTTGCGGCTGATGTTAAGGTATATCACTATGGTTCCCGAGCCTTGCGGTCGCCTTCTTTTGTATGGTCTATCAGTGATGAGTCAGGTCGCGTTCTTTCTCAGGGCCGTATAACAAGAGATAGCGTACCAAGTGGGAACGGTCAGTTTGTGGGGCATTTCCAATATAAGCTTGACGCGGTTAAAGTAGCTCAACAGCTGAAATTGGAAGTGAAAATTGAGGGTACATCGTTTGCTAATAATTGGAATGTGTGGGTCTATCCAATAAATGATGTCCCGGTTGCGGATAATGTTCATTATACGGATACGCTTGGCGACAAAGAAAAGCAGATTCTGGATAAAGGGGGGAAAGTGTTCCTTAATCTTTATGGGCATGTAGTGAAAGGAAGAGAGGTCGTGATGCAATTTCTGCCAGTCTTCTGGAACACATCCTGGTTTAAAATGCGGCCACCGCATGTTACCGGCATGTTGATAAAAGATGAAAGTGCCGCGTTTAGCAAATTTCCTACCGAATCATCGAGTGATTTGCAGTGGTGGGATATCGTCAGCCGTAATCAGGTGATGCATCTTGAAGACTTTCCGGCAGGTTTTAGGCCGCTGATCCAACCCATTGATACGTGGTTCCTTAACCGGCGGTTGGCGATGTTATTCGAGGCTAAGGTAGGAAGGGGAAGGATTATTGTATGTAGCGCCGACTTAAGCGCTGACACCGCAAACAGACCTGCGGCGAGGCAACTGCAGCGCAGCTTAAGTGAATATATGAATTCTTCTGCTTTTGATCCTCAAGATGATGTCTCCTTTTCTGTGATTCAGGATCTTGCCAAAGTGCCATCCAGGGAGTTATTTAATACTTATACCAAAGATAGTCCCGATGAACTCAAGCCTTCTCACAAAAACAAAAAGTAAGTGTGATTCATAATGATCGTGTAGCTAACGTGATAGCTGTTTTATGATAATAATTGACGTATGTGTAATTTATATATAGCCTCGCTTTCCAATTGTCGCATGGCGGTCTCCGCGATAGTTATCACGGTGTTGTCTTTGTTTATGAACAAAAGCTTCGGGCAACAGTCGCTAGTTATAAATGCTTCTTCGCCCGCAGATAGGCCCATGGAAGGACATATTAGGCAAGGCACCAATAAAGATAATCACGGAAATATTCTTAGCCTAAACAGTCGCTATTTCATAAAGAACGATAAACCCTGGTACCCGGTTATGGGCGAGTTTCACTTCTCCCGATATCCTGTTGAGCGCTGGGAGGAGGCTGTGCTTCGGATGAAAGCCGCGGGCATCGATGTAATTGCTACCTACACTTTCTGGATTCACCATCAGGAGAAACCAGGAGCCTTTAACTGGAAGGGGAATAAAGATCTACGCTTGTTTCTTGACATTTGTGCAAAACACAAGATGTATGTGTGGCTTCGTATTGGTCCCTGGTGCCACGGCGAAGTTCGCAATGGAGGATTGCCTGATTATATCGTAAAAGCGGGCAACACCCGAAGGAATGATGAGGCCTATCTCCAGGCGGTATCGGGTTGGTTTGACGCGCTGAGCGCTCAGACAAAGGGCTATATGTTTAAAGATGGAGGACCGGTGATTGGCGCGCAAATAGAGAATGAATACCGATTTAATAATCCTGCCGGATTAAGTCATATACTTAAACTTAAGCAGATGGCAGTCGACCGTAACATTGACGTTCCTTATTATTCAGCTACGGGTTGGCCGGGATCGGATCAGAAGCAACGGGAACTGGTATTGGTATGGGGAGCTTATCCTGAGGCTCCCTGGGACAAGCGCACCGAACAGCTAAAGCTGTCGGGAAACTATCTCTTTGGTCCCTTGAGTAATGATCCTTCGATAGGTGCGGATTTACTGGGGGCGCAGGATCAGCAGAAGATCAGGGATTCCTACCCTTTTCCTTACGCGACCGCTGAAATGGGTGCCGGCAATCAGATAACATACCATCGACGTCCGTTGATAAGCTCCGCGGATGTAACAGCTATGGCCTATGTAAAGGCAGGTTCGGGCGCTAACCTCATGGGATATTACATGTTTCACGGAGGTTCTAATCCTATTGGGGATTTTAGTACGATGCAGGAGTCCAGAGCAACAAAATATCCTAATGATTATCCATTGATAAGTTATGATTTTCAGTCGCCCATTGGTGAGGCCGGACAGCTTCGTGATTCTTATAAAGACTTTAAACTCTTACATTATTTTTTGAACGATTTTGGCGATCAACTTGCCCCAATGCACGCGTCCTTTCCCGCTGATGGTGTTGCAGAGGCTGGTGACGTGACTAAGCCAAGGCTCTCCCTACGATCCAAGGATTCATGTGCTTTTCTTTTCGTTAGTAACTATCAGCGGCAGCTTGAGCTACCTGCCTTTCGTGAACTTGATTTAACAATTAAGTTGCCTGATAGCCATGAACGCAGACTGGGAAGTAGTGATCTCAATATTGTATCAGGATTGCAGGCTGTCTTTCCGATCAATATGCCTCTGGGAAGAGTAGCTTTACGTTGGGCAAGTCTTCAGCCTTTTTGTCTGCTGAGAGGAGCCATTCCCACATATGTGTTTTTTATTCCGAAGGGACAAGATGCACACTATGTTCTTAATGGAGATCATATACGGAGAGTGGTTCAGGATCAGGTGGCTATAAAGGCTGTTGATGGAGAATTTCGTATTGCTGTGAGTGGAGACGGCTCCATGATTGAAATTGTTCAGAATGACGGAAAGAAATTGCGTATTCTAAGCCTTACTGAAAGTACCGCGCGTGACTGCTGGAAACTTTCAGGGCCACGGCAGGATTATCTTGTGCATGCAAACCTTCCGCCACTGTTAGATGCCGGTTCGCTGTCGTTGATTGCTGAGTCGGCAGGAAAACACGTATTTTCTGTTTTTCCGGATAATCGTCGTTTTAGGAAAGATAGATCGTTGACTGCCAACCGCGGAATAATCCCTCACTTCCATACTTATGGGTATCATGTGAAGAAAGATATGGTAACGGTTGAGTTTAGCTCGATAGATGATATCAAAACCCTGCCTCCCGCAGTAGCTTCTCTGCCAGAGGACGATAGACTTACGCCGCGAAATGCTGAACAGCCCGGCCCTGTTTATCAGACAAACTTAAGGATTGATAGCGGCGCCCGATACTTTAGGATCAGAATTCCTGCGTGTGAACAGGGGGAGCGGCGGCTATTGCAAATAGATTATTCAGGCGACACCGGCGCGCTTTATGAGCAGGGACGTCTCATTGCTGATGATTTCTACTCAGGACTGCCATTTATCGTTGATGCCGGGCATGGTGGTGGCAGGGAGTTTATTCTGGAAATACTTCCCTGGGATAAACGCAGAAAGGTGTTCTTTGAGCATCAAGTCAAAGCTCGTCTGGATAAAGCGCCGGCAGCGCTCTTAAAAGGAGTGAGCATGAAAGTTTTACAAAAGAAGGTGTTGCAGTTTTAGCTTTGTCGATAGTTACATAAGCGTTTCGAGAATCTCCTTCTTCTTCTTTTGTTGCATTTCCTGAGGGATGCTCGCCGTGATCTCCGCTTGCAGGGCATTGATGATGTTTCTTTTAAGGAAGTTTCTATGGGTTACAATGCTTATCTCTCTGGCTGGAACGGGGCTGTTGAACCTACGCACACGTAGATGCTGATCCTCACTAAAGTCGGCAAGGCATAGCTCTGGGAGGATTGTTATTCCATCATTAATATCGACCATGCGTTTGAGCGTTTCTATGCTTCCTGTATTATATTCAAAACGTCTGTTACCTTCCTGTTTTTTTCGGGAGCATAGCGATAGTATCTGATTGCGCATGCAATGACCTTCGTTAAGCAACCATATATCTTCGTCGTTTAAGTCCGGGGCATTGATCTTTTTTTTCTTTAATATTCCCTGATCTGAAGAGGCGTAAACCACAAAATCTTCATAGAAAAGAGGTTTCTCGTTTAAGCTGCGATCTTCAAGAGGAGTAGAAAGTATGCCGCAATCCAGTAATCCGCTTTTAAGTTTCTGAATAATCTGTTCTGTAGTATACTCCCAGATGCTCAGTTGCACTTTATCGTATTTCTCGGTGAACTGTGCTACAACCTTTGGCAGTAGATATGGAGCGATCGTGGGAATGACGCCTACTCGTAACTCTCCGGCGAGTTCTTTTTTGTGGCTGTCTACGAGCTCCTGAAGCTTTGCAGCCTCCGCAAGGGTGTTTCTGGCCTGCTCTATTACTAATACGCCAATTTCTGTGGGTACTACAGGTTGCTTGCTTCTGTCAAACAGCTTGGCGCCCAGGCTGTCTTCAAGCTTTTGTATCTGCATGCTTAAAGTAGGCTGCGTTACAAAACTTTTCTCCGCTGCTGTTACAAAACTACGGTAGGTGTCTACGGCAACAATATATTCGAGTTGTACGAGTGTCATAGCTAAATTCTATTCAAAGATAAAGCTTATCAGGTGGAGTTCCGGAATCTTGCTTTAACTTTTGAACTAGTAACTTACTGATTTGGTGAATTGTCATTTTGTTGATGCCGCGGGTTTGAGAGGGAATACTGTCAAAACCTATAGTTTAAGTGTCAAAATCTATAGATATGCATTGGTCCTAAAACATACATTTGTATTCATACTATTGCGCTGGGAAGCGCTACTTAACCGATAAAATAATTGTTGAAAAGGCAGACGCGGCTTTCTGTATGTGTATGAAAGGGAATGATTACGCAGAACGCTTTTGCCTTTAACGATAAGGGATAAATCAACTAATCTGAATTCAATGAAAAAATCAATTTACTTATTGACGGGTTACAAGACCTAATTAAAATCATTGCTGTTTCGCGATTGCGTCTGTCATTGCTGGCTATCTGTTGATCTCCAGGGGGATGTGTTATGTCCTGACTGCGGGTCGATGTTGCCTGTTATTGCCTGATTTTTAGCCTTTGCCATTCAGATATGGCTGAGTATCCTGAAAAAAAATTTCTTTTTGGATTGGGGGTATATCGCGAGACAAGAGACATCATGTTATGTGTCTTTTTGACTAAAACCAAGTTAATCAAGGATTGGAACTAACTGCTATACCATGAATTTATTCAAAGTCAAGACCGACGAGGAGTTGCTCGCCTTTCTTAAAGCCGGAAATGTTGCTGCTTTCGAGGCTTTATATAAACGATATTGGTCGAAATTGTATATCGCTGCTTATCGGAGACTCCGGGATAAGGAGGTGTGTGAGGAAATTGTGCAGGACTTTTTTACGGGACTTTGGACGAAACGTCAAACGTTGGAAATTCATACTTCCTTTAACGCCTACGTAACCACTTCAGTAAAGTATCAGGTGTTTTCCCATTATCACAAGAACGAATCTCGTAAGACATATCAGGAGAAGATGGTGTTTGATACCGAAGCACAGGATGCTCTGATAGAGAATCTTATCGATATAAAAACCATTAACCGGGCGCTTGATGAACGTGTAGAAGCTTTGCCTGAGAAATGCAGAGCGGTATATGTGCTGAGCAGAAAGGAGCATCTTAATAACAAGGAAATTGCGCAAACGCTCGGAATATCAGAAAAGACCGTGGAAAACCATATGACCAAAGCACTAAGAAATCTAAGATCGGGAATCAAAGACCTGATCTAACAAATAACCTAACTAAACAATAATATGAAGGAGAAATTAATGAGATAAACTTTACTTAACCGATTTATAGAATTACTTCCGCTACTCGCTCTGGCGATTGTCCTCAGGTGTTAGACCCAGTGCCTATTTGTTTGTAAATGAAGGTGTTGAGGGCTGGAGTCACGAGCACTATGTAGTTGTTGTAAACTTCGTAAGCAAATAAATCAATTATTTTACAGTACCAGCTAATGTGTCAGAATCCTGGAAGCAGGGCGTTTTTGACGCAAACGGGAATGTTATAAACCAATTTTTATGAATATCAGGGATTTCAGACTTCCATTTTTGTTTCTTGCATTTTGGCTGTTATCAGCATGCAGCAAGAAAGAATGGGATGACTATTATGGACGGCCAGACTGGCTAGGAGCGCCCATCTATCAGCAACTTGAGGAAAGGCAAAACTTTAAATCCTTTTTAGCTTTAGCAGATAAAGCGGGGTATAAGACCATCTTAAGCTCGCAGGGCTGGTGGACGTTGTTCGCCCCTAATGACGCAGCCTTCTCATTATATTTCAAGGAAAATGGCATCGGTTCTGTTGACCAGATCTCGGTTAAGGATGCTCAGGCTATCGTTAAGTATAGTCTCGTGATAGATGCCTATCGTAAGGATCAATTAACGAATTATCAGGTAGCTGGTGGCGGTCAGCCAAATATGGCCTACAAACGCCGTACGGCCTATTATGATTTTGTTAAGGACGGTCCTAATGCCCAGTATAAGAAGATTGTCGACGGAAATTCAACGGCTAAAGATGGCGTAAATTCCGGCGCCTATATCGCCAATGATAATAACAATAAGCATATTCCTTATTTCATTCAGGGATTTATGGACAACAAACAGCTAACTGCCGCCGATTACAATGCTGTTTTTCCCAATATCACCTATTCAGGGTTCAACGTCGCGGGATCATCAGTGGTTAATGCAGATATTCTTGCAGAGAACGGCGTGATTCATGAGATAGATCATGTAATTACTCCTCTTAAGAATATTGACGATGAGCTGGCCACCAGGCCGGAGTACTCGGCTTTTAAGAAGCTTTTGGATGATTATATGGTAAGCTATGTTGAGAATGCTGATCTGACAAGCAGATACAAGGTGCTGACCGGAGCCACCGACAAAGTGTTTGTTAAGCTATATAGTTCGGCTTTAGCTTTTGCTCCCAATAGTGAGAATTTTACTAATAATACTACCGACCCGCAAATGGATGGATTCAGTCTGGTGGCTCCGAGCAATACGGCCATGAATGAATATTTATATAATCCGCAGACGGGAATTTTAAGAAAGTTCAAATCCTTTGATGCTGCTCCGGCTTCGGTATTGAATGATTTTCTTCGGTCGCATATGTGGTCTGCCAGCTTATGGCATTCGCAGTTAAAGACGCTTCCCAACGCGCAAAATGAACGGGCTACCTTTGACCTTGCTGATGTGCGTGAAGAAAAGATCATGAGTAACGGCATGTTTTATGGAGTGGATAATGTTCAGCGAGCTAACGTATTTAGCACCACCTACTCTGTTCCTTATCTTGATCCTGCCTATCTCTTATTTGTCAGAGCACTGGAAGAAACGAGTGTCAAATATTCGTTGATAAATCCGAACCGTAAGTTTACGATATTTACCATTTCAGATAGCCAGTTTGCTCAGGCTAATATAACCTATAGTTCGCAATACATTAAATGGGTGTATACCTTGAATGGTGTTGAGCAAAATGCGCAGGCCTCGCAAACGAGAGCCCATCGGATTGTACAAAACTCTATTATCAATGGAGATCTGCCTAGTCTTTCCGGCCGGGGGTTGCTACTAACCTATAATGATGAATACATAAAATATGATAATGGAAAGCTATATGGGGCTGGCAATGAAGATGTTGGTGATGTAGCTACAGTGACATCGTCTGAAAATACCATTAACGGTCACGCGTACAGCACCTCAGGAATAATAAAATTCACGGAGAAGGAGATAGGCTTTCATTTGCAGAAGCTGGCAGCATCGGATCCGGCTAATTTTAGTCACTTCTATAATTATCTTCTTAATTCTGTGGTGTATAATGCCACTACTCAGGTAATTACGGGGACAAGTACAGGAACTTCTTACACGATATTCGTACCAACGAATGCCGCCATTGAGGACGCTGTCAGGAAGGGACTCTTACCCGGAAATGCAAGCACGGGAGCTCCGACCTTCGCTCCTGCGCAGGATCAGATTGAGAAAGTATCGAAGTTTATCAAATATCACATCCTGAATAAGAAGACGATTGCAGATGATGGAAAGCCGGACGATGCTACAGCGGTGGAAACGTTGCTGGCAAGCCTTGACGGCGAAAAGGAATATGTAAACGTAACTAAGCAAACTTCCTCGCTGCGTTTACTTGATTCAAAGGGGAATTTCGTCACAACCAATCAGGTACTAAGCAATAATCTTTCGAACAGAACTCTTATTCACTCAATCAATAAAGTACTTGAATATGCAGATTAAGATTTATATATCGATCATAATAAGGCAGGTGCTCCATGGCTGTAAAATTATGGCGGTGCTGTTATTGCTACTTTGGGGGCCGGAGTTAATGGCTCAAACAGCAGCACAGCGGGTTATCGTGCGTGGAAAGGTCATAGACAAGCAGGACAAAAGGCCTATCGCCGGAGCCTCCGTGGTGGAACTAGATAAAGATGGTCGTACTGTCGCTGGTATTTCTACCGACATGGATGGTAATTTCGCTTTACGCGTAACCAGCTTACAGGCACGAATATCCGTTTCCTTTATTAGCTACAGAACTTCCGTCATTAATCTGGCGGGGCGTGCCAGTTTAACTGTGTCACTTGATGGTTCATCAAAGGATCTGGAGGATGTTATCATCAGAGCGAGAAAAACCACTACCACCGGTGGAGGACTTATCATCGCAGAACGCAATATCACAGGAGCTGTAACCACAGTCAGAGGAGATGACCTGAAGGAGCTTTCGGCGGCCTCGGTAGATCAGGCATTGCAAGGGCGCATGCCGGGCGTAGACTTTGGTACCACATCCGGAGATCCGGGTGCGGGTATGTCTATCAAGATACGTGGTACCGCTTCGCTGACGGGTAATTCTAATCCTTTAATCGTGGTAGATGGAATGCCCTTTGAAACAACTATTCCTGAGAATTTCGACTTCGGAAGCGCTGACTCTCAGGGTTACGCCCAGTTGCTCAATATCGCGCCAACTGATATTGAGGAGATTACGGTGCTGAAGGACGCTGCCTCTACTGCCGTATGGGGAGCAAGAGCCGCAAATGGGGTGTTGATGATCAAAACAAAGCGGGGGGTGATCGGCAAACCGATGATATCATACAACTTCAGAGGAACGCTGAATAAGCAACCTCGTCCGATTCCATTGCTCTCTGGAGATCAGTTTTCGATGCTTGTTCCGGAGATGGTTTCTAACGGAGGTGGTCTGCCTTTGAACAGAAATACAAACAAGGAGTTTTTGTATGATCCTAATGATCCTTACTATTATTATAATTATAGTAATAATACTAATTGGATTGATCAGATTACACAAACCGGGGTTATTCAGGATCATAACGTTTCAATGCGTGGTGGTGGTCAGAAAGCCAAGTATTATGCTTCTATTGGCTATCTGAACTCTAAGGGTACTACCAAAGGAACTGCCCTTGAGCGAATCACCTCGCGGGTGAATTTAGATTTCACCGTATCTAGCCGTATACGCTTCAGTACCGACATTGGTTATACTTATTCTCAGAATCCGGGAAACTTTACCGATAAGATCCGTGACGTCGCCTACCAGAAGATGCCTAATATGTCGCCTTATGAGTACGATGAATATGGCAATATGACGCCTGTGTATTTTTCGCCACTTTCCAACATTCAGGGAACCTTTGGCTTCGACGAGAAGCTACGCGTTACGGGAACATTTAATCCTTTGGCAATGGCCGATCAGGGATTTTTAAACACGCAGGTGCAACGCGTAGTGCCTAAGTTCAACCTTCGCTACGATATCGTTCCAACATGGTTGTTGGCAACTTTCGACTTGCAATTCGATATAAACAGTTCGAAGACGAATACCTTCCTTCCACAAATCGCGACGGGAAGAAACTTTACGGAGTCCTTCGTAAACAGGGCCACGGATTCTGACTGGGATGGGTTTGGTGTTTCTTCAAATTTTAAGCTACTCTTTAATCCGCAACTGAATCACGGGCATACGCTGACATCCTTATTTTCCATCCAGACTTCTGACGAACGCGGGCAAACCCAAACTACGCTGACATCTAATTCAGCCTCTTCAGACCTGACGGATACTTCTATTCCTGCGCGGGTTATAACGGGAGGGTTAACCTCTGGATTCGATCAGTATCGTACGATAGGCTTTTTGCTGAACGCACAATATGGCTATAAAGACCGGTACATCATTAATGCCAGCGCGCGACTGGATGGTAATTCTCGCTTTGGTCCTAACAATCGCTCCGGGATCTTTCCGGCGGTATCGCTTCGCTATCGTCTTGCCGGTGAAGGCGGAGAACCATTTATGAGCAAATATAAGTTCATTGATGACCTGAGCTTCCGGGCGAGTTACGGACATGCCGGAAAGGCTCCGGGTAAGAACTATCTTTTTTATAACAACTTCGGAACTTTCGGTTGGACGTATCAGGGCGAAGCGGGTGTGTTTCCTGCTTCCTTACAGTTGGACAATCTGCGTTGGGAAACCCTTGTCGGCAAGAACTTAGGTTTTAACATCGCTCTGTTCGGCAACAGACTCAGATTAGACGCTGAAATCTATAAGAATACTACCAGAGATCTGTTGTTTGACAAGTTACAACTGCCAACCTATACCGGATATAATACGCTGATGTTCAACGTGGGTACTATGGATAACAAAGGCTGGGAGTTACTCTTCAATACTATTCCGTTAAAAACAAAGAACTGGACACTTAGTATCGACTTTAACATTGCCCAGAACATAAACACTGTAAGGTCGGTGTCTGAGTACTATCCAAGAGAGAACAATGCGAGGATCGGGGAGAACGGGAAATACAAAACCTATCTGCAAATCGGTAATCCGTTCGGATCATTCTACGGATTTAAATACTTAGGTGTTTACCGGGATGAGGCCGATACCTATGCCCGTTCGGCAGATGGCGAAGCTATTCAGGGGCCAAATGGTCAAAATATTAAGATGCGATTTAACTATCCGGCAACAGATTATGTATTCCAACCGGGAGATGCGAAATATGAGGATCTAAACCATGACGGAAGTATAGACTATCGGGATATGGTATATCTCGGAAATAGTATTCCCAAGATCACCGGCGGATTTGGCTTTAATCTTAACTATCAGGGATCCTGGTCAATACAAACCTTCTTTAACTATCGTCAGAACTATGACCTTATAAATGGAGGTAAAATGAACACCACCAATATGTTCGGTTTTAATAACCAAAGTACCGCGGTATTAAGGCGCTGGCGTAATCCTGGCGACGAAACCGATATGCCGCGAGCCTTATATCGTCAGGGCTACAATTGGTTAGGATCTGACCGGTATGTTGAGAATGCTTCCTTCATTCGACTGAGACAGGTGACTCTGAGGTATATGATGAAAAGGGAATTGCTGAATAAGCTCGGCCTGAAAAATGGAACATTCTACTTGACAGCGGAAAATCTTTATACCTGGACAAACTATACAGGGCAGGATCCGGATGTATCCATCCGTGGAAATACTGATCCCTTCAGTTACGCTCAGGATAACAGCCTGACACCCCCAACCAAGAATTTCGTTGTGGGAGTAACCCTCGGATTTTAACTAGATGAACGGAAGAGATGAAAAAGAAGATATTTATTGTAGTAATCGCTATGCTGGCATTGGTCAGCGGATCTTGTAATAAGTGGCTTGAGCTGAAGCCTCAGAATGGTATCACTGGTGGCGACTTTTGGAAAACAAAAGAGCAGCTGAATGCAGCGGTTGTAGGAATCTATGCCTCGCTGTTAGCCGAGCCTTTGGTTGCGAACTTATTCGTATGGGGGGAAGCCCGGGCGGATATGTTGATGGCCACCACGACAACAACTATTGATCAGCAGAATCTGATGACCACCAATGTTTTAGCTAATAATGGCTATTCCAGTTGGGCCAGCATCTATTCAACTATTAATTATTGTAATATGGTGATTCAGCAAGGGTCATCAGTAAAAGAAAGCGACCCCACTTTAACAGAAGCCACGATGAACGCCTATTTGGGCGAGGCCTATGCTATACGGGGCTTGATGTACTTCTACATATTGCGTATCTGGGGAGAAGCACCTTTAAAACTGACTCCATCCTATACCGATGCGGATGTTGAACGTATAGGAAAAAGCAGTAAGGAGGAGATCTATAATCAGATCATTTCAGATCTGGATTTTGCCGAAAAAAATGTTTTCGTTACCTACGGCAACAGCGATAAAGATAAAGGACGTGTGACTCGTTACACCGTAAATGCTATTCAGGCGGACGCTTTTCTCTGGATGGATGATTATCAGAATTGCGTAAATGCCTGTAATAAGGTTATCGCTTCAGGAAAATTCGGACTGATAACGGAAAGTACCCAAAGTCGTCTTTTCAGCATTCTGTATTACCAGGGAAATTCAAACGAAGCGATTTTTGAACTACAGTTCGATCAGCAAAAGCTCAACCCTTTTTATACTATGCTGTTCGACCCCAGAGGCTATCAGTTTGCGGCAAATTCCGTGGTTTCTGACAATATCTATACTGTCGATATCAATAATCCCTTGAACTACGACTTTAGGGCCAATGGTTTTTCTTTTATCGCGGCCAACAACAATATCATTTGGAAATACGCAGGAATTAACGCTGGACAGGGAGATGTGTTAGGCAGGCCAATTAATGATTATACGGCTCACTGGATCATGTACCGTTATGCTGACGTTCTTCTAATGAAGGCAGAAGCACTGAATTGGCTTGATCAGGGCGCCGAGTCCCTCAGTTTGGTGAAGACAGTCAGAGACCGGGCTCATGCCTTGCCTGCTACGGACGTTAATCCAGATCCTTCCGATAAAGAAGGAATTGCGGAGTATATCCTTGATGAGCGGGCACGGGAGTTTTCGTTTGAAGGTAAGCGTTGGTTCGATGTGCTTCGAAATGCTAAGCGCAATAATTATGGTACCAGCCTTTTCAACAAGATGATTGATATCGTATTGGTCAACGCGCCGGGAAACAATCAACAGTCGGTACGCGCCAAATACCAGGATACTAATAGCCATTATCTTCCGGTAAATGCTGATGAGCTAATTCGTGGCGGCTCCTTATTGGTTCAGAACCCTTTTTATAAATAATGTAAATCCGAGTATATGAAAACAATAGTAAAACGTGTATTCAGACGCATTTTTGAAATCGCCTGTGCACTGGTGCTTATTACAGCGGCGTGTAAAAAGGATAACATCATTTATTCAACAACATCGGATGTTAATATTCTGGGTTATCTTGATGAAAATTCATCTACATATTCAGAGTTCAGGAAGGTCCTTACATTAACTAAAACTGCGGCTTTCCTTGGTGCTTATGGAGAATACACCGTGTTCGCTCCTACGAATGAGGCGATAAGTGCTTATCTGAAAGAGAAGGGTGCGGCTTCGGTAGAAGCTCTTGCTCCCGAGCAGCTTATGGATCTGGTGAAGTATCATATCATGGAGGATACGGTGGCTACCACTAAGTTTACTGATGGTAAGCTTCCCCGCCTGACAATGTATGGCCAGTATCTTATCACGGGGGTAAATAGCGCCGGAGGTTCAGCTAAGTTTACTGTAAACCGTAGCACGAATATCATCACCCCCAATATACGTACTGGTAACGGAATAATTCATGCTATCGATAAGGTGCTGGAGCCTGCTAACAAGACAATTGCGGAGATGGTTGCCGCGGATCCTCGCTTTTCAATCTTTAACCAGATGCTTAAGGAAACAGGATTTTTTGATACGCTGAATGTGCTACCTGTGAATAATACGAATCCTGATAGTACTAGAAGATGGCAGACGCTCATGGTTGAGAGTGATGAGGTGCTTGCCAGTGCGGGCTTTCCGACGTATGAAAGCTTGAAAGCTCGTTTGTGTAAGACAGGGAACCCTAAGAATCCGGCAGACAGTCTTTACCTCTTTGCCGCCTATCACATACTGCCCGATATTAAATATCTGGCGGACATCGTCTCTGCAACTTCCCATAGCACCTTTGCTCCTTTTGAAGTGATCACGACCAAGCAGCAACGCGATGAGATATTAGTAAACGACGATACATTTAATGGTATTCATGAACCCGGTGTAGGAATCAGCCGTCCATTGAGTGATAACTCTGCCAGTAACGGGGTGCTGCATGTTATAGGAGGGCATTTCGGAATAAAGGTGCGAAGTCCTTACGGGGTGTATTTTGATGTTACCGATCAGCCTGAGTTAATGTCGCAGCCTGCATTTAACGGCGGTGTGATTAACGGTATCGCTAAGCTCGCCGGTGTACGTTGGGAGAGCGGTTACACGATTAATTATCAGGGAAATGCGGGTGCCGGACACTTTAAGGGTAACCGCTTCATGATTCCATTTGCAGGTAACCCCTCTACCAAACGCGCCCACTGGTTTGAATTCGACACACCTTTGATTGTTAGAGGAAGGTATAAAGTATGGGTAAGTTACAGAACAAATACCAGGTCGCCCTTGGCGCAGGTATATGTCGATGGAAATCCCCTGGCAAGAATTATAAATTTCGCTGAATATGGCATCAGGAATGTAAGCGACTCAGAAATGGAAGCGCTGGGCTTCAAGTGGCATACAGAGCAGACGGGAAGTTCAAATTATGTTTGTCGTTATCTGGGCACCCTTGATATCGCGACCACAGATAAACATGTGATCCGATTTGAAGGAATCGGAACAGGTGCCGGCGACGGGAATGGTACCTGGATTGATATGGTTCATTTCATTCCTGCTGATATGGATCAGTTATGGCCACGCTTCCATACCAATGGAACCATTATTCAAAAACCTACTAACTAGAAGCTATCATGATGAGATTCAGATATATTTTAATAATGATGGTAGTCCTTGCAGCTGCGATGTCGGCATGCAAGGATGCCTGGGATGATCATACCGAAATTAAGAACCCTGTGCTCGCAGGGAACTTGATGGATCTGATTGACAGCAAACCTGAGCTTTCTAAGTTCAGAGACCTGCTGATAAAAACGGGATATGATAAGGTGTTGCAATCTTCTAAATCCTTTACGGTGTGGGCCCCTGATAACAGTGATTTCGATAATGTTCTGCAAGCCAGTGGTGCTCAGTCGGCAGACTCCCTGATGAAGAACTTCGTCGCTTATCACGTCGCTTCACAGGCTTATTTTACAACCAGTACCGCCGATACTACTATGCGTATTATATCCCTCAAGGGAAAGCCATTGGAGTTTACAGCCTCTACGGTTGAGAATGCTGCGATAAAGGAGAAGGATCTGTATACCGGCAACGGGGTTCTTCACGTAATAAATCATCCGCTGATCGCTGAGAAAAACATATGGGAGATCTTTCAGGCATTGCCTGCTGGTTCGCAGCAGGACTTCATTAATAGTTGGTCTGTCAGGGAATTTGATTTGGAAAATTCAAAGCAAATAGGCGTAAACGATCAGGGACTACCTGTTTATGATAGCGTGTTTACGGTAACCAACGGTTATATCAAGAATGTAGCGCGTTTGGATAATGAGCAACGTCAATATACCTATTTTGTATTAGAGGATAATTTGTATGCCACGGAGTTTGAAAAGTTGAAACCCTTTTATAATGATTCAACGGCGCGGGCCACGATGCGTGGAGCGGCTTTCGGAACAGTAAAAGACCTCGCTATTGTTGGTAAGGCATACGATGCTGATCATTTACCGGCCTTCTTCTACAGCAATGATAGCGTAAAGTTCTCGGTTTCAAAGGGCGATATCGTGCAAAGCTATCCCGCAAGCAATGGAATTGTTCACGTGTTACGCGCGTTGCATTATGAGATGATTGATAAGATTAAGCCTATTAAGGTTGAAGGCGAGAATTACAGTCAGGTGGAACCCGCTACGATTGCGCTGACTCGCCGCACCAGGAGAGCTCCTGATGGAACAATCTTAAGAGACATCATGAATAACACCCATACAACCAATGGCGTATGGGTGAGATTTTCGGCTAACGTCTATTCCGGCAGGTACAAGGTTTACTGGCGAATGATTCGCGACTTCTCGCTGACACCAGCCGCAGGAGCAACGGATATTGTTCACTTTCCGCAGAAGGTAACATGGAATGAGCCCTGGAAGCTTAAGGAAGGTGAAGTGTTCGATCCGCTGGCCTCAACAGGATTCGGATATATTCAGGAGTCCTTTATAAAAAACGCTGACAATACATTCGCTCCCAATTATAATGAAGTTTACCTGGGTGAAATGTCTGTAGAAAGGCAAGGATATATCAATCTATATCTTGTTGCCAATCGGGTTACTACAGCGGTGCAGAATTCATTGCTGCTTGATTACCTAAGGCTTGAGCCAATTTATTAACCCTGGATTATAACGACATGAATTATAAAAATAGAATAAGACAATTCAGAAAGGCAACCATGCTGGGTGTTGTGTTATCCACCACTATTTACTCGGCATCATATGCTCAGCAGAATACCCCCGTTTCTCCTCCGGCGAAAAAGGAAACAAAGCAACAGATTACAGTGCAAGGGGTAGTTTGGGATGCTGCTACTAAAAAAGTACTGGCGGGCGTGAGCGTAAGTGTCGGAAATTACTCTACCGCCTTCACTGACGATAAGGGTCGCTTCCGTTTAATAGCTCCTGACAAAAATGCCGTGGTAACTGTTGCAAACGAGGGTTACCACACGAAGTCGGTACCGGTGCTCCCAGGCAGCAAGATGGAGATCTATCTTTTTGCTGACGATTATGTATCGCAATATAATCAGATACGGTTGCCATACGCTACCTATTCTAATGCCAGAAGTCCCTTTGCGGTAACTTCCGTTAACCTTCAAGGAGGCTGGTCGACAAACGCTGAAACTCCCGACACTTATTTGCAAGGGCAGGTATCAGGCTTAAACGTGGTACGGCGCTCTGGTACTCCGGGTATTGGCGCGAATATGTTCCTGCGAGGCTATTCCTCACTGGCAGCAACCAATCAGCCGCTCGTTGTTGTGGATGGTGTGATTTATGATACCGGATTTTATGGAAGTTCCATTATCTCTGGTAACGTCGACAACCCGCTTACTTTCATTGATCCAAAGGATATAGACAACATTACCGTGTTGAAAGACGGTGGTACGATGTACGGCACAAAAGGAGCAAATGGCGTAGTATTGATTTCTACGATAAGAGCCAAAGATGTAGCTACAAAAATTGATTTTGCGGCATATGGGGGTATAAACTCTCCTCCCGCTAATATTCCACTTATGAACGCTTCGCAATATCGGGTATATCTCTCTGATATGTTGCAAAGCCGTGGCTGGTCATCCTCGATGATTGCGATGCAACCTTATATGAAGGATGATCAGAACGAGCAATACTACGTTTACCACAATGATACAGATTGGCAATCGAAGGTTTTAAAAAGTAGTGTTAATCAGAACTATTATCTTAAGGTAACAGGAGGTGATGACATCGCTACCTACGGCTTATCAGTCGGCTATATCGATAATAAAGGAATTATCGATAATACTAACAGCCGCAAATACCACACTCGTTTTAATGGCGACTTAAAGCTGGGATCCAAGCTGAATGGAAATGTAAGCTTGTCGTTTATGGATAATGATCAGGTTTTACGCAATGGTGGGAATGCCCCTCAGACAAATCCGATTTATCTTGCGGCGATAAAAGCGCCCTTTCTCACTACTCATGAAGTGAATGAACAAGGCGTTGTTTCTCCAAACTTCGCGGATAAGGATATCTTTGGGATAGGTAATCCTATGGTTGCAACCTATGACGTTGTAGGAAAGAACAGAAACTATCGCTTTTTGGGGATCGCTGGTTTAGATTATACTTTTAATCCACAATGGAAACTTGCTACAACCATTGGCGTTACCTATAATAAGACGCGGGAAAATTTCTTCTATCCGGAGAAAGGTTTGGCGCATGACTCGCTCTCTACAGCAGCGATAAGAAACCAGTCGGGAACAAACGTTGCACGCCTCCTTCAGATCAATAGCGACACCAGGCTTTCCTTTAATAAAACATTTGCCAATAGAAGTAGCCTGTCTTCTAACCTCGGCATTCGCTATAGTTCCTCGGAATCAGAGAGTGACTTCGGCTATGGATTCAATTCGGCGACAGACGATTTGATATCTGTTGATCAGGGTGTTGGCGCCTTGAGACAGATTTCAGGAAGCTTGGGGTCCAGCAGATGGCTAAACACCTATTTCAATGTAGATTACAATCTGCAAAATAAATACTACCTGTCTTTTAACGCTGCGCTTGATGGTTCTTCCAGATTTGGAAAAGATGCTAACGGAGGACTTAAAATATCAGGGAATCAATTTGCATTCATGCCTTCACTGGCAGGAGCGTGGTTGCTATCCTCCGAGGATTTTCTTAAGGACAGTAAGTTTGTGGATCTGCTGAAAGTGCGTGCCAGTTACTCTGTGGCTGGAAATGATGATATAGGCAATTATACAGCGCGCAGGTATTACGTGTCTCAGAATCTGTTAGGTATGCAGGGACTTATCGTTGGAAACATTGGCAACACCGGACTTAAGTGGGAAAGCGTTCATAAAGCGAATATTGGCTTTGATCTGGCTGTATTGCGCGAACGCCTGAATATTAGTTTTGATGCCTACTCGAATGTCACTAAAGATATGATTTCCTGGCAGGACATCGCTACAGAAGCGGGACTAAAACAGGTGTTGACAAACGGAGGGGAGATGACTGCTAAAGGATTCGAGTTGAGTGTCAATGGTCGTCTGATTAATAGCGCATTCAAATGGGACATGGGCCTCAGTATTGCCAAATACAAAAACAAGGTCACAGCATTGCCCGGAAACAGCATGATCAGCTCTTTTGGAGGGGCTACGTTTATTACGCAGGTGGGCAGTGCTCCGAATCTTTTCTATGGTTACAGAACTGCAGGCGTATTCGCGGGTGCGGAACAGGCCGCGCAGGCCAATCAGTTTACAACATTGGCATCGGGTGAAGTCAGACAATATGCAGCAGGGGATGTTTTCTTCCAGAACAATTTTGATGATGCGGAAGACGTAGCGGAAGGAAGAAAGTATATTAATGATAAAGATCGGGTGGTAATCGGCAATCCCAATCCTGACTTTACTGGTACCGTAACAAATACCTTTAAATGGCAAGGATTTACCCTTAACGCCTTGTTCACTTTTAGTAGTGGAAATGACGTGTACAACGGACCTCGTTCAATGTATGAAAGGCAATCGGGGATTGAAAATCAAACCGTAGCTGTATTAAATAGATGGAGAAGTGAGGGCCAGCAAACTGCAACTCCAAAACTTGCCTGGGGCGACCCAATGGGCAATAGCCGGTTTTCAGATCGCTGGATAGAAGATGGTTCTTATTTCAGACTACGTACACTGAATCTGTCATATGACTTACAGTTTAAAAAACCGAAGTTGTTTAAGTATATGACTCTGTATGTAAGCTCAAACAACCTGTTTACTCTAACGAAGTACAAAGGCTATGACCCGGAGTTTAGTGCCGGCCCGGGCATCTATGCCCAGGGGGTAGATACAGGCCTTCAGCCTTTATACAAGTCGACTCAGCTAGGAATTAGGGTAGGTTTATAACTAGACGTAATGATTTTAAATATGAGAACTATTACAACTAAGATATTTGCGTTGATGCTGATCGGTCTGATGAGCACTGGCTTGCTCTCCTGTAAAAAGCTATTGGACGTGGATCCAGAGGAGGTATTGACGGACAACAACATGTATAAAAATGTTTATGACGCCGATGCGGCGGTTATAGGCGTTTACGGCAAGTTTATGAATCTTGCCTCCAACTATATTATTGTCAATGAACTGCGGGGAGATCTCATGGATGTTACTCCCAACAGCGACCGATACATGAAGCAGCTTAGCAATTTCACCGTAACGGCCGACAATCCCTATGTAGATCCACGACCGTACTACGAGGTGATTCTCTACATTAATGATGCCCTTAGCAATTTTAAAAAAATGAGGGAGGAAGGCAAGTTGAAGCAGGACGAGTTCGATATGCGTTATTCTGATCTGGGAGCGCTTCGTTCCTGGATATATCTCCAGCTCGTAACGAGATATGGTGAAGTGCCTTATGTTACAGAACCCGTTAAGAATATTGACGACCTTAAAAATGCAGCCTTGTTCCCCAGGGTTAAGTTAGATCAGCTTGTGAAGGATCTGATCTCTTTTACGGAAGCCTTACCATGGAAAGATGACTATCCCTCAGGAAGCACATTATATACCACCGTAGATGGTTATTCTACTTCAAAGATGTTTATAAATAAGTATATGGTGCTTGGTGATCTTTATCTTTGGGATAATAATTACACGCAGGCTGCTACCAATTACAGAAAAGTGTTAGAATGGGGAACCTTATACGGAGGCAATGACAATTACACCATTTATAAAATGACGTATAGTTACAACGTCGGTACAGCCTGGATCAATATCTTTAGTTCTCCCTATGGTGAAAGATATGGCTTCAATCATGAAGCTATTTGGGCTTTGCCTTTTGACAAGAGTTTTAGTCCGACAAATCCTTTCATTCCGTTATTTGGAAATGAAGGCAAGGGAAAATATCTGATTGCTCCGTCGGATTGGGTGATGAATAATTGGTCGTCACAGACACGATCTGACGGTTCTCCTTATGACCCGCGCGGTCAATTTTCTTCATGGACGACGCAGAATACACAACCTGTAGCATACAAAATGATCGCCGGGTACAGTGCGCTCTCTCCATTTGAGACGAATGGTAAATGGATGATATATCGTGCTGGTATTTTACATCTTAGGTTTGCGGAAGCAACTAACAGAGACAACTTCCATAAGCTGGCCTATGCATTTCTGAATAATGGTATCTTAAACTCATATGATCCTAATCCTTCGGTTGCCCGAAATGTTAAGGATGTTACTAATATGATGAATACTCTAGATTATCCGGATCCTTACAAGTTTGACGCCCGCGAGGGTGAGTTTCCTCGATTCCGCGGCGATTGGTACCGTCATACCGGTATTCGTAATCACGCGGGCGTCATGCATTCAACCATCACCCCCGCTGATTCTGTGAAATATTTCGACATGAGCAATCCAAATCCATATTATCGTGAGGTAAAAGATCACGCGGGTCTGGCTCTTTTTATGGAGGATAAACTCGTACAGGAAGGAGCCCTGGAAACGGCATTCGAAGGATACCGCTGGGGTGATCTTCTACGTATCGCGCTACGAAGGGAGAAAGAAGCTCCGGGTACGGGTGTAGCATTCTTACAGAAACATATAAATGACAAGTTCCAGGCTAGGGGTGAGACCGCTCCCAACATGACTAATAAAGATAACTGGTTCCTGCCGTTTAATTGGTAATTAGTATGGGGAAAAGAAGAATCGTATTCTACATGTGTGTGTGTTGTATATTGGTTTTCAATCAATCCTTCGCACAGTTACAGAGTTCTTCTTTTCCCACCGTTTATTTTCAGAAGAAAGAGGGCGCTTTTCCATTAATCTCTAACAAGACGGAGGCCCCTCTTTTGATTTCCCCTGCGGAAGCAGCCGTTGTCACCATCTCAGCAAAAGCATTTAAAAAGGATCTACAGCTAAAAGGAGCTGGTGAAGACAATAGCTTTCGCTATCTCACAGCAGAAAAGCAGCTTCCCAAGATTGCCATTATTGCAGCGAGCCTGGGTGCATCGCCCCTTGCGGATTCGCTGTTCTCCGCTACAGGAATAGATATCGGAGTGCTTAAGCGACAATCGGAGAGCTTCGTGATATCAATTAAAAGCGATAAGTCCGGTGCTCAGCAAAAGTTATTGATCGCCGGGAGTGATCCTCGTGGAACTGCCTATGGTTTGTTTGAGCTATCTCGGCGCATAGGCGTTTCTCCATGGCATTGGTGGGCCGACGTGAAGCCTCAGGTGTCATCTGACGTCTTTATCGGGGAGGGAACTTTTATGTCCGAAAGCCCTTCTGTAGCCTACCGCGGAATATTTATTAATGATGAAGATTGGGGCTTACGGCCCTGGGCTGCCAATACCGATACACTTGTTAATAATATCGGACCCGCAACGTATGCTAAGGTATTTGAATTGTTATTGAGACTGAAAGCAAATCTCATCTGGCCCGCGATGCACGAAGGAACGAAGGGTTTTTTTGAGTTTCCTGAAAATGTAAAACTTGCCGAAGACTACAGTATTATTATCGGAAGCTCACATGCCGAACCCATGTTAAGGAATAATGTAGCAGAATGGAATACCCCAAGCTTCGGAAGCTTCAACTACAAGACTAATAGGGCGCAGGTATACAACTACTGGAAGTCTCGCGTTATTGAAGCCAGGAACCTGTCTGGGATATATAACCTGGGCATGCGTGGTGTACACGACAGCGGCATGCAGGGAGTAAAAAGCCCCACTGAGGCCGCTACGCTCTTATCACAGGTAATCGACGATCAAAGGAATATTTTAAGGGAGCATGTAAATGCTGACATCACAAAAATTCCTCAGGCATTTCCTATTTATAAGGAGGTGCTCGACATTTACGAGACCGGATTAAAGGTTCCTGAAGATGTTACCCTTATCTGGCCTGATGATAATTATGGCTACATACAACGGCTGAGCGATAGCACTGAACGACACCGCAGCGGAGGTGCCGGCGTTTATTATCATGCCTCGTATTGGGGGCGCCCCCATGATTATCTATGGCTGTCAACTACCCATCCCTTGCTTTTACAGCAGCAGATGCTTAAAGCGTATCAACATGAGGCCCGTAAAATATGGGTTCTGAATGTCGGTGATATCAAGCCCGGTGAATATACCATGCAATTCTTTCTGGATATGGCTTATGATATCAGACCTTTTTATTCGGATGTATACGCTCGCCAACATCTAAAAAATTGGGTCAGCGAGAATCTTCCCGGTGGTGCGACAGATCAGCTGAGTAACACTCTTTGGAAATACTACGATCTTGCCTTTGAACGTAAACCCGAATTCATGGGATGGAGTCAGACGGAGCCTACACGTCCAACCACCTTTACGGCCTATCAGCATTTTGCCTACGGCGATGAAGCCATGAAACGTGTCGATCAGTATATGGATCTGGAAGCGCAGGTAAAGAGCTTATGGAAGGATCCTCAATACCGAAAGTCCGATCCTTTTTTTCAGTTGGTATATTATCCTGTCGTATGCGCATCTTTGATGAACAAGAAGTTTCTATATCGCGATAAGGCATGGTTATATGCCGCGCAGGGCAGAACCTCGGCCTTGACCTATGCTGCTATGAGCGACAGCGCTTACACTTCGATTGTAAGAGCAACAAAGTATTATAACGATACACTTGCCGGAGGTAAATGGAAGGGGATGATGTCTATGAAGCCCCGTTCGCTTCCTGTATTTGAGAAGCTGGATTTCAGGAATCTCAAACTTGCGGAGCAGCCTCAGCCCTGGGGTGTGGTAACCGAAGGACATAGTACCGACTCTGACTCTACTCTTTACTTTGATGACGCCAGCGCTGATGATAAATTTGTAGATGTTTTTCTGAAGGGGAACGTTACGCAAACTAAGGACTTCCGCATAGCTCTTAAGGGGGCCTTCGCCATAAGCAAGGAGCGTTTCCGTCTGGGAAAGGTCAATGGCGATTCTGAAATCCGTCTTCGCGTACGTCCTGAATGGCGAAAGATTAAAAAAAACGACCATCAGGGAGTGCTTTCCATACAGGCGGGAGGATTTCGCCGGGATATTCCACTTGTGGCATCTCGTAATGCAGGCCAATACGGACACCCGGGAATAGCTGCGGAGGCGCGTAGTTACGTCTCCATTCATGCATCCAACTATTCGCGTTTGCATGGAAGTCCCGTGTCTGCCTGGATAAAAGTTTCAGGTATCGCCTACACTGCGTTTGCAATGCGAAGCACGCATCCTGCTTCACGCATCCCTGCTCCCGATGTTGAAACGCAGGCTTGTATGGAATATGATTTCCTTATTCATGAGAATGCCGATACTCCGGAGCTTTATTTTTACTGTTTACCGGGGCATCCTGCCGGGAAAAATCAAAAGCGCGGTCTGGCATTCAGCATTGACGGCGGACCAGTGCAGCAGCTTGATATGACAACACTGGGGCGTTCTGAGCAGTGGAAGCAGCATGTGCTTCGTAATGCAGTAGAGGTGAAAGCGTCCATTACTGCTCTTGCCAAGGGCAAGCACATATTAAAAATATATGCCATTGCTGACGATCTTTCCCTGGATCGTATCTTCATTAAGACCCGCGGGAAGATGGCTCCTCCTTACGCTGCCATCGCCGAAACCAGACTTTAGTGTGCGGTAAATAAAAAACATGCTTTTCGGATTATGCTATAGGGGGTATCCTCACACACCCCTACTAATACAGTATAGTTCCTATTAAAGAGCATGAGAAACGATATTTCCAGAGAACTTATTGAGAAATACTTAAAAGGAGAATGCAACCCCGAGGAGTTGGAGATTGTACTTGCATGGTATGATTCTTTTGATGAAGATGTTGAGGGACGGTTTCTGCAGGATCCCGAAGAATATACTCGGCTGGAAAATAAAATGCTGCGCGAGATAAAGAAAGACGCCGGTATTTCTGATGATAAAGATAACCGCGGCAGATCTTTCGGAAAGCTGGGAATGATCTCAGCAATATCATTGTCTGTCGCTGCCTGCCTCTCTCTCATTTACTTCATAATGTTCTGGCCCGGTAATACCAAAACGGAAACATGGAATCTGATCCGCATTGCAAATCACAGCAATCAGATTAAAAAGTATGTGTTTGAAGACAGTTCTATTGTATGGCTAAAACCATCAACAGTGGTATATATTGATAAAACATATAATAAGCAGGCACGCAGGGTGCGCATGGAAGGGGATGCCTTTTTTGAGGTGTTCCATAACCCAGCGAAGCCCTTTATTGTAAGTGCCGGCACAGTCGATACGAAGGTTCTTGGCACTAAGTTTAGCGTACGTAGCCGCAGTGCTGAGGATATTATCAATGTGGTCGTCGCAAGTGGAAAGGTGCAGGTCGACTACGCTGAAGGTAAGGGCGTTAATGGCGTAACCCTGCTTCCCGGACAGTCAGCGGAAGTTATTAAATCAACGCAGACCTTGCGCATGCACGACTGTAAAGGTGCTGAAGTAGCCTTATGGCGCAAGAAGGATCTTTTCTTTGATAATGAGCCTGTACGCAATGTTGTTGCCCGCTTAAACCAATGTTATAAAGCGAATATCTATTACCGCGATCGTACAATCGGCAGTTATCACCTGCGTGCCGACTTCTCTGATGTTAATCTGGCAGACGTACTTCTTATGTTGGAGAAATCTTTACATGTCTCCTACGTGGTAGAAGATTCCGGAATCCGGCTTCAGAGGAAGCCCGGATAATTGCTTTTTCAAAATTAAACGAAACAACACGGATGTATCATCCAACCAACTAGCAAACAATTTATAAAAAACAACCATAAAATGATGAAATATATACCCAGATTAAATCGTATGGGTGTGATGCTTAAATCTACGGTAGCCCAGCTTATCGTATGTTTTCTTTTCTCCGGCATCACCCTTGCAGCGCCGGGCAAGGCTCAAGGCGTTCTAAATACCAAAGTAAGCATCGCTGCTGGTCGTTCGAGCTTGCAGTCGCTACTGACGAAACTGGAGGCGGAAACACACGTGAAATTTGTCTTCAGCAGCGACGTCATCGATGTGAAGCAGGAAGTAATATTCTCCGCCACAAACGAAAAACTCTCTGACGTTCTTAAGCGCTTGCTCAGCACCAAGAATATTAGCTTTGAAGTAATAAATGATCAGATCATCCTTGGCGTCGCTAAGTCGGCACAGCAGGGAGATATCGTAGTAAAGGGAAAAGTGAGCTCCGATAAAGGGGAGGCCCTGCCCGGAGTTAGTGTAAAGATCAAAGGCACTACCTTAGGAATTACCACAGATCTTGACGGTAATTACACCCTTAAAGTGCCGGCAGCCAATGTACGCGGGACTTTGGTATTTACCTATTTAGGATTCACTGCACAGGAGGTGCCAATTAATGGACGCAGCTCTATTAATGTTGCTTTGAAGGAAGATATCAAGAGCCTGGAAGAAGTCGTGGTAGTTGGATACGGTACCATGAAAAAGAGTGATGTAACCGGTGCCACGGCACGCGTGGGCGCTAAGGAGATCCAGCAAATGCCCGTACAGAATGCGTTGCAGGCTATGCAGGGTAGAGCCGCCGGGGTAGACGTAACCTCATCAAACCGCCCCGGTCAGCTTGGTGATATCCGTATTCGTGGTAACAGATCTTTAGAAGCCTCTAACTCGCCGCTGTATGTTGTGGATGGTATCCCTCTGATGGCTGGTGGTATTGACGGGATCAGCCCTCAGGATATAGAATCTATCGACATATTAAAAGACGCCTCCGCCACAGCGATTTTTGGCTCACGTGGTGCCAACGGTGTAATTCTGGTAACTACTAAACGAGGTAAAGCCGGTGCATCGCAGATCACCTACAATGGTATTTCAACTTTTGATAAGTTGGTAGATATGGCGGATGTATTTAATTCCGGAGAATATGCCGAATATCGCAGAAACGCGTATCGTGCCACCGGTGTATATACTACCCCTTATGCTACGCCTGCAGGTGATAAGGCGATATTAGGAACAGACCCTGTAGCCTGGAGGAATCTTGCAAAAGGCTATACCTGGGTAGATGAAGCTAACCTTATCCCGCAAATGCGTCCTACAACTACAGATGAAGCCGCGAAATGGGGCGTATCAGAGGTTCCGCTTTACAATGGCAATATGATACCCACCACTGACTGGGGAAGCATGGTTACCCGTACCGGTATTACCAATGACCACACCTTAAGCGCTACTGTGGGTTCAGAGAAAGTTATGGCATACACGTCAGCAAATATCCTGAAACAAACAGGTACTAATAAAGGGCAGGATTTTACACGGTATAGCTTTAAAACCAGCATTGATATGAAGCCTGCCACCTGGTTTTCCTTAGGCGCATCTATCAACGCTACTTTTGGTAAGCAAAACTATGGATATCAAGGTACTGGTAGTCGTGGCGCCAACGGTATTTATCAGGCTGCCCGCGGAATGCTTCCATTCGCGCAACCCTTTGATGAGAATGGCGAGTTCATCTATTTGCCAGGCAATGATATTAATATCGTAAATCCCATTCGTGAAGATCAATACGTTATTAATGAGCGTACTACCTGGCGTTTTTTGGGTAGCTTCTACGGAGAATTGAATTTCGGTAAAGGCTTTAAGTTCAGAACGAACTTTGGTCCCGACTTCAGAAATTACCGGATGGGTAATTTTCAGGATAAGAACTCTACCTTACGAGGTGGTGGTGCCGCAACTTCCACCCACTACGCCCGTTTTCAACAGGAACAACGCGTAGCATGGACATTGGATAATTTGTTATACTACGACAAAACCTTTGATAAACATTCATTGAATGTGACGTTGCTACAGAGTACAACATACGATCGTTTAGAGAGCTCTGACATGTCCGCGCAAAACTTACCCTATACCAGTCAGTTATGGTATAATCTGCAGTCTAATTCTGATGGAAAGCTTCAGGGATATTCAACAGGTTACACTAGACGAGGCTTGTTGTCATACATGGCACGTGTTAATTATTCATTTGCCGATAAGTATTTGCTGACCGCAGCGGGTAGGTGGGACGGAGCAACTCAGCTTGCTAAGGGAAATAAATGGGACTTCTTCCCTTCCATGTCTTTGGGATGGAAAATTAACGAAGAGGAGTTCATGCGCGACATCCGATGGATATCCCAGTTTAAATTACGTGTAGGTTATGGTGTTACCGGAAATTCCTCAGTATCTCCTTATCAGACACAGGGAGTACTTACCCAACTTCCTGTAACTTTCTATACAACCTCCATGATCGGTTTTATTCCGTCAGACCCTGCAGCCTCGGATCCGGCACGTATGCCAAATCAGGTATTAGGTTGGGAAAAAACAGGCCAGTTTAATATTGGTATTGACTATGGCTTCTTCAACAACCGTTTGAGAGGTTACGTTGATTATTATCAGTCGCACACCACGGATCTGATTATGGACAGAATTATTCCGTCGGTAAATGGTTATACCAAAATGTATTATAATATTGGTGAAACAAAAAATAAAGGTATTGACTTCACCCTGTCATCCTCGAATATCAGCAACAAGAACTTTAAGTGGGATACAGATCTCTCATTATCCTATAATAAAGATCGTGTATATAAGACTTCAGTTGGTGGCGACCTTCTTGCTACAGGTGTTACTGGTAATCTTCTTATCGGTCGTCCGCTACAGAACTACTACGATTATAAGAAAGTCGGAATCTGGCAGGAAGCTGACGCTGCCGAGATGAAGAAGTTCAATGATAATGGCGAAAAGTATGTTGCAGGAGATATCAGAGTGATGGATGTAAATGGCGACTACAAGATTACGCCAAATGATGACCGTGTTGTTATCGGTTCGCAGTTCCCTCGTTGGACAGGCGGTATCACCAATACGTTCAACTATAAAGGTATTGAACTATCGTTCTTCCTGTATGGTCGTTTCAATTTCTGGGTAGAAGGAGGTGCTGTAGATATGCAGGGCCGCTTCCAGTCGCGTAAGGTTGACTACTGGACTCCTGACAATCCAACGAATGCTTATCCTCGCGCAAATTTCGGTAACGGTGGAGCTCCTCAATATTATTCTGCTATGAATTACCAGAAAGGCGACTTTATCAAAATGAGGAATGTTTCTCTGGGATATAATATTCCTCCAAGTTTCACAAAGAAATATCATGTGAATAACCTGAAAGTTTATGCGCAGGTGTTGAATCCATACTTATGGACCAAAAATGGATTTATTGATACTGACGTGAACAGCAGCATTACTTCACGCAGTTTTGTGATTGGCTTAAATGCTTCATTCTAAAATTATTGTCATGAAAGGATTAAAGAAATATATAGGTGCCGGACTTCTGGCTGCAGCGACGCTGTCAATCTCTGCATGTAAGAATTTTCTGGACGAGAAGATGGTTGCCACTGTAACGAACAGGTTTTATGAGACTCCCGATGGTTTGGAATCGTTGGTGGCGGGTATGTATGATGGGCTGCGTTTCCATTTCAACTACGAATGGGTCTATACAACCACGAATTATGGTACTGATGAATTCACTAACGGGGGAGGATTAGATAAAGTACATTTTAATACTTATACCAACACGCTCGATCCGCGTACCGGAGAACTTCAAACCATCTTCGATTATATGTACGCTAATATTAACTCGGCGAATGTTGGAATTCAGAATATCCCGCAATACTATCCGGGAGCGGCCGGTCAGAAACGTATGGGCGAGTGTTATTTCATGCGAGCATTTGATTACTTTAAGTTAGTCAATCAGTTTGGAGGAGTGCCTCTGAAATTGGTTCCCTCTACCCAGCTTGAGACAGACTTTACCCGTGCTTCTGCTGAACAGGTATTTGCTCAGATAATCTCCGACTTCCGCATTGCAGTAGATCTGCTTCCCGATAAAGCTGAGATCCTCGGCCGTATCTCAAAAGGGGCAGCTCAGCACTTTCTCGCCAAGGCCTACTTATACCGCGCAAGTGAGCTGCATTCTTCTTTTAGTAAGCCTACGGACCTTGACAGTGCAATCTTTTACGGAGAGAAGGTGATAAACAGCTCTCCCTATAAACTTGCGGCGAATTATGCTGATATCTTCAGATACACCAAGGTTAATGATGTTAACGAGAGTAACGCTGAAATCATACTTGCGGCACAGTTCGATAATAATGATGTTAATGCCGGACGTTACGGTAATCAGACGCACCTCTGGTTCTTGTCTGTATATCAAAACCTACCAGGCATGACGCGTGATATTGCGAATGGTCGTGAGTTTCAGCGTTTAAAACCAACAGACTACGCGCTGGATATTTACAATCGTAAAATAGACTCTCGTTTCTACAAGAGCTTTAAGTTTACTTATTTCTCTAATAACGCTAAAACTATCCCAACATGGACCGCTACTACAGCTCCAAGCCCGGATTTGGTAGGAAAACCTAAGTTTGCTGTAGGCGATACTGCTATTACCTACATCGTAAACAGCAAAAACGATACGCGTTACACGAAAGCGAATATGGATAAGCGTAAGCAGAGTATGTATGTACGCTACTATACAGATGGCGGAAAGCAAACTACCAACTGGGGTTTAAGCCAATATCCAAGCTTGTCCAAATATATTGACGGATTCCGTACAAGCGTATCCAGCCAGAAAGGAACGCGTGATGGTATTGTGGCTCGTATTGCTGAAACATACCTCATCGTGGCCGAGGCATATGGCAGAAAGGGCGACTACGCGAATGCTGTAAGATATATAAACATCTTAAGAGAACGTGCCGGCTACGCTGCGAGCGAAGCTCGTGAGGGCGTGTATTATGAAGCGGAACAGATTGCAAAAGGCACTGTCACCTCTACAAAGACACAAATGGATATTTCTGAAAATGCCTTTACTCCTGGCACAACGGAGGCTGTCGCTGAGATGTATCCCGCGGGCGTAAGTGGAAAGGCTCAGGCTTTTGTACATTTTATTCTCAATGAACGTTCCCGTGAGCTGATGGGTGAGTTCTTCCGTTGGGAGGATTTAAGCCGCACGAAAACATTAGTAATGAGAGATCAGGCTTTCAATCCCGACGCGGCCACAAATGTAGCCGATAAGCATATGCTTCGCCCTATTCCTCAGGGATTCTTAGACGTAATCACCAGTAATGGAAATCCGTTGACTGCTGCAGAAAAGCAGGCAATGCAAAATCCCGGCTGGTAGAAAATGCTATAAATCTACTTGGAAGTCCTGCGCCTTGGCGTGCAGGACTTCTTTAATCACTAACCACCTGTAACAATGACTTTGAAAACCGTACGCCTTTCTGTGTTCTTTGTCCTTGTGGCTAACAGCCTTTTGGCACAAACGCCTCAATCTCCCTTGAAGTTCGACTTTGGCTCTAAAAAGCCTGAAAAAAGCTATGTCGCCGTCATGCCCAACGATGTGTATGATCAAAACAAAGGTTATGGCTTCTTAAAGGGCGCAAAGCTAAAAGCGGGAGGCAACGCTAATGCATCAAAATCTGCCGACAATTATCTTACATCTGACAAGCCTTTCTTCTTTAGCGTCAATCTGCCGGAAGGAAACTACAATGTAAAGATTGTTTATGGCGATAAAGCGGGAACCTCCGCACAAACCTTCCGGGCGGAATGTCGCCGCATGATGGTCGCTCAGGCGAATACTGCCAATGGGCAAGTTCGCAGCGCCATGTTCACCGTAAATATTCATAGTCCTGAGATTGCTAATACCACAACATCTGTCCGTTTGAAGCAACGGGAGTTTTCATATTTTCATTGGGATAAGCAACTGACCTTAGAATTTAATGGCGGACAACCGAAAATATGCGCCGTGGAGATTAGTCCTGCCATCAATCCCGTCACGGTTTTCCTTGCCGGAAATTCTACCGTAGTGGATCAGGCAGCGGAGCCTTACGCCTCCTGGGGACAGATGATTCCGTCATTCTTCGTTCCCGGGAAAGTGGTCGTGGCCAATCTTGCCGAGTCAGGTGAAGCGCTTAGCTCTTTCAAATCATCTCTCCGGCTGCAGAAAATTCTAAGCATGATGCGCAAAGGGGACTATCTGTTTATAGAGTTTGGCCATAACGACCAGAAACAACGAGGTGAAGGCGTGGGTGCCTTTACCAGCTATACGCGGGATCTCTTATACTATATCAGCGAGACAAAGAAACGAGGTGGAATACCAGTCCTGGTAACATCGGTAAACCGTAGATCTTTTGACGGCAACGGAAAGATCGTTGCTACACTTGGCGATTATCCGGAAGCGGTACGTCGCGTAGCGAAACAAGAGCATGTTGCGCTCATTGATCTTAACAACATGACTAAAACGCTGTACGAAGCCTGGGGTCCTGATGAATCTCTTAAAGCCTTCGTGCACTATCCCGCAAATACCTTTCCGGGGCAGGAAAAAGCCCTTGCAGATAACACTCATTTTAACCCATACGGAGCCTTTGAAATTGCACAATGTGTGAGGATGGGGATAAAAGAGCAGGTACCCTCGCTGGCTAAATACCTGCGTTCCGGGGTGGCTGACTTTAATCCCGCCCAGCCAGATGCTGTCGCGTCCTTTTACTGGCCCTTAAGTCCTGCGGTGTCAATAATTAAACCCGATGGAAATTAACTCAATTAAGCTGTTGATTATTTAGGAAATAATATGAAACCAATTTTTTGTACCAGGTTGAGAACTGTTGGAAAGATGGTATTCCTGCTGGCAACAGCAGGAACCATCCTGTTGAGTGCCGTGCGCGCGCAACAAGACACGCGATTGAAATACAACTTTAACATCGGCTGGAAGCTATTTGTGGGTGATAATTCAGATGCGGCAACACCCAATTTTGACGATGCTTCATGGACCGCAGTGACGCTTCCCCATGCATGGAACGAAGATGACGCCTTCCGGTTGGCCATCGATAAGCTTCCTACAGGCATTGCCTGGTATCGTAAGCATTTCTCTGTTCCGCAGGCACAAAGGAATAAAAAGGTTTTTATAGAATTTGAAGGCCTGAGGCAGGCCGGCGATATCTACCTTAATGGTAAGCATCTGGGTATTCATGAGAATGGAATTACGGCTTTTGCATTCGACGTAACGTCACTTATTAATTTCGGTGCCGACAATGTTATCGCTGTAAGAACTGACAACTCATGGACCTACCGCGAGAAGGCAAGAAACTCACCCTATCAGTGGAACGACAAGAACTTCAACGCCAACTATGGCGGTCTTAGCAAGAACGTGTGGCTGCATCTAACAGATAAGCTGTATCAGACACTCCCCCTGTATACATTTTTGAAAACTACCGGAGATTATGTTTACGCTAAAGATTTTGATATTCCGAACAAACAGGCAACTGTGGTGGTGGATATTGAACTGAAGAATGAACATCCACAAGCGATGTCCTTTGAATTTCTTGCCGAAATCAAAGATATGGACGGAAAGGTTATCAAGCTTATCAACGGGGGCCGGCAAACCATACAGGCTGGCGAACTTAAGCGGTTAAGTGCCAGTTCGGTAGTTAAAAGCCTTAACTTCTGGAGTTGGGGTTATGGATATTTATATACCGTTACTCCTAAGATCGTTGTAGAGGGAAAGGTCATCGATGAGCTGCCTGTCCGTACCGGCTTCAGAAAGCTGGAGTATAAAAAGGGCATGGTCTACCTTAATGACCGTGTGCTGATGCTTAAAGGCTATGCACAGCGTAGCTCTAATGAGTGGCCGGCAATAGGCTTATCGGTACCTCCCTGGCTTAGCGACTACAGTAACGGCCTTATGGTTGAGAGTAATGCCAACCTGGTGCGTTGGATGCACATCACTCCCTGGCGGCAGGATATTGAGTCCTGCGATCGCGTAGGCCTTATTCAGGCAATGCCTGCCGGAGATGCCGAACACGATGTTCAAGGCCCCCGATGGGAACAGCGCGTTGATGTTATGCGCGACGCTATTATCTATAATAGGAATTCCCCGAGCATTTTTTTCTATGAATGCGGCAATGAGTCTATCAGCGAGGAGCATATGGCGGAGATGAAGGCCTTGCGCGATCTTTACGACCCCAATGGAGGACGTGCTATTGGTTCGCGCGAGATGCTCGACAGCCGTGTTGCCGAATATGGCGGAGAAATGCTTTATATAAATAAGAGTGCCCATATTCCCATGTGGGCAATGGAATATTCAAGAGACGAGGGTTTACGTAAGTATTGGGATCAGTATTCTCCTCCATATCATAAAGATGGCGACGGCCCTTTGTATAAAGGCGCTGATGCCAGCATCTACAACAGAAATCAGGATAGCCATGCTATTGAAAATGTCGCTCGCTGGCATGATTACTGGCTTGAGCGCCCCGGTACAGGTGACAGGGTGAGCTCTGGCGGCGTCAATATTATTTTCTCCGATTCGAATACCCACTTCCGTGGTGCCGAAAACTACCGGCGTAGCGGTGAGGTCGACGCGTTGCGGGTAGCAAAGGATGGCTTCTTTGCTCATCAGGTTATGTGGGATGGATGGGTCAACACCGAACATTACCGCGCGCATATCATCGGCCACTGGAATTATAAAAAAGGTACTGTTAAAGATGTTTTTGTTGTCGCTTCAGGAGAAAAGACAGAGCTTTTTATAAACGGTAAGTCTAAAGGTTATGGCACGCGCAGTAATAACTTTCTTTTTACCTTCAATAATATCGCCTGGCAGCCGGGAGAAATCAAAGCGCTGACTTACGACTCTCTCGGAAAGAAAGTTGCTGAGCACGTGCTGAAAACAGCAGGCGAGCCTGTTGGACTGCGTCTTACTACACGCATGAACCCCCGCGGCTTTCGCGCCGACGGTGCCGATCTCGTGTTAGCGGAAGTGGAAGTGGTCGATAAAGATGGTAATCGTTGTCCCACAGCGTTGAATATGATTGACTTCCAGTTAAAGGGAAATGCCGAATGGCGCGGTGGCCTGGCACAGGGGCCTGACAATTATATACTTTCCAGAAAACTACCCGTAGAATGTGGCGTAAACCGTGTGTTGATCCGCTCTACCCGCTCCGCTGGTCAGGTAGTGCTCACAGCATCGTCTCCGGGATTGAAAACTGCTGTGGTTGCCTTTAAGTCACTTCCCGTAAACGACGAGCGAGGCTTGGCGTTAAGCATGCCTGATGATGGATTATTGCCACAATTCAGACGGGGCCCCACTCCTGCTACACCTTCTTTTGTGCAGACCAGGAGAGCCCTGGAAATAAGCTCGGCAACAGCGGGAGCTAATCAGGAAGAGGCGGCGAAGAGTTACGATGATAATGAACTCAGCGCATGGAAAAACGACGGTAATCTTTCTACCGCGTGGATGCGCTATAACCTCAGCAAAACGGAACGTATCGATGAAGTGACGCTGAAACTTAATAATTTCCGTACCCGCGTTTATCCATTGAAAATACTGGTTGACGACAAGGTGGTGTTTGAAGGCTCTACGCCAAAAGGCCTTGGATATGTTACCCTCCCTTGTAAGCCAACAGAAGGCAAGTCCGTTACCGTACAGCTTATGACAGCCAACTCAGGAAAGGATGATAGTGGCATCGGTGTTGAAATGGGTGGTAAAAAGCTCGATGATGGTATCAGCGAAGCGGGCGGCAAAGGATCACTGGTAATTATCGAAGCTGAGATATACCAGCGGTTGAATGGCAATACTAAGTAAAGACCAATAAATATCCTCCTGGCAATCGCAGTCCCCGGAAAATCCGGGAGCGATTGCCGGGAGTTCCAACACATAGATGAACACAATAAACCACACACGATGTATTTGAAGATTTATTTAATTACCCTGCTTGTGCTGTCATCCTTCGCGGGACATGCCCAAGCGCCCGGCGCCCAACGCATGTATCTGTCGGGTACAGATAATGAGCATACCGTAGACTGGGATTTTTGGACTACGGGCGGTCGTAAGAGCGGAAAATGGTACAAAATTCCTGTGCCCTCGCACTGGGAGCAGCAAGGTTTCGGCCGTTATAACTATGGTCGCGACTACGTAACTTTTGGTAAGAACTTTCGCTTTGCCGATGAGAAAGGGCTTTATCGTCATAAATTTAATGTTCCCGCTGCCTGGCGTGGGAAACAGATCTTCATTGTCTTCGAAGGATCGATGACTGATACAGAAGTAAAGATTAACGGATCTCTGGCCGGCATACCTCACCAGGGGGCCTTCTACAGATTCAAATACAATATTACCGACAAGCTGAAGTTCGGAACCGACAACCTGCTCGAAGCTACAGTAAGCAAAATGTCGGCAGATAATTCCGTAAATAACGCGGAGCGCCTGGCTGACTATTGGATCCTTGGCGGAATTTTCCGCCCTGTATATCTTGAAGCGGTTCCTAATGCCTACATTGAGCGTATCGCGGTGAACGCCCAGGCCAATGGACAATTCAGCGCGCGTGTCCATCTTAAAGGTATCACCTCCGCGGCAACGCTCGTGTCTGAGATAAGTGATCCTATGGGAACAATTATTGCCAGCGTTAAAGCTAAAGTGAATGCTGGTGATAGCATAGTCCTGCTAAATACTAAGGCAAGAGCTCCAAAGCTGTGGTCGGCAGAAACTCCCAATCTCTATAAAGTAAATGTAAGCCTGCAACAGGCAGGAAAAGAGCCTTTTAATTATACCGATAAGTTTGGATTCAGAACCATCGAAATTCGTAAAGGTGATGGTATCTACCTCAACGGTACTAAGATCAAGATGAAAGGCGTCAACAGACATGTGTGGTGGCCGGAGAGTGGTCGATGCATAAATGCTGATATTGATCTCATGGATGTCAAACTCATTAAAGAGATGAATATGAACGCTGTTCGCTGTTCTCACTATCCGCCTGATAAGAGTTTTCTCAATATCTGTGACTCGCTGGGCTTGTATGTTCTTGATGAACTTGCCGGATGGCAAAAGGCCTATAGTACCGAAGTGGGCAGTCGTCTGGTTAAAGAAATGGTCGAGCGTGATGCGAATCATCCTTCCATCATCTTCTGGAGTAATGGAAATGAGGGTGGGCATAACAAGCAGCTCGACGGGCTCTTTGGTCTGTACGATCTTTCAAACCGTCCGGTAATTCATGCTCACCATAAACCAGGAAACGCTTTCAATGGCATTGACTGCAATCATTACGAGGATTACTACAGCACACAAAAAATTCTTGCCGACACAAATATCTATATGCCTACCGAGTTCCTGCATTCTCAGGACGATGGTGGCGGCGCTGCTTCGCTGTCTGATTTTTGGGACTTACACTGGAATGCTAAACGCGGTGCCGGAGGCTTCATCTGGGATCTCGCCGATGAGGGACTTGTGCGTACAGACCAGAATAATATTATTGACGTGAATGGCGTAAATGCTCCCGATGGATTAGTCGGTCCCCATCGTGAGAAGGAGGGTAGCGTAAATGCTATTCGTGAGATCTATTCACCCGTAAAAATCAGGATGACAGAGCTCCCTGCCGATTTTAACGGCACTATCGCTGTAGAAAACCGGTATCACTTCACAAATCTGAAGCAATGTTCTTTCAAATGGGAGCTGCTGAACTTTGCGAAGAAAGATTACTGGAAGAATGGTTATGAAACTAAGAAGACCGGAACCCTTACGGCTCCTGATATACGTCCTGTGAGCAGTGGCACGCTGCATATGGCGTTGCCTGAAGACTGGCGCTCCTATGATGCCCTGAGTCTTGCCGCTTACGATCCATTCTCCAATGAACTCTATCGTTGGGTATGGAAGGTAAAAAGTAATTCGCAATTGATCAGTTCTTTGCTTCAGCCGAAGTACAGCACCACTGTTGAGGCTACAGATCTTGACAGCGTAATCACGCTGAAAGCAGCCGGGATATCGGTAAGCTTCAGTAGGAAATCCGGAGAGATTGTATCATTAGCCAACGAAGCCAGTATGAAGCTCTCATTTGATGGAGGTCCTCGCCTGGTAAGCGGCAATGCTCAGTTTTCGTCCATGCGCCACTTCAAAGAAGGCGATGCTTATGTCATTGAATCCAAATATACCGGCGACTTAAGTTATGTGCGTTGGAAGATGCATTCTTCAGGCTGGCTTGAGATGAAATACGAATATTCCCTGAATGGCAATTACAGTTTCAGCGGTGTGACCTTCAACTATCCGGAAAACTTTATCCTTGGCGCACGTTGGCTGGGAAAAGGTCCTTACCGGGTATGGAAGAACAGACCCTTTGGAGTAACCTATAATATCTGGGAAAATCGCTATAACAATACACAAACGGGCAGCGCTCCATGGCAGTATCCGGAGTTTAAGGGTTACTTCTCCGATATTACCTGGATGGAGTTCAACACTGTACAGGGGCAGTTTACCGTGGCCAGTCCTGAGAAGGATCTCTTTGTTCGTTTGTTTGATTTTTATGCTCTTTCCGGCGCGCACCCGCATCCGGGATTGCCGGCAGGGAATATCTCTTTCCTTGAATGCATCCCTCCGACAGGAACGAAACTCGCGCTGAATATTTCAGCAAATGCTACTGTCCTGGGTCCCATGAGCGAACAAAATAAACTTTCAGGACCTAAAACGCGTACCCTGTATTTCTTCTTCGGCCTCAAAAAGCCGGATACGGAAAATAAGCAGTTTATTATGCCTGGCGAAAATATTCTAACCGATTAGTTATATGAATATTAAGATTATTTTCAGAGGGCTGTATTGCATCCTGTTGCTCCTTTTTCTATGCCCTGTTTACGCGCAACGGCAGATGGAAGACCTGGGGCGCGGCCTGGTGGCTATGCGTTGTCCGGAGGGCGTTTTTATAAGCTGGCGTATTCTGGCAACTGAGAACCAGCAGTTAGGATTCAATGTTTACAGAAAAAGTGCCGCAAAGGCGCCACTTAAGCTAAATAGCGAACCCTTAACGGGGCCAACCTCCTATATCGACAAAACTGCCGGCGCGGAAGCTGATATTTCCTATTTTGTACGAACTGTAGTGGGAAACAAAGAGGAATCTACGAGCAAATCTTTTAAGCTTCCCGCGCTGAAAGATGCGAAACCCTATCTCTCAATTCCGCTGGCTAACATTCCCGGGTATAAGGCTAACGATGCTTCTGTAGCCGATCTTGATGGCGATGGTGAGTATGAGATCATCCTTCACCAGACAGGGCGGGGCGCCGACAATTCCTTCGATGGATTTACAGATCCTCCCATTTTTCAGGCCTATAAACTGGATGGTACCTTACTCTGGACGATCAACCTCGGCAAAAATATTCGCGAGGGCGCCCATTACACCCAGTTTATGGTCTATGATCTTGATGGTGACGGTAAGGCTGAGTTTTGTTGTAAGACCGCTGACGGTACCATTGACGGAAAGGGAAAGGTTATTGGTGACTCAACGAAGAACTATGTGAATGACAGAGGCCGGATATTGGACGGGCCTGAGTTCCTTACGGTGTTTAATGGGGAAACCGGTGCAGAGAGATATACCACAAATTATATTCCTGATCGCTATCCAATTAATGGATGGGGTGGAAGGGGCGGCAATGGGCATAACGATACAAGAGGCAATCGTGCCGATCGCTTTTTGGCTTGTATCGCTTATCTCGATGGGATACATCCCTCTCTCGTAATGTGTCGTGGCTATTACGGTCGTATTGTATTAGCGGCCTGGGACTTTAAAAATAACGAACTGAAGCAACGCTGGGTCTTTGATTCTAAAGATGGAGATAATAAATTTTCGGGACAGGGAAATCACGGTCTTTGTGTCGCCGACGTAGATCATGATGGAAAAGATGAAATTATCTATGGTTCTATGGTGGTCGATGATGATGGAAAAGGCCTCTTTTCAACCGGACTTCGCCATGGCGACGCTTTGCATGTGTCGGATCTGGATCCTGCGCATCCGGGATTGGAGGTGTTCGGTGTTCATGAACTGGAAAATGGCACCAAGGGTTGGGGGGCCGCGGTATATGATGCCGCTACGGGACGTATCCTTTGGTCGGGAATGGAGAATCAGGATGTGGGTCGCGGTGTAGCCGGAAACATCGATGCCTCAAACCCCGGCTGCGAAATGTGGTTCAGTGGTTCCCGGGGACTGTTGAATATGCAGGGGCAGAAAATTGGCCCTCAGCCTTCCTCTATAAACTTCCTAATATGGTGGGATGGCGACTTCACCCGTGAGCTCCTGAACGGAACTGGTATCGATAAGTACGGCAAGGGACGTATCTTCACAGCCGAGGGCTGTGTGTCCAATAATGGAACGAAGTCTACTCCCTGCTTGTCCGCCGACATTCTCGGCGACTGGCGTGAAGAGGTCATCTTCCGCACTGCCGACAATAGCGAATTGCGCATCTATACCAGCACCATCCCTACGGAACATCGGCTGTATACCTTAATGCACGATCCGCAGTACCGGCTCAGTATTGCCTGGCAGAACATCGGATATAACCAGCCTCCGCACCCCTCCTTTTATATCGGTGAGGATATGAAGGCGCCGCCAATACCAAATATTGTGCTGGTGCCGGCACCTCGGAAAAGTGAAAAATAATCAATCCGGGCAGGGGTTTACCCTATCTCGGATGACTATGTTATTATAAAACATCAGAATGAGAAAATTACTATTATTCGCCGCTGTACTTTTGCTTTGTTCTTTCATCTGGACAGAGAAAAAAGATAAGCCAACGCTGTTTGTTATTGGCGACTCTACTGTTAAGAATGGTAGCGGTAAGGGAGCTGACGCCCTGTGGGGTTGGGGGAACTTTATTTCCGCGTACCTCGATACATCAAAAATTACGGTGTCCAATGAAGCTCTCGGCGGCACCAGCACCCGTACCTTCATGCTGCGCGGTCGTTGGGCGGCCGTGGCACCCAAAATAAAAAAAGGCGACTTTGTCATCATGCAGTTTGGCCATAATGATGGTGGCCCTCTTGACGATACCGCGCGTGCCCGTGGCACGATTAAAGGAAATGGCCCGGAGAGTAAAGAGATATTTAACCCTATTACCAAACAACAGGAAGTTGTTTACACCTATGGTCATTACCTTAAAGAGTTCGTTAAAGAGATCAAAAGTAAAGGCGCAACGGCCATCATCTGCTCGCCCATTCCCCGGAATAACTGGGCCGATGGAAAAGTGAAACGTGCCGCTGCCGACTATGGTCTTTGGGCAAAGCAGGCCGCTGAGGAGTCCGGCGCTTTATTTATTGATCTGAACACGCTGGTTGCCGACGTATACGATCAGGAGGGCGCTACCCTCGTTGGCGACCGGTATTTTACCTCGAAAGATCATACGCATACCAGTAAAGCGGGTGCTATGGTTAATGCGGAACAGGTAATAAAGGGCATCAAAAGTCTTAAAGATAAACATCTCTCTAAATACCTTAAGAAATCCTAAGTAGCAGTGCCTGCGTTAGGCAGCCCTTGCTTCATAAATATTCATACACCACTTAACCAGTAAATGCAATGAACAAAAGGAATATATCCAAAACATTTCTCACCTGTTGTCTGCTGTTCGCTCTTTCACTAAGCGCCTCGGCACAGCAACAGCTCCCTTCTAAAGGCGATGTGCTCAAGGTAATGCGCCTGGGTAATGACTACTTTATGAATAAATGGCCGGATCCGGGAAAGTCTATTGTCACCAATAAAGAACGGCCCAGCAACATCTGGACCCGCGGGGTATATTACGAAGGCTTGATGGAACTTTATCGCATTGAAAAGGATAAAAAGAAGAAAAAAGCTTATTACAATTACGCCGTTGATTGGGGCGAAAAGCATCACTGGGGACTTGCCGGTGGCATACAGACGCGAAATGCCGATAACCATTGCGCTGGTCAGACCTATATTGATCTGTACCTTATCGATAAGAAGGAAAATAGAATTAGTGACATCAAAGCTTCCATTGATCTGATGGTGAAGAGTGATAAGGCTGATGACTGGTGGTGGATAGATGCCCTGCAAATGGCGATGCCTGTATTTACAAGACTCGGTGTCTTGTATAACGACCCTTCCTACTTCCGTAAGATGCACGACCTTTACGAGTATTCAAAAACTCAGCATGGCGGCAAGGGTTTATGGAACGATGCTGATAAGCTTTGGTGGCGCGACAAGGATTTCGTGCCTCCCTATAAGGAGCCTAATGGCGAAGACTGCTACTGGTCGCGAGGTAACGGTTGGGTCGTAGCCGCGCTTATCAGGACGCTCGACATGCTTCCTAAATCAGATCCTCACTATAATGAGTATATGCAGGATTATAAAGATATGCTGGCTGCTTTACTGCCTTTGCAACGCGAAGATGGCCTCTGGAATGTGAGCTTGCATGATGCCGGACACTTTGGCGGCAAGGAAATAAGTGGCACCTCGCTCTTTATTTACGGTATGGCCTATGGCGTTAACAAAGGCCTCATTGACAAATCGGTTTATCTTCCGGTAATTACAAAAGCATGGAATGCTATTGTGAAAGATGCGGTGCACCCTAACGGTTTCCTGGGTTACGTGCAGGGCACCGGTAAGGAGCCTAAGGATGGTCAGCCCGTGAGCTATACCAGCAGACCTGATTTTGAAGATTATGGTCTCGGATGTCTTCTCCTTGCGGGATCGGAAATTTATAAGATCAAAAGATAAACGACCGCGATGATGTTTGATAAGATTTGTACCGCCCTGCCTCGTCTGCTGTTATGCTCTCTCTTGCTGCACGCTGGTTTGCTCCGCGCGCAGCCTGTTGGCGACTATTCCGGAGGCTTTGAGCGCAAGGGGAATACCCTTTCTTTTCAGACCTCGCAAGCGCGTGTGCAGATAGAATTCTGTACCGGGGCGATGTTCAGAGTGCGAACTTCCTGGGATAATACCTTTGAGGCTCCGGAACACCTCATGGTCTCGAAATACAACTGGTCGCCGGTATCCTTGACGACGAGGGAAACGTCCGAGGGCTTCAGCCTGCAGACAGATGTCTTGCGTGTGGAAGTGCAGACGCGGCCCTTTGCTTTAAGCGTCTACAACCGCGAAGGGCGTTTGCTGAGTCGTGACGGCGCCATGGCCGCGGAACGCAAAGGTTCTGAGGTAAAAGCCTCAAAACAGCTGCAGGCTGACGAACACTTCTTCGGCTTTGGCGAACGCATGGACTTCCTGGATCGTCGCGGAAAGCAGCTTTCCTTAAATGTCGGGCGCGGCAAGGGAAAGCCCCATGCCGTGGGTGCTTATAATATACTGGAAGCGAATTACTCGCCCGCGCCTTTTTTCATGAGCACGCGCGGGTATGGCATTTTTCTCCATAATTCCTTTGCTACCACCTGGGATATGGGGGCGACCAATAACGATGAATATTCCTTCGCCGCTGTCGATGGTGAGCTGGATTATTATTTTATCTATGGCCCCCGCTTTGGCGATATCCTCAATCACTACACAGACCTCACGGGCAAATCGCCCATGATCCCTAAGTTTGCTCTTGGCCTACATGCGGGAACCTATTCCGGTGGTACCTGGGGGCATGAAGATCAAAGCTCCGATACGTACGTCATTCAGTGGGCAAAGAAATTTCGCGAATTGGGTATCCCTGTCGACTTGTTATGGCTCGACTCTACCTGGCGTATCTTCGGTAAGGAAGGGGGCAAGGGTGCTACTTCTTTTGAATGGAGAGATACCTTCGCCAATCCGAAGGGGATGTTCGACAGTCTCTATGCTCTGAATTACAAAATGGTGGGACTGCATCTGCGTCCCCGGTTTGATAATGGAAATAAGCTTGACCTCCTTGATCAAGCCCGCCAAAAGGGATTTGTATATCCTGAACCCGGAAATAAAGGCGACTTTGTCAACTTCTTCGATAGCCGCTCGGTCGATTGGTGGTGGGAAAACGGCGTAAAGCGGGTAGCTTCTATCGGTGCCCGTTTTCTGAAAACTGACGAAGGCAGCGCTTTTGGTGGTTTGGCTAATGAAAGTGACAAAACGGGCCCCACGGACAAAACCGCGCAGAAGCTGCATAATGTCTTTCCCATAGCTTACGCGCGCGCGCCGTACGAGAAGTTTCAGGCATTCAATAAAATCCGCGGTCTCAACCAAACCCGGGAAGGATATGCCGGTATTCAGCGTTATCCTTTCATCTTTGCCGGCGACTGGCCCAGTGAATGGCAATATTTTGGTCCTGTGTTGCGCGCCGGACTTAATATCGGGATGTCGGGTGTAGGCTACTGGACGCATTGCATGGGAGGATTTGAACATGTTGCCGACCCTGAATTGTATAATCGATGGGTGCAGTTTGGTATGTTTAGTCCCCTGGCTATGCTCTTCGGGATGGAACATCCTTCATATAAAGAGCCTTGGCGATATGGCCCTGAGGCCCTGGCCAACTTCATAAAGTATGATAAGCTACGCTACCGCCTGATTCCTTACCTGTACAGCTACGCATGGCAGATGTATAAAACAGGCATGCCGCTCATGCGTGCGCTACCTTTGGAATATCAGGATGACGCTAACGTATATGGCATTGACGATCAATACCTGCTGGGGGCCGACCTGCTCGTTTGTCCGGTACTTACCAAGGGCGCTCAAACAAGGGTGGTATATCTTCCTAAGGGCGAATGGTACGACTATTGGACAGGGAAAAAATATGAGGGCCAGCAGTTTCGCAATGTTGTTTGCCCACCGGATCAGCTGCCTTTATTTGTAAGAGCCGGTGGTATTATTCCTATGCAGGACGATATGCTTTACACCGATGAGAAACCTCTGAAGCACCTATCGCTGGAAATATTCCCGGGCGCCAACACTTCTTTTGATTTATATGAAGACGATGGACTGAGTCTCGACTATCAAACTAAACAGGCATATGCTATTACGCGCATTAGCCAGCAGCGTGCGGATGCTACACATACGATCACCGTGGAAATGCCTGCCGGTAAATTTAAGCCCGCAGCCAGAAGCTACAGCTTTCTGATACATTGGCCCCAGGGCGCTGCCCCGAAGCAGGTTATCCTTAATGGGCATCAGCTAAGCAGTAGTGCTTCTGTACAAGAAGACAGCACCTGGTTCTATGATCAAGCGGCCGCAACGATCTCCATCCGTTGTGCGGAGCCACAGGCACAAGCAATAAAATTGACCATCCAATAATAAATAAATCGTTATGAAAAGAGTTGCCTTTAAGATGAAACTAAAAGCAGGGTGTCGCGAAGAATATGAACGCAGACATGCGCTGATATGGCCAGAGTTAGCGACATTGCTTAGCGAAAATGGCATAACGGAATACAGTATTTTCTATGATGAAGATACCGATGTACTCTTTGCGTTTCAGAAGCAGGGCGGAGAACAATCCTCTCAGGATCTGGCGACAAATGAGATTGTTCGGCGCTGGTGGCGCTATATGGCGGATATTATGGAAACGAATCCTGATAGTTCTCCTGTGAGTATTCCTTTACCCGAAGTATTTTATATGAATTGATCTAGAACTGATGATCAAGATCTTCAACATAAAAAAGATGCTCTTGTGCGGCGTGTTATTATATGCTGCCAATGCATTTCCTCAGGCGCGTTACTGGCCGGAGCTAAATAAAGAAACGCGCCCCTGGTGTCGTTGGTGGTGGATGGGAAATGCCGTAGATGAGAAAAATGTAGATGCGCTACTTAAGAACTATCATGATGCCGGCTTTGGTGGCGTTGAAATTGCACCTATTTACGGGGCGAAAGGCTTTGAGCCGCGCTATCTCCCGCACCTGTCGCAGAGATGGACAGATATGTTGCGATTCACTGTAGATAAGGCCGCCGCGCTAGGTATGGGTGTCGACCTTACTAACGGCACGGGTTGGCCATTTGGAGGGCCGCAGGTAGATACCATGAGCGCGGCCACGCGCATCTATAGCCGTCACTTCTCTTTATCAGGAGGAAGCTCCCTGAAAGAAAAAATTAATGTTCCTGACGCGAAAGGCCCTGTCAGGCTGCAGGCCTTGCTTGCGGTAAGCAAGGATGGCAGAAAGCTGCAGTTGGCAGATCGTGTTAGCAACGATGCTATACTTAATTGGCAGGCTCCCGCGGGCAGCTGGGATTTGTATGCAACATTCTCTGGCCGCACAGGTCAGAAAGTTAAGCGCGCGGCTCCCGGAGGGGAGGGCTTTACGCTCGATCATTTTTCCTCCGGGGCGCTTGACCGTTATCTGGCGCCATATGATAAGGCCTTTGCCGCGAAGATGCCCGCGTTGCGCGCGTTCTATAATGATAGCTACGAGGTTTATGGCGCGGATTGGACCGATAGTTTCTTTGAGGAGTTCAATAAGCGCCGTGGTTACGACCTTAAAGAGCACCTGAATGATTTCTTGTCTGACGGTGATAACGATAATGTAGCTCGTATAAAGTCAGATTACCGCGAGACTATGGCGGAACTTGTCCGCGAGAATTTTACTAAGCATTGGACCGACTGGGCTCACGGCCGTAAGGCACTCACACGTAACCAGGCCCATGGATCGCCGGGAAACCTGCTCGATCTCTATGCTACCGTTGATATTCCGGAAGGGGAAACCTTCGGATCCAGTCACTTTGATATCCCGGGAATACGTCGGGATAGTGCCGATATCCGTAATGTTGATCCCGATCCCGTGATGCTCAGGTTTGCGTCTTCTGCCGCGCACGTATCAGGACATCGCTATGCTTCCAATGAAACTTTTACATGGCTCAGCGAGCATTTTAAAACCTCGCTATCGCAAACAAAACCGGAGGTGGAGAATGTATTCCTTGCCGGCATTAATCACGTGTTTTATCATGGTGTAACCTATTCTCCCGCTGATGTTGCCTGGCCCGGATGGTTGTTCTATGCTTCAGTGAACTTTGTTCCCTCCAACTCCTGGTGGACGCACCTGCCGGCACTAAACCAGTACATCACCCGCGTGCAATCTGTCTTGCAAAGCGGTAAGCCCGACAATGAGTTGTTGGTTTACTGGAATGTCTATGATGTTTGGAGCAAAACAAAGGGGCGCGATATGCCTTTAAAGGTGCATGATATCGACGAGTGGCTGCATCCTTCAACGTTTTACAAGAACGTAAAGGCTCTGGAACAAGCGGGCTACGGTGCTGATTTCATCTCCGACGCCCAGCTTTCATCTTCCGCGGCGAAAGCTTCTTCGATAATCACTCATCCGGCAGCGGCTCCGTATAAGGCACTTGTCATTCCAGCCTCGGAGCGCATGCCGTTAGCAACCTTACAGCACATTGTAAGATTAATAAAAGGAGGCGCTGTGGTAATCTTTGAAGCTTTACCTAAGGATGTTCCCGGATTGGGAGAATTGGAAGAGCGCCGACAGAAGTTCCAGGCTTTATTGCAAGAGATTCAGCAGCTTGCCGCTAAGGATCAGGCATCTGTGTCAATCAATCCGGATGTCCTGAACGATCTCAGCAAACGCCATATTTCCGGCGAGCAACTGATCGGCTCGGGCTTACAGTTCATCCGCCGGCAAGCAGCTGACGGTAGTCGTTATTACTATATTGTTAATCATACCGCGCGTGATATTGATCAACGTTTAGCGCTCAATGCGCTGGGAGATAAGGCGCTTATCCTCGATCCTCAGACAGGGCAGGCTGGTATGGCTAGTGCTTCCATGGATCAAGGGCGGCTCCACGTCCGCTTGCAGATAAAGTCGGGAGAGAGTATGATTATCAAAGTAAGCAAAAGCGGCGAGCAACTTCCTTCATGGCCTTATATAGGCAAGTCGCTGCCGGCTGTATCCTTAAAGGGGCCCTGGCGTCTTTCCTTTATTTCCGGCGGCCCGACCTTGCCAAAGGAGCGTGTATTAAAGACCTTGCAGAATTGGACGGATCTGGGAGATGAGGAAGCGAATAACTTTTCGGGCGTCGCTGCCTACACCACATCGTTTAACATGCCGTCGACAGGCGTTAAGGATTATCTGTTGCAGATCAGCGGGCTGCATGAAAGCGCCCGCATATGGATTAATGGTAAGGAGGCTTCTGTATTATGGGCTGTTCCTTTCTCCTGTCGCATCGGTAAATTCCTTAAGCCTGGAAAGAATATTATAAAAATTGAGGTGGCCAATCTTATGGCTAACAGAATTCGGTATATGGATCGCGCCGGCATTCAATGGCGTAACTATCACGAGATTAATTTTGTAAATATTAATTACAAGAACTTTGACGCTTCCAGCTGGAAGGTGATGCCCTCCGGGATTTCCGGATCGGTAACTATTACACCTTTTCAGTAACTGAAATTATTTGTGTGCCTTACACCATAAGTGCTGTTTTTTAACGGTACTGATGGTGTAAGGCATTGTGTTTTGACGAGGAGGCTTGCCTGGATGCACACGCGCTTACGGACATATGCCATCCATTGCGCATGACGTAGCCATCCTGCGCCGCTAAAATAAAGCAGCTATGCCGACGGTGTAAGTTTTATTACTTCAGCGACTTCCGGCC
>DKIV01000055.1 GCA_002454425.1 Sphingobacteriaceae bacterium UBA6709
ATATCGATTTCTTCATGTACCGGCTCATGAAAATTTATGCTTAGTCCACAGGTTTTCGCCTTGATCCATGAAAATTTATGCTTAGTCCACAGGTTTTCGGCTTGATCCTCAAAAGGCTTGGCTGGCATTTAGAAACCCAAAAAAGGGTTGGATCATTAACGACCCAACCCTTTCTATACTTAATATAACTATTATAAAGTCACACCTGTCTTAAAGATAGCTATCTCACGGAAGCCTGTTTTCTCGTGATTAGCGAGTTCACCGTTGGCAACACGTAATATCTTGTCGATGAATAATTCTAAAGCATCATCGAAAGACTGATCTTCAGCTAAAGGACCTGCGTTATAGTCGATCCAATGCTTTTTATTATTAGCAAGCTCAGAGTTTGTAGCGATCTTAAGCGTCGGAACAAACGATCCAAATGGAGTACCACGACCTGTAGTAAATAATACGATATGACAACCAGAAGCTCCTAAGGCAGTAGCTGCAACCAGGTCATTTCCCGGAGCGCTAAGCAAATTCAATCCTTTAGCTTTAAGACGCTCACCATATTTCAATACGTCGACAACATTTGCAACGCCGCCCTTCTGCGTACATCCCAATGATTTATCCTCCAGCGTAGAAATACCCCCAGCCTTGTTACCTGGAGAAGGGTTCTCATATATAGGCTGCTTAAGATCAATGAAATACTGTTTAAAGTCGTTGATCAAATGCACTGTCTTCTCGAAAACCTCATTAGTTACACAACGATCCATTAAGATCGTCTCCGCACCAAACATTTCAGGAACCTCGGTAAGGATAGTTGTACCACCCTGACTAATCAAAAAGTCAGAGAAATAACCAACCAGTGGATTAGCGGTAATTCCAGAAAGACCATCTGATCCACCGCATTTCAAACCTACTTTAAGCTCCGAAATGGAAACCGGTTCGCGACGATCCTGACGTACTTCCTCGTAGATATCTTTAAGAAGCTTCTTAGCATCTTCAACCTCATCCTGTGTGCTCTGGCTGGAAAGGAACTTAATACGAGAGCGATCAAACTGACCTAAAGACATTTCGAACTCATCGATCTTGTTATTCTCGCAACCTAAACCAAGTACTAAAACACCACCGGCATTAGGGTGCATCACGATATCACCAAGAATTGTTCTTGTATTTTCGTGATCATCACCAAGCTGCGAACAACCATAGCTATGCTTAAATACTTCGAAATTGATAGGATTTCCTTCCGCGTCAACGGGATTCTCTTCAGCCTTAAACTCTCTGATAATCTGCTCGGCAATACCATTCACACAGCCTACCGTTGGAACGATCCAGATCTCGTTACGAATACCCACATCGCCATTCTTACGTCTGAATCCATTGAACTTAAGATCACGCAAAGGATGCGCAAGCTCATGGAGTTGCGGATTATAAGAATAATCGAACACATCTTTCAGATTAGTTCTCACATTCTGAACGTGTACATGCTCGCCCACTTTTATATCCTTAGTAGCATGACCAATAGGATATCCATATTTCACAACATTTGCATCCAGAGGAATATCAACAATCGCAACTTTATGTCCGCGATCGATATCGTCAACAAGCACAATAGCCTGTCCCTCAACATCCATTGTTTCTCCCTTTTTAAAGTTTCTTAGCGCAATCACCACATTGTCGCGGGAGTGAATCTTAATAAGTTCTTTCATTATGTGATTTGTATCTGACTCTTCCTTAAGTCTGTATTTTTTAGCACATTCACCGGTATTTGAGAGCCCCAGGAATGGATGGGCAAAGTTACGAATAGTATTTCTAAAAGAAAACAGAAAACCCATCTGAATCAGCCTTTTACCTCTCCAGATGGGTTATTTATAAAGCTTTTAAATTAGCTCGATTGCCTTGGTCATACCAAGTTTCTCAATATTAGTCAAATGCTTTGTAACCGCGTCAGCAAGACCAGCTACAGTATTCAGGTCGAGCTTCCAGTTTTTATCATAAGCTAATACCTCTTTAACCACCTCAGCCACTGAAGCTTCAGATCCGTCAAACTTAGCCCATGCTCCCTTAGTTAATTCTAAGATGTCAGCGTTATCACTCAAAGCGATAGACTCTTCGCCTCTCTTACCTTTATAGAAAGCAATAGTTGCCGCAAGAGAAAACGCAAGATGCTGAGGCACCTCGCCTTTACGCTTCACGTACTCAAGAATTGATGGCAATACGCGTGTTTCAAACTTAGGGAACGAATTAAGCGAAATGCTCATCAAAAGATGCTTGATATATGGATTCTGGAAGCGCTCTAGCACCTCTGCCGCAAATTTCTCAAGCTCTTCTTTTGAAAGATCAAGCGTTGGGATGATCTCATTATAGATAGCGTCCTTCAGGAACTTACCTACAACCGGATGCTCAACCGCTTCTCTTACAGTATCAATACCGTAAAGATATGCTACTGGTACTAACGCTGTATGTGCTCCGTTCAGGATCCTAACCTTACGTACCTTGTAAGGAGTAACATCTTTAACATACAGTACATCTAAACCGATTGAAGGGAAAGGCAATTCTTCAGCAAGAGCGTCAGGACCTTCGATCACCCAAAGGTGGAAAGGCTCGCCTTCAACAACCTGCTTGTCTTCATATCCAAGCTCCTCAGTAATTTCCGCGATACGCTCTCTTGGATAACCAGGAACGATACGGTCAACCAACGTATTGCTAAAGGTACATGCACTCTCTAACCAACTAACAAATCCTTCACCAAGGTTCCATTTATCCGCATACTGAAGAATATATTTCTTCAAATAGTAGGCGTTCTTATCGATAAGCTCGCAAGGAATAATGTGAACACCTTTGGATGCATCGCCGTTAAATGTGTTGTATCTATGATTCAACCAAACAGTAAGCTTGGCAGGGAAAGATACCGGAGGTTGAGCATTTGCCTCATCTTCTTCATTGTAAGCAATACCAGCCTCGGTAGTGTTAGAAACCACATAACGCATCTCCGGGTTTTCAGCAGTCTTCAAATACTCATCAAACTGAGTATAAGGATTTAAAGCTCTACTGATAACATCTATCGTCTCATGCTTACTTTCTGCCTGACCGTTCTTCAATCCTCTCAGATACAACGTGTATAGACAATCTTGCTCATTAAGCATGTCAACCATACCTTTTTCAATTGGTTGAACAACGACAATTGAGCCATTGAAATTGCCTTTTTGGTTTAACTCATGGAACATCCAATCCACAAAACAACGCAGGAAGTTACCTTCACCAAACTGAAGAACCTTCTCAGGATACTCACTGTATCCTTTAAATGTTTGCTTATTTAATTGCATTTTATTTTACTAATTATCCGGGGCGCTGGCCGCCCCTGCTTAAACTTATTTTCTTTTACTCTCCGTCAGACTGGATACCACGTGATACGGTGAGCACATCCTGTCCGGTAGCGTCTCCCTGCTCCTGCAACTTACCAAAAGCTGCAGCAGTAGCGTAATTGACAATGTCCTGCGGCTTATTTCGTAAATAATGACCGTAAATAAGTCCCCCCATAAAACAGTCACCACTACCTGAACGATCTACAACACCCGAAGCTCTGAACTCCGCAGAATTATATTGCTGACCATCAGTGTAAAGACTTGTATAATAAAGGAGGTTATCCTTATCGCTGTCAAAACGAAATGTATTAGCCACGGTCTTACATTTCGGAAACTTCTCCATAATCTCGATAGAGGTTGCCTTAGCATGCTCAAGGTACGCCTCCCGGCCTCCTTTATCATGGATATTCTCATCGATGCTTGTTCCCAACAAGGAATTTGCAGACCAAATATTACCCATTACAAGATCACAGTGCTCCACAAGCTTAGGCATCACATCCACCGGCTGCTTGCCGTACTTCCACAAACGAGCCCTGTAGTTAAGATCCACCGAAATCTTGATCTTACGAGCAGACGCAGCTTCGAGAGCCTCCAAACATACATCGGCAACATTCTCATTCAATGCGGGACTGATAGCTGTGAAGTTAAACCATGATACATCTCTGAGCACCTTGTCCCAGTCAATCATACCGCGCTTCAGCTCTGAAAACGCTGACCGATCTCTATCATAAACCACGCTACTTTTCAGGTCAGCGCCACGGTCAAGATAATACACCCCAATTCTGTCTCCGCCGTATACTACTGAGGAGGTAAATATTCCTTTATATTCCAGATAGCTTACCACATGTCGCGACATGAAGTTGTCTGGAATTCGGGTACAATACTTTACCGGAATATTCCATGCGGCAAGAGCAGTGGCCGTGTTAGCCTCTGCTCCGCCAAAATAAAGAAGAAAAGGGTGCTTTTCAGATTCGTCACTCCCCGCTGGAGAAATCCGCAAAAGAGGCTCACCAAAGCACAATACTTTACTTATCACAGATTAAAATAATTTTTAGCGTTATAATAACAAATATCCTTGATCACCTTGCCTGTCCATTCAACGTCGTTTGGCAATTCGCCATTCTCGATTTCTTCACCAAACAGATTACAAAGAATTCTTCTGAAGTATTCATGACGAGGATATGAAAGGAAGCTTCTTGAGTCAGTAAGCATTCCTACAAAGCGGCTGATCAATCCCATGTTGGAAAGAGCATTCATTTGTTTGATCATGCCATCTTTCTGATCAAGGAACCACCATCCGGAACCCCATTGTACTTTACCAGGAGTTGATCCGTCGTTAAAGTTACCGATCATTGTGGCAAAAAGCTCATTATCGGCAGGATTAAGATTATAGATAATGGTCTTGGCAAGCTGATCGTCTGTATCTAACTTGTTAAGGAACTTAGAAAGCGCCTCTGCCTGAGTGTAGTCACCGATAGAATCCCAGCCTGTGTCAGGACCAAGGATACTTAACATACGTGTATTATTATTTCTCAAGGCTCCTAAGTGGAACTGCTGAACCCATCCCTTTGCGTGATCCATGATCGCAAACTCAACCAGCATAGCTGACTTGAATTTGATAACCTCAGCTGTACTTAGGGCAGTGTTTGATCTAACCTTGTCAAAGATCGCGCTGATCTCAGCCTTAGTATAATCTTCTGCATAAATCTGGTTGATACCGTGATCAGACACACAACATCCGTTTTCATGGAAGAAATCGTGACGTTTCTGAATCGCTGCTAAATAAGCATCAAAACTATTAATATCAACATCAGCAACTTCCGCGAGCTTGTTTACGTAAGCGTTAAAGGAAACATGATCTTCCGGAGCCATCGCCTTATCCGGACGGAACGCCGGACGAACACCAACACCAAATGGATTTTTTGCAATCTGCTGATGGAACTCCAGGGAATCGATAGGATCATCAGTTGTACAAAGAGTCTCAACGTTCATCTTCTTTAACAAACCCTGTACTGAATATTCGGGAGTCTGTAACTTTGCTGTACACTCATCATAAATCGCTTTCGCTGACTTACCATTTAAAATTTCATTTACACCGAAATAACGTTGTAATTCCAAATGAGTCCAGTGGTATAATGGATTTCTCAGAGTGTAGGGAACTGTCTCAGCCCACTTCTCAAATTTCTCATAATCACTCTTGTTGCCTGTGATATAAGACTCATCCACACCGTTAGTACGCATAGCACGCCATTTGTAATGATCGCCATACAACCACACCTGGGTAAGGTTATCAAACTGCTTGTTGTTAGCAATTTGCTCAGGGATTAGGTGATTATGATAATCAATAATAGGCATCTCCTTCGCATAATTATGATACAGCTCCTGAGCTGTAGCATTGCTTAGAAGGAAGTTTTCATCTAAGAAATTTTTCATTCCCTTTAATATTTATATTAAAAAATCTAGTTCTTGTCTCTCATAAAGATACTCCGCGCTTCCACGGAATAAAATCATTTTGTCCGTGACGCACCGCACTCACCTGAATCTCGCCGCTGGCAACCCGTATAACGTAATCCAGAATTCGTTCTCCAGCTTCTTCAATGGTTTCGCTGCCTTCGATTACCGATCCGGTATTCACGTCAATAATATCATTCATTTTGTTATACAGTTTAGTATTACTGCTTAACTTAACTACCGGTGTAATAGGGTTTCCTGTAGGGGTGCCTAAACCCGTAGTAAATAATACTACATTGGCACCCGCGGCTACTTCAGCGGTAGTAGATTCAACGTCATTACCAGGCGTACACAAAAGCGTCAATCCGGGTTTGCTCACCTTTTCAGGATAATCCAGAACATCGGCGACAGGGGATGTTCCTCCTTTTTTAGCGGCTCCGGCTGACTTTATGGCATCAGTAATAAGACCATCTTTTATGTTTCCTGGCGAAGGATTCATATCGAATCCTGAACCTACCGCCTCAGCCTGGGCACTATATGTCCGCATAAGCAATGAAAAGCGCTCTGCTGTAGGTACATCCACGCAGCGGTCACTCAGGTTTTGCTCAACGCCACATAACTCCGGAAACTCGGCCAAAATAACGGAGCCTCCAAGTGCTACGAGGAGATCCGAAGTATATCCAATAGCCGGATTTGCGGAGATTCCTGAAAAACCATCAGATCCACCACACTCCAAACCGATACATAACTTACTTAATGGTGCTGGCTTACGTTCATACTCATTTGCCTTAGCAAGACCAGCAAAGGTTAACTTGATTGCCTGAGATATTAATTCAGCTTCTGTTCCAATCTTTTGTTGCTCCAAAACGTACATAGGCTTGTTAAACTCCGGATTACGTTTCTTAATTTCATCCTGAAGTATGCTTACCTGCGCGTTCTGGCAACCAAGGCTTAAAACAGTAACACCAGCTACATTCGGATGCACGATATACCCTGCTAACAGTCCGCAAAGTGCTACCGCATCCTGTCTAGTGCCTCCGCAACCCGCCGGATGCGTAAGAAACTTTATACCATCAACATTCGGGAATAAACGCTCTGAAACCGGCGTCACATCAACTTCCTCAAGCTGCGCATTAGCAATCTCTTCCTGACTGGCTCCAGACTTATATAAATCAATCAGCTGTTTTGCCTGATTTATATAGTTACGGTTCCGGCCATACCCAAGCTGATCTACCATCGCCTGCTCCATCACCTCAAGGTTTCTGTTCTCGCAGAACACCATTGGCACTACCAACCAATAATTTCCGGTACCCACGCTTCCATCTTCACGATGAAACCCGTAAAAGAATTTGTCCTTCCACTTGGTTACGTCGGGCACATGCCAGGTCGTCTTCCGATCGCCGATAGTAAAACCGTGAGCAGCGTGCTTTATATTTTCTGTCGACAGTAATCCGCCGCGCACAATCGGCGACTGAGCCTTACCAACCAGCACTCCGTACATAAATACCTCATCGCCTTGCGCCAGATCTACCGCGGCAAACTTATGCTTCGCCTGGATAGGCTCTTTTATTTCATACGATGTTCCCTGATAGGAAACCTCTTCTCCGGCAGACAAATCTGCTAATGCTACCACCACGTTATCATCGGGGTGTACTTTTAAAACCCTTTGCTTCATAAAAAAACTATTTTTTCGATGATTGCTTGAGTAGCCAATGAGAGAGGTCCTGCGCTGCTTTAAAATTTTCGTACTCTGCAGGAAGTTTTATCCCGTTTACGTACTCATTATACAACCATGGATCTCCTACAGCAAATACAGTACCCTTACCTATTTTGGCAGTCGCCATTACCACATCTTTGCCTTCAGTGAACACTGATTTAGCAGAACCTGTCAATTTGAGTGTACTTATCTCCTTTATGTATAGCTGTTTGGCAGTTTTAAAAATGGCATTACCGCTAGGTACCATGAATTTTCCTACTTCGAAATCACGACCCTTAACAGCATTTCGCTGGTCTTCGTTAAAATGGATACCAAACTTGCCTGCCAGTTTATTGAAATGTGTAAACTCACAATTACCAAAGTCGTTAGACATCAAGACCAATACGCCTCCATTTTTTACCCAATTATATATCTCGTTCGCATCGGCATCAGAAACATAGTTTGGCGTGGCGCTCTCTTTCTCTGTATCAGGATCGACGATGATATAGACATCAGACTTTTTTAGATTAGCTACCGTTGGAGCGACATCAAGACTATTAATTTTGGCTCCCGCGTAGTTGAACGCATTTCCCCAAAACCAGAATCCGCTATTGGCCTGATCTTCCCAATTATAGTGATAACGAACTGGCTGACCATTAGGCCCTTCTTTACGCTCATTATTGAAATAATAGTCTAGAGTCACTGTCTTTCCCAATCCCGGCTTAGGCTGAGCGGCAAGCTCCATTTCGTTAGCTGCCGACATAAATGCGCCCACACCCTTAGGGTCATTGGTGATTACTTTCTCTCTCATGTAGTAGTCGAAGCTTCCGTCACGGTAAGGCTTACCACCTAATCCCGAAACAGACACAGTTCCCTTAAGATTCACGCGGTCTGCATTTACAACCTCAACAAACTCTTTCTTCATTCCCTCATATCCTTTCGTCGCTGCCTTCATATATGACGCAGGAAGGTAACCCAATCTAACCCCCTTGGCAAAAGTATAAACGAACATCGCTGAGGCTGAAGATTCGAAATAATTTCCTTTTCTATTGATTACCGGAGCGTCAAGCAAGTCTTTCCATACTCCGCTCTTCGCGTCCTGAACCTTCACCACTGCAGCTGCATAACGATGCAGGATAGCCAGTAATTTAGCCCGTCCCGGATGATTCTCCGGAAAATATGGAAGAGCATCGACTAAAGCCATTCCATACCATCCCATAGCACGAGCCCACACATGTGGAGAAAGACCGGTTTCCTTATTTGCCCAAAGCTGCTCCTTGGATTCGTCCCAGCCATGATACATCAACCCTGTTTTAGGATCTCTGGAATGATTTTCCATATACACGAACTGATTGGTGATATCGTCAAAGGCCTTCAGGTCATTCATGATGTATGAATATTCAGCATAGAATGGTTGTCCCATGTACAAGCCGTCAAGCCACATCTGATAAGGATAGATCTTCTTATGCCAAAAGCCTCCCTCCTTTGTTCGAGGTTGAACATCCAGCTGATTACGAAGAAGCTTCGCCGCTTTCAGATAGCGTGGAGCTCCTGTTACACGGTAAAGCAAAAGTAGTGCACGACCGTTCTTTATATGATCAATGTTATGAGATTGATGATCATAGGTACGGATATCGCCGTCTGGAGTAACGAAGAAATCCATGCTTTTCTTGATATATTGAAAATAAGCAGGATTGGCAGTGCGCTGCCAGATACTTGAAATACCTTCGAGCAACACGCCCTGATCGTAGCTCCATTTAAATGGACGACCTACCCACAGCGAATCCGCCCAGATATCCATTACGGTATTAGCCATTCTTTCCGACAGAGGCTTTGTCTGCGCCGAAGCTTGCGCCAAAGGCATCACAAACATAATTGCCAGAACAATTATTAACACGTTTCTTTTCATGAGAGTACTTTTAAATTTCTGAACTATTAAGTTTAAACCCGAAAAGATGATGCGCCTAATGCGCCACCTTCTCTGCTATTTTATTTTAAGTGTCTTGCTGCTGGCACCAAAATTATACTCCGCCAACTTCTTTGCTCCCTTTATCCTGGTACTTCCAACACTGATATTCGCATTCCTGTCACCATTTATGGAGAACAAAGATTCAACGCCATCATCATATATAACGTTGTTTATGCTGATATCCTTACTATTGGTAATATCAAAAACCGGATAATTGCCCTTAGTAATAAAACGAATATTGTTAAAGTTTATGCCCTGAGCCTCTTCCATTACTACAGCGCGTTCTGACTGAAGGGTCATATTGCTCAAATAAATCTGTTGAATGTTCATCTCAGGTAGTCCGCGAACAAATACGGCCTTTTCCGCTCCGTCGCATACTACATTATCAACATACAGCTTTCTGAACAAAGGGGTAGTCTCTGAGCGAACCACCGATATTGGGGCCGGCGCAGCACGCTGCTCACCGTTCAGCGGTGCGGGAGACTTCGACTCATAATACATGTCGAACAGTATAGCTTCTGCTACAATGTCCTTCATATTAATATTACGCATATAAATATCTTCAACTACTCCTCCGCGTCCGCGGGTAGTTTTAAAACGAATGCCGATATCAGTACCCATGAATGTACAGTCGGTGACGAAAATATTCTTTGCACCTCCCGACATTTCACTTCCTACAACAAAACCACCATGAGCATGGTATACTGTGCAATTACGGATCATCACGTTCTCGGTAGGCATACCACGCTTCCGTCCCTGCTCATCGCGCCCGGATTTAATACAAATGCCGTCGTCGCCCACATCAAAAGTACTATTCTCTATTAGGACATTCTTGCATGACTCAAGATCCAGGCCATCGCCGTTTTGAGCGTACCATGGATTTTTAATATAGACATCCCGTATTGTGACGTCCTGACACATCAAAGGATGCACATTCCACGCTGGGGAGTTTTCAATGGTCAGCCCTTCAAGTAACACTTTCTTACAATTATTAAGGACCAAAAGATTTGGCCTCAGAAAGTCTTTAACTTCTTCGTACGCGCTAAGGTCATTTCCAGGACGAACAGCACCCGGATGCTTCATCTTCGATCCCTTAAGCGATTGCTCTGACGGATACCAAATGTCCTTATCCTCGTCAACCACACCTCCGGAAACTACCAACTTTTTCCATTGCGCGCTGGTAAGCTTACTTTTTTTCACCATACGCCATGCGTCGCCATTACCGTCAATAATCCCTTGTCCTGTAAGCGCAACATTTTCCAGGTTGGTTCCGGATATGGGCGATTCATTACGAACAGCATCCAGACCCTCCCAATTGGTCTTTATAAGTTTATATTGCATCTTATCGCGAGTAAATGACAGCAAGGCATTGGGGGCTAAGTGCAAATTTATATTGCTCTTTAACACCACTGGTCCCGTAAGCCATTTCCCAGCAGGAATAAGGACGACGCCGCCGCCCTGCGCGGACGCATCTTCAATAGCCTTGTTAATACTGACAGTGTTAAGCGTATAGCCGTCGGCTACGGCGCCATATTTAATAATATTAAAAGTATCAGTTTTAAAAACCGGGTATTGCACCGCAGGTAGCTTTTTAACAGGCCAGGGCATACCACTATTGGTCTGCGCACTTACAGTCGGTGTAAACAGATGAAAGAGTGCTATCGCCTGCACGCAGGCAAATATCCTTTTGTAGATCATTCTGATTTCGTTTATTGATCGTTTAATTCGGTATTGGATTTAATTATTCATTTCTATTGTGTATACGCCTGTCCAAACGCCGCCATCCCCGATCTTCTTAATCTTCTTTGTGGCATAAACGAAAAAACATCAACGAGAGCTGATAAATGGTAAATCAACTATCTCTTAACTGATTATCACAGGCATAAACCCGAATAATACCTTTCGCTTCTGTCACCCGAATTTAAGTTTATAGCAATTGTACAGACTTTACATTTAAATAAAAATGATTTGCATATAAATATTTACGCAATCGTTATCGGATATATTTATATGCAAGAGAGCGCTATCCCCTATGTGCTAAACCGCTAGCAAAGAATTCCCGAAAAGCAGGTCTAAGCACATAAGAAATCATCAGCGCAACTAAAAGCCGATCCCTCTAGTCTCGTACCTGTCACATATCAGCTTCGGGACAGCTTCCGCATAAATCAACCCTTAGCTAACCAATAGTTCACCCTAAGTCCACCTAAATGCGGAGAGGGTGGACTCAGGGTGAACTTCATCTTTACGATATGTTGATCTATGCGGAAGCTGTCTCGAAGCTGGTAGGTACGAAATACGCCAGAGCTGCGTCAATAGCTACTGTTTTTCAGTGAGCGATTTTACGAGGCTGTTGATGTAAACTTCAATATTATCATAGCCTGTGCTGAGATTGCGACCATTGCCATTTGCCACCTTAGGATCGAGCTTGTTGGCAATTTCCCAAACATCGGGCATGCCGTCGCCATCGGTATCCGCTAATATGGTTCCTGCTTTTAAGGTCGGCCAACCACCTACATCAGTTTGCGAATCAATAATACCCTTGTACCCTGTTTTCGAGCCCGCGTATGTAGATGTACCGTTGCGAGTTTCTTCAATAATACGGGCATCCACAGCGTCTCGTTTAAAGCTGGCACCTGCAAGATCAAGAACTTTGGCATAAGCATTTTCAGCATTCTGCTCACTAATTTTCTCGAAAGCAACAGGAGCTACGAGCCGCACCATTGCTTCGGTGAGTCCCGAACCTGACTGATAATTCACACCGTTCTGCCAGTTACTAAGACTTACGGCACTATTTCCGAACACAAAGTTTCCATCGACGAAGAATTTGCCATATCCCGGCGCGTATTTTACAACATCCGCGGTCTCCATACTTACCTGGAGAATACGACGGTTAATACTAGCGGGGGTTGCCGGACCCGGCTTATAATAGTTGCCAACGATATTATATTGACCATTCTCTCCGCCATAGGCGGAATTGCTGCGCCAGTTATAGATAACGTTGTTACGGTAATCTACCTGATCCTTGCCTTTCGGACTTGCGCCTGTGCCACTGCGATATCCACCATCAAAGCGCGGATTTCTGCTACCGTGATGTGCCAGCAGATTATGATGAAATGAAGCGTTTACACCACCCCAAATAGCCCCGTAGCCATGGTCATCTTTTTCGTGGAACGACTTATTCAAGCTTTCACCAAGCAGGCAATACTGCATCGTGAAATCTCTATTGGCGTAAAACGAACTGCACTCATCAATGGACCAACTCATTGAACAGTGATCAATGATAATCTTCTCATGATGGCGTCCCCAAAGGGCATCCTGCTCATTCTTGGTAAGATCGCCCATTCTGAAACGCATGAAACGGATAATAACATTATCGGCATCAACATTTACTTCATAGTTCTGGATACATACCCCATCGCCAGGAGCAGTTTGTCCGGCGATGGTAAGGTCGCCATTCTTTATCTGGATGCGACTTTTCAGGATGATATTTCCATCCACCTCAAAAACGACAATACGGGCTCCCGTAGCCTCTATAGCTGCGCGTAAGCTTCCGGGTCCTGAGTCATTGAGGTTTGTCACCTTGATGACTTTACCCCCACGGCCCCCTGTGGCGACTTTCCCATATCCTTCCGCACCGGGAAACGCTACCGCAGTTTCCGATACAGGCTTAGGAGCTTCTTCAGTAGCCGCTCCGGAACCATTCCCATTAGAGGAATAATTTGTATTATCTTTTTTGCATGCAGTAATCAGCACCGCTGTTCCGAGATACAATAGAGTAAATGTGCATTTCAGCATTTTACTGTTTTTCATAGAAGTGTTAGTTTTAGTATTTTTAAAGCAAGAGCGAGTTAGCACCAACTGCGATGCTATCAAACCAAGTATAGAAACAGATTAGATGAAGATGCCTACCGTCCCAAGCGAGACTAATCTTCGGGATGAATATAGCTACGGAGTTACTTTCAAAAAAGACAACATGAGGCAACTCTCTCCTTTGTCCGTCCTAAACGTATCCTAATAATTACTTCCGCTACAGCTGTTGCAATATCATATTCAGTTATCTTATCACTATCGGAGAATCAAATCACTTGTCGAGCAACAAAGGCATAACAGCTATAATGTAATACAAATAACGATCCCCCCTATAATTGGATGCATAACCGGGAATGAAAATAATCTCCATCGCGGATATCATTCTTCAGAGAAAAAGATGCCCAATAAACAAAACAACCGGAGATTAGTAATCTCCGGTTGTGATTTAGACGCCTAAAAATGAATTTATAATCTCCAACGAGGATCTCCCGCTGTGCTAGCTCCATTGAAGTTATTATCCTTAATTTTGAAGTTGCCACTGGCAGGATCGGTAAATAGCACATTGGACGCGGAAGAATATGTAGTTACTCCTGTAAACGGCAATGCAGAATCATCAAAATCACTAGTTTTAAAACTGTTCGTAACAGCATAACTTATATCCTTTGATACAGCAGTAATTGCAGCTTTTGTATATGCAAAAATACTATTGCTAATAGAAATAGCACTTACACCACCTTTCTCTACACGAAGTACGAAGTTTCCTCCCACAAAAGAATTGTAGGTAGTACAATCAGTAATTAACAATGAGTTAGACGCTGTAGTAGAGTTATAACGAACCATACAACCTCCATAACTATTGATAGTACTGTTGCTTATAACAATATCATTAGCTTTACTACTTCCGTCAACCATTATAAGTCCATAACCATTTTGACCTACATTATTAAAGATACAGTTGTTATAGACAATGCTATCCACAACAAAGGATGAACGCAAACGGATAGGTGCCGTTGTTAGGTTAGTAAACGTACAATCATCCGTTGAGAATCGTCCCAAATGACCAGCTGCATTGATATTGAATAGATACGACGCATTTGTAACATTTACATTAACGATCTTCACGCTGTTAATATCTGTAGAAGCAGTCACTTTAAAAAGCTCTTTACCTGGAAGATTAATAGTGGCCTTTTGCGTACCTGGCCCCCCCTTAATTGTCACATCGACCCCAGATTTCAAGGTAAAGCCATCAGTAGGCATAAACGTCCCGTCACCCGCAAGAACGATAACCTCACCTGAAGAAGCAGCACTAACGGCAGCATTAAGATCATCGCCAGTATTAAGAAAATAATCCCCTTCTACTCTGATCCTATAAGAACCGCGCACGTCATTACCTCTAAGCAGGTTGACCGTATAATTGGTATTATTCTGAAGATTGGAGACCACTTTCTGTCCCGCTAGTACTTCTGATGCTGAGATCGCAGACTTAGAAGCACTACCGCCATCCGGCACAACTTGTATATCGGTAACAGTGCTACTCGCAGTCCAACGTATAGCAAGGCTACCAGGAGCAACCACTCCATTGTAAGTCATAAAATTGCGGAACAAGTTCTCTGCGGGAGTACGGAAAACGAGGTTGGCATATTTAGAGTCACTCAGCTGAGCATCCGCAGAAATGGAGCGCAAACGAAAATAATAACGTGTATTTCCGGCTAAGCGATCAACAAGTAATGATACTGAACCTTTAGCGGTGTCGGCTTTAATAGTATCACTAAGGGCTGGATTAGTGAAGTTTAAACTATCCTGACTGATTTCAAGAAAATATTGACTCACGCCTGAAATAGTTCTAAACTCAACTTTAGTAACCGGTGTTCCGTCAATGGCAGTAGCTTTTAAAGCTAAAGGGCGGAAGGTTCCGTTGAAAGAGGGATCGCCGTCTTTCATGAAATCCTTCTCACAAGAGCTAAGTCCCAGACCCAGCACTGCTAATATTATATAGAGATTAAAGAGTTTCATTTACAGATTTTTCTTAGAATAAGTAACCATTCTTCAACTTACCATTCGATTCACTGATAACAATACTTGCCATAGGAAATACGTGTCTATTTGCAACCGGTGCATTCAAACCACTGCTGTAGGATTTAAACAGCGATATTGTTGTGCTATTCGTGGTAGCAGACACTCCAGACAACCAAGATACTTTCTGGAATCCTGCAGGGGCGTTTCCATCGCCTAGATTATCGTCAATATTAATAGTATTCCTATTGATTTCGTCTGTAGCTCCGGAAGTATTAAACTGGTAGAACAGTGCCACCGGCAACCTATCAAATGGAGCCTGACGTGTCAGCATCTTTTCAAGATTCTGCTTTTGCGTAGCAATCTTCTGAGATAAAAGATTCCATCTCACCAAATCATATTTACGAATTCCTTCACCACCAAACTCAAAAGCTCTCTCATCAACAATGGCATTGAAGAATTCATCTTTGGAACTCTTGGAATCAACGTACGCATCAACCATCGTAGCCTGATCAGCAGCAGTAAATGCACGACTACGTACTTGTTTTAAAGCGGCCTTGGCATCGCTCGTCGGCCCATTATTAAGTTCATTCTCTGTTTCTGCATACATAAGAAGAATATCAGAGTAACGCATAACAATCCAGTTTATACCAGTAAGTACCTTACCTGTAGCACTAGCGTTACCATTCCGGTAATCATCGGCCATTTTACGAAGATCCCACTTAGCAAAGTTCCATTGAATAGGATTGGCATTAATAACTTCTAATTGATCGCCGGCAGAGTTGCTATACTGTATATAGCTAACAGTAGCATCACGTCGTAAATCCTTCCTATCGAATGAATAATAATAGGTAGCCCCAGTAGAGACCATGTTCGCATTGTTCTGAAAACCATACTTCTTGTTTGAAGAAAAGCGCACTCCGATAGAATAACCAGCTTCCCCGCTACGTTGAATCCCCATAGCTACCTCAAAAAGATTCTCACGCGCAGCCTGATCAAGCGTCCTTTTATTAGCAAGCTCCCATACTGTAGAGAAAGAGGTATTTAATCTGTGACGACCGCTACTGATTACGTCAAGACATGCTTGATTTGCGATTTTATAGTATTCTAAGTAATTAGATCCTCTCTCCGTAGGAAAATTATCCCTATTCCTTATAGAGTAACCGCCTCTTGTAAGAGCCACTCGAGCTAAAAGGCCTTTTACAAATCCCTTTGTTACACGCTCAGAGGAAATCGACGTTCCTTGTCCTACCCATGGCACCAGTTCCGCCGCCTTTTGAAGATCGGCAATGAGAGCATCATAAATATCATCACGATCAGATGGATCAACATAGAAATTTGAACCGTCTGCCTTTGTTGGCTCCGTTTTAAAAGGCACATCACCCCAATTACGACAAAGATCAAGATATGCCATTGCTCTAAGAGTAATGGCTTCGCCTAAGTAAGCGTTCATAGTTGCCTTCTCTGCATCTGTACCTGATTGCATCAAAGGACTGTTGTTTACTCCCTCAATTACCTGATTTGCACGTTCAACAACCTGATAGAGGTTATCCCATTCTCTTTGCAAGGCATCATTAGAGGGCGTTCCATAGTAATTCGAAAGCCCTCGGTAAGTTGCGGCGTTGTAATCCGCCGTACCTGCTTGTACCCATTCAATATCAGAATTACACGGGTACACCAGAGAAAGGCGCTGGGAATAGCTCCAGTCTGTTGTTAGAAGCGAATAAATACCCGTTACCGCATAATTAGTAAAATCAAGAGATTTATAAACTACTTCGGGAACGAATTGAGACTCTGGCTCAGTAGCAAGGAAATCCTTACAAGAACTTATTCCCAGAGACATTACTATTATAATAGATGAAAATATCTTCTTCATAAAACCTTTAATTAAAATGTAACATTAACTCCTGCAACAAACTGACGACTTCTTGGATACGCTGAATAATCTACATTCGGTGTCATCGGTGTGTCTCTCCGGGTATTTACCTCAGGATCAAAGCCACTATACTTAGTGAATGTGTACAAATTATAAGCAGTACAGTAAATACGCAGGTTCTGAATTAATGCTTTCTTAAGTAACTTAGTAGGAAAAGTATAACCTAAAGTAATATTGTTAATTCTTAGGAATGAACCATCCTCAATTGCCCATGAATGTAACGGTGTTGAGGTCATCGCCGGCATCCAGATGGAGGCGTTCTTATTCAACTCACGTAATCTGACTGGATCTGCATTATTTCCAAACAATACATTATAGCCTGTACTAGGGTCAATAACGGTGAAACGATTGGACAGACTCATGTCTGTTGTAAGATTCTGATATCTGCGAGTCTGCGCGAACGTTGTGTAGTCAATCTTATTGGCATTATATACATCAACACCGAGAACGAAGTTGCAGAATACCGACATATCAAAGCCTTTGTAATTACCGCTGATATTAAAACCACCTGTAAGATCAGGCTGAGCATTCCCGATAACGGTACGATCAGCGTCAGTAATTCTATCAGGATTGCTGCCATCAAGTTTCTTGAACTTCAAAGCACCTGGACCAAAGTAATTTCCAGCTCCTGTAAGACTTGAGTTACTTGCAACTCCTGACTTAAGGAGCCATTTCTTGGTTGCCGCATCAAAGTCAAAATCATCAAATGAGTACATTCCATCAGTTTGGTAGCCGTAAATCAGACCTACCGAACGCCCCTGCTCAATCAGATAATCGCCCGCAGGGGAAATAGATGCATTCCAGCCTGAAGTGTATAATTTGAAGTTCTGATCACCGTTTTTAAACCTATCAACTTTGTTCCAGTTCCTTGCAATGTTGAATGCGAAGTTCAACCCCCAGTCTTTCTTTCTTACGATCTGAGCATCCATAGAAAGCTCGATACCTCTATTTGAAGTACGACCTACGTTCTGCATCTGTGAGGCGAAACCAGTACTTGTTGGAATAGGTGCATCAATCAACAAATCCTTAGTAGTATTATGATAGAGATCGATCACTCCATTGATCCTTGAATTAAGGAATCCAAAGTCAATACCAACATTTCTTGAAATCGTTGTTTCCCATTTCAAGTCAGGATTTGCTAAACGTGAACCAGGAATTAACTGCGGAGCTTCCGCTTCTCCAGGAAAGTATGGCTTGTTGTTTGTAGCTGTAGAATATAACAACTGCCACAAACCGTCGTCGATACGGTTATTACCTGCCATACCAATGCTTGCGCGAAGTTTCAGGTTTGACATCCACGATTTTGTAGACTTCATGAAGTCCTCCTCCAAAATCCTCCATCCCACAGATGCTGAAGGGAAATAGCCCCATTGATTGCCTTCAGCGAACTTACTTGACCCGTCAGCACGGAAAGTAAGACTTGCTAAGTACTTATCATTACCTGAATAATTTATACGTCCAAAGAATGAAGCCAAATGGTTTGGCTGAATAATGTTGGTGATCGTTGGCTGAGGTGTTCCAAGATTCATCATTGCCAGCGCCTGCTGCGATGTTGTATTTGTTGGAAAAAACCGAGATTCACTCTTAATATTCTTGCCGGTTACAGCAAGAAGCTCCTGGCCGATCATAGCATTAATATTATGACCTTTCTTCAAATCAAAACTATAATTGACGGTATTTGCTACACGCCAAGAATCAGATTCTGAAGGATTGATCACAGCAAGAGGCTTACCTCCATACTGACGGGCATTTGAAGTGGAAACGCCCCAAACCTGATCGATTCTGTTGCGATTGATATCATATCCAAGCTCTGTTCTGAACTTTAAGTTCTTCACAGGAGTCCAGTTAATGGCTGCATTAAAGTTTGAAGCTACTCTTGTCTGCTTCTTGTACTCATCGTTTGTTGAAAGTACAGGGTCAAATAGTAAACTTGCGGCCTCCGCTGACTGATCGTCATCAATATTATCTGAGAACGCACGAAGACCTCTTGTTGGTGCGTATTTCACAGCATTACGAAGACGAGTATTCGCTCCTGAACCGTTAGAGGTTCCTGCTCCGTCAATAGTAGTATGCGCGAAACGCGTCACAAAATCAATATTTATCCACTTATTAACAGTAGTATTCAGCTTCAGGTTGAGGTTGTTTCTCTTAAATCCAGAACCAATCATGATCGCATCCTCATCTGCACGTGTAATGCCTAAGCTATACTTCGTACTCTTAGTACCACCGCTGATTGATACGTTATGGTTTTGCTGATAAGCCGTCCTTCCAAAAACTTGCTTCTGCCAATTAAGTCCTTTTTGCGCCTTATAAATATCAAGGTCAAAGAAATCACCATAATACTGATTGAACGTAGAAGACTGATCGAGCTCATATTGATAGTATGTATACTCATAAGGATTCAACGTAGGAAGATATTTAGAAATGGTTCTCATACCAACGAAACCATTATAGTTAACACTTATCTTTCCTTCAGAGCCTCCTTTAGTAGTAATGATGAATACTCCATTCGCTCCACGAGCACCGTAGATAGCTGCAGATGAAGCATCCTTTAGGATATCGATAGAAGCGATATCAGTAGGCGCAATATTGGAAATAGACGTTACAGGAAAGCCATCCACAATATATAGTGGTGAGTTATCCTGAGAGATAGATCCTCCACCACGGACACGGATAGTAAATTCAGCGTCAGGAGATCCTTCTGTTGCTTGAACTTGAACCCCTGGCATACGACCCTGAATAGCTTCTGCTGTAGATGATAATGGAATCTTCGCCAACTCTTTAGCACCTATTGACGTAACGGCTCCCGTCAGATCCTTCTTCTTTGACGTTCCGTAACCTACGGACACAACAACCTCATCCAGTGCGCTAGAGCTACTTTTAAGGGTAACTTTTAGATTCTTCTGTCCGGATAAAGTAACTTCTTTTGTTTCAAACCCGACATAGGTAAATACAAGTGTTGCATTCGAAGGCGTGGTAAGCTTAAAGCTACCTGTCATGTCAGTGGATACACCTCTTGAAGTACCTTTGACCTTTACAGATACACCGATCAGCTCCTCGCCTTTTTCGTCAACCACTTTTCCCGTGACTACAACGTCGGCGCGAGCACCAAGTTTATTATTAATAACTATCAACTGATTTTCCAGCAATTGATAGGTCAGGTCTGTACCTTTTAAAAGTTCACTCATCGCAGCCTCGATAGTAAGGTCTGACAACTGCACCGATATCTTATCTTTAATCCCCTTTAAATTGGCATTATAAAGAAACCGATAATTTGTTTGTCCTTCAATCTTGCTTATAATCTCAGAAATCGAGGCATCCGTCATTTTCAGATTTACCTTGCTTTGAGAGAAGCTGGCTGCAGAAGCAGTGAAAGTAAAAGCTGCTATTAGCAAGGCTGTTAGTTTCATGGCTAGTGCACATTTTTTCCAATACGATTTATCTGAAATCGTAAAAAAACATTTCATATTTTTGAACTAGGTTAATACAACAATCCAACTCTGCAAAGTTGGCTTACTTAAACGTTAATCGGGACGGAGGATGCTGCAACATCCTTCGTTTCTTTTTAGTCCGCTATCCCGGTTGCGGTCTGATCTGTTAATTTGATATACACTTCATTTCCTTTAATTCTATAATTGAATGGCGCTACCTTTTTTAGGGCGGCAAACGCCTGGTCTACTGTTTCCTTTCCAAATGAACCGTTAAAGCGAATATTCTTAAGCTTGTCATCCTCAAAATAAATTGAGATTCCAAAATGGCGCTCCATATCCGCGGCAAGCGACCCAAAACTCTCATCTCTGAATTCCATCCTGTCATACAACCAGGAGGTTTCCACTCGCTCTTCCGCTTTAATGTGGGTCTCAAGATTGACAACCTTCATCTCCGAGGGGCTCACAATGCTATCCTTAAGCTTATTGAAAGCGACCTCCATTTTTTGATTAGGGTACATAAGAATCTTTTTAGTCGAATGTTTATCGTTACCGCTCAGCTCGATCTTACCTCGTAGCAACGTGGCTTCTATTTTCCCGTCGCTACCATAGCATTTGACATTGAAAGCTGTTCCCAAGACACGGATGTTAACCGCACCGGCATGCACAATAAAGGGCTTGCCAGGCATCTTTACTACATCAAAGAATGCTTCCCCCTCCAAACGCACCACTCGTTCGGTTCCGTTAAATGACTTGTCGTAATACAATTTAGAGTCGGCATTCAACGTCACGCGAGTACCATCCGGAAGAAGAATCTCTCTCTTGTCCGCAGGCTTCGTGGACACTAATGTAATCGTTTCTTTACCTTCGGAAACGATTGCATTACGATTGAGAAAATACGCAAGAAAAAGCCCTATAGTAATAATAGCAGCATAGCTCCATCTTAACGCGGGACTTGAAAAAAGCATCCTGAATATTCCTTTCGGATCTTCCTTCTCATGATTCGCAATGATAATTTCGGCTTTCTTTAATATCCGTTTTAATTCGACGTCCTCATCTTGTCTTGGATGATCTCCATCCGGACTTACGGGCCACCACTTGCTTAACAGCATATATTGCTCGCGAGCTTCGGGATACATCGGCAACAACGCATGCAACTCTTCCATCTCCGCGGAAGTAGCCTCATTACTGAGCGCTCTCGCCATCAATACCCATATCCTATCGTTAGTACTCATAATTGGAACAATACGGTTTAACTACTTGTATATGGTAAGACAGCATTTCGCAATACATCTACTAAAGATTTGTTTTATTTTTTTTAAAAAAAACGACAATCACCTAAAATACAGTGAATTAAAATTACAATAATTATTTACCGCAATACCCGGGGAAAAAAAAAGGAGGGCTTGCGACCCTCCTTTCCTTGTTAGAAAACAAATCTTTTTAGCGAATGTCAAGCATGTTAACTACATCCATGTCTGTGTATACCTGATTTTCACCGGCCATAGCCCAAATGAATCCATAGTTAGAAGAGCCCGCTCCTGAATGGATAGACCATGGTGGAGAAATGATCGCCTGGTGATTGTGAACAACCATATGCCTTGTTTCCTGCGGCTGACCCATGAAATGGAAAACTACATTATTTTCCGGAACGTCAAAATAGAAGTACGCTTCCATACGTCTGTCGTGCACGTGGGATGGCATCGTATTCCAAACACATCCTGTGTGAAGAATAGTAAGTCCCATAACCAACTGACAGCTCTGCGCTCCCTCCAGATGGATATACTTGTAAACAGTACGTTCATTAGCAGTTTCCTTACTTCCGATAGTCATAGGAATTGCCTGTTCTTTAGGAATATGCACTGATGGATATTCTTTGTGCGCAGGCACTGAATATAAAAAGAACAGTGCAGGCTCAGCGGCATTTACGCTCTTGAACGTCACCTTTTTGCTTCCTTTTCCGACATACACGGCGTCAAGTTTTTGCACTGTGAAGCTTGTTCCGTCAACAGTTATGATACCTTCACCGCCTACGTTTATAGCACCAAGTTCTCTGCGCTCGAGAAAATAATCAGCTCTCAAATTTTCATATACAGGTAATTCAAGCTCCTGATTTACTGGCGCCACGCTACCAACAATCGCTCTATCATAATGAGAATATGTAAAGCTGAACTGATCCGCTTGCATCAGATCCTCCAATAAAAAGTTAGCGCGCAGCTCAGCAGTATTTAATCCTGCAACCTCATTGGGGCCTTGCGCATATCTTTGATTCATGATCATATTGTATGTTTTTGGTTTTTATAGTGTTAATTACTCTCGAATATAAGCCCGTCGGGCGTTATACCTATAGGAAAGGCTAAGTACAACGACAACGCCGCCAGGTTCGTCACTGATTACAGATACCCTGCATTGTGCGTGAACGTCGCAAATTACATTTTATAGCTAACAAACGGAAAAGGTTTACATAAATTTAACGGGATAGACCAGGAAGAACACCTAGGTACTAAAAGCAAAAAAGGCCCTGAGCGCTAACGCTTCAGGACCTAATAGAGTTTCCTCCTTGCCTCGTACAGGCAAAATTAGTGAATTTCCTCTTCTTTAAAGAATTTGGCATTAAAATAATCACGACGCATACGGTTGATATTCGTCAGCGATATACCCTTCGGACATTCAATCTCACAGGCGCCTGTATTGGTACAACTACCAAAGCCCTCTTCATCCATCTGAGCCACCATCGCCTGTACACGACGATATCTTTCGGGCTGACCCTGAGGCAGTAAGGCCAACTGCGAAATTTTTGCTGACACAAACAAAGCCGCTGAAGCATTCTTACATGCCGCAACACAAGCCCCACAACCAATACACTCAGCCGCATTAAAAGCTTCATCAGCAACAAACTTAGGAATGGCTATTTCATTTGCATCAGGAACACCTCCGGTATTTACCGAAATAAAACCTCCCGCTTGTTGTATACGATCAAAGGCGCTGCGATCTACAGCAAGGTCCTTAATTACAGGGAAAGCCTCTGCACGCCAAGGCTCAACAACAATCGTCTGACCGTCATGGAAGCTCCTCATATGCAGCTGACAGGTTGTAATTCCTTGCTTAGGGCCGTGAGGACGGCCATTGATATAAAGAGAACAAGCGCCACAAATTCCCTCACGACAATCATGATCAAAATGAATCGGATCTTCCTGCTTTTTCACTAAACGTTCATTTACAACATCCAGCATCTCGAGGAAAGACATATCCGGCGAAATTTCATCCGCTTTATAAGTAACAAAGTCTCCCTTATCACCACCCTTATTTTGTCTCCAAACCTTGAGGGTTAAATTCATATTTCCGCTCATCGTATATTATTTTGATGGCAAGCTGAGCTTCCCAATATTTTTAACTTAAATTATCCTTTTTTAAAGAGCACAATACTATTTGTAGCTTCGTTGTGTAAGCTTAACATTCTCAAACTCCAGATGCTCTTTGTGTAGTTCAGGCAACATATTCTCACCCTTAAACTGCCAGGCAGCAACAAAAGCAAATGCCTCGTCATCACGCTTCGCTTCGCCCTCCTCTGTTTGACTTTCCGTACGGAAGTGTCCTCCACAAGATTCCTTCCTTTGCAATGCATCCTCAATCATGAGCTCACCCAACTCTATGAAGTCAGCCACACGACCAGCTTTTTCCAGAGACATGTTCATCTCCTCATTCGCACCCACCACAATGGCATTCTTCCAGAAGTCGGCTTTAAGGTCCGCAAGTAATTGCTTAGCTTTCTTCAAGCCCTCCTCATTCCTCGCCATTCCGCAGTACTCCCACATGATATGACCAAGATCGCGATGGTATTCATCAATAGTCTTAGTACCCTTCATTGAAAGGAACTTATCTACTTGTGTCTTCACAGCCGCCTTCGCATCGGCAAAGGCCGGATGCTTGTCATCTATAGGCTTCGGTCCCAAATTTGCGAGATAATCCCCAAGCGTATAAGGAATTACAAAGTAGCCGTCTGCAAGACCCTGCATCAGCGCCGAGGCTCCCAATCTATTTGCTCCGTGATCTGAGAAATTTGCTTCTCCCAGACAATATAAACCAGGAACAGTAGTCATCAGGTTATAATCCACCCATAAGCCGCCCATAGTATAGTGCACAGCAGGATAGATGCGCATAGGAGTTTCGTATGGGTTCTCATCAGTAATCTGATAATACATATCGAAAAGATTTCCGTACTTAGCCTCAACAGTATCCTTACCAAGGCGTTGAATAGCTTCCGCAAAATCCAAAAACACTGCCTTACCCGTTGAACCAACCCCACGACCCTCGTCGTAAGCTTCTTTAGCATTCCTCGAAGCCACATCACGAGGTACAAGATTACCAAAAGAAGGGTATTTACGTTCTAGGAAGTAATCGCGATCTTCCTCTTTAATATCTTTCGCCTTAATTTCTCCCTTGCGTAGGCGCTCAGCCATCTCCACAGTCTTAGGAACCCATACACGCCCGTCATTTCTCAATGACTCAGACATCAGCGTCAGCTTTGACTGATGATCGCCGGTTACCGGGATACAAGTAGGGTGAATCTGCGTATAGCAGGGGTTGGCGAAAAACGCCCCTTTTTTATATGAACGCCAGGCAGCAGTTGTATTACAACCCATGGCATTGGTCGAGAGATAAAATACGTTACTATAACCACCTGTACACAAGAGCACAGCGTGCCCCGCAAAGCTTTCGATCTCACCGGTCAGCAAATTTCGGGTAACAATACCTTGTGCCTTACCATCAACTACCACAAGATCAAGCATCTCATGGCGATTATACATCTGCACCTTCCCCTCGTGAATCTGTCTGTTCAATGCAGAATAAGCTCCTAGTAGCAATTGCTGTCCCGTTTGACCCTTTGCGTAAAAAGTACGGGAAACCTGAGCCCCACCAAATGAACGGTTATCTAATAAACCGCCATATTCACGGGCAAAAGGCACGCCCTGCGCTACGCACTGATCGATAATGTCGACAGATACTTCTGCCAGCCTATAAACATTCGCTTCACGTGCACGATAATCGCCCCCCTTAATGGTGTCATAGAACAAGCGATATACACTATCACCATCATTACGATAGTTCTTCGCGGCATTGATACCGCCCTGTGCGGCGATGGAGTGCGCCCGGCGGGGGCTATCCTGATAACAGAAAGCCTTTACGTTATACCCTAGTTCGGCTAGTGAGGCAGCGGCGGACGCTCCGGCTAAACCGGTTCCTACCACTATTACGGTATATTTTCTCTTATTTGCCGGATTGACCAGCTTAAGGTTGAATTTATGTTTTGACCACTTCTCTGCCAAAGGGCCCTGCGGAATCTTTGAATCTAAAATCATGTGAGCTATTTTATGGTCTATTGAAAGAAATAAACATAGACGGGCATTGCAGCAAACAAGGCCGGAATAATGATACTAAACACCCATAATCCCAGGAATTTGACGATGGGAAACCATCGCGCATTATCAAATCCCAAGGTTTGGAATCCGCTTTGAAATCCATGATAAAGGTGAAACCCTAACGCGACCATACATACTACATATAAAGCCACATACCACCAGATCTTGAATAGATCCATAACCACCAGATATAAATCCTTGGCAATAAGCACCTGCTTCTGATTTGCGACGTCAATGTACTCGGCATGTTGATAATCGGTACCGTCATAAGGCATTGGAGTCACTACCACATCGTTTGAGTTAGTTAAACTTGTTTCGTATTTCGCGAATGGCAGACCTCCCCAGTGATATTCCGCCCAGAAGTTGCTCATATGAACAACAATAAAAATTAACAATACTGTTCCGAGAATACCCATATTGCGCGAGCTCCAGGTGCTGTTTGCCGCGCCATCATATACTGCATACCGCGTTTTACGAGCCTTCTTATTCCTGACAGTAACGACAAGCGCGTAAACGGCATGTAAAATGATAGACAGGTAAAGAAGGTATGATACGACCTTAATCGGACCAAAATGTGTCATGAAATATGAATAAGCATTAAATGCCATTCCGTTATCATGCTTAAAGAGTTGTAAATTCCCGACCAGATGCACTACGAGGAAGAGACTCAAGAAAAGACCAGTTAAGCTCATGATCAATTTCTTCCCCAATGTCGACGAGAAAGTTCTACTGAAATTGCTCATTTATGAATTGATTGAATTTGGTTGAATAATTTATTAACACAATAATATAACGTATTTATTTAAGTAGCCCCCCTTTTAGGTTATTTAGAAATAATCTAAAATCCTAAATCTCTAACACCTTGTCGCCGGCAATAATAAAAACCCGCTCGCCCCTCCGCACTTTTATTCTACTATTGCCGGTAAATCGGCCAAAAGCAGGCAAAATCGCCATATTACGGCTAAAATAGAAACATGAGTAGATATCAGATTGACGGGCAAGCCCATTCAAGCGGACTGCCGGATGAATATGTCCGCAAAAGTGAAATCCCTCGGATTTACAATCCTCGGGCTCATGACAAAAATTGAACTCTTCAACCTTTAATGATGGTGTTACAACAATTCCAGCCTGTGCGTAGAGATTATGTTGGAGGATATCATGATTCCCCTGCACAAGGATCATTTCAACCCCCGAATGCATAGCGCGCCACATCGAAAGCCATTCCCAATCATTATTATGTTCGCTATGAAACAAATCGCCTAAAAAAAGTAACCTTCCCGGCTTAAAAGTGTGCAGCAAATCTGAAAGCACAGCCAGATCCTCCTGTTCCATCCCTCGGGGAATAGCAATTCCTGATTTTCTAAAATGTCCTACTTTCCCAATATGAAGATCAGATACCATCAACATATTTTGCTCTTCCCAAAATATGGCCCGCTGCGGTAGCAATAGCAGGTGTTGCCCCTCAAACTGCATTCTGCAAGATTTTTTATCCACCAATGTTAGCGTTCTGAATAATGTGTTAAACCAGGTTAAAAACTCTCTCCGGACATGATAAACCCAAAGTTGTCGCTTTTTGTTCAGGAGATCATATTGTTCTACAACTACGCGATTTGATAGATCCCAGTATCGCAACACGCAGCTATGAGATTTATATAGCTCAAGGATAATAAAAAAGGCTCCGCGAGGGAGCCCTTTTCTGTCTAAAATCCTTTTAATTATCTATTTGATGTTATCGGAAATGACATAGTAATCATGGAGCCATCTGGAGAATAGCCTTTGATTCTAATCATTTCACCAGAACCCGCAGCCAAAGCAGCGTCAATATCTTCTGGCTTAGCAACCGAGCGACCATTGATACTGGAGATTACCGTTCCTCGCTCAATCTCATACTCAGCAAATAGTCCGCCGCGGTGTACTGCAGTAACTACAACACCGCCGCTAATACGATACTTCTGTTTTATACTGTTGCTTACGGGCGTAAAACTTGCCCCCAGCCTGTTATAGATTTCCTCTGCGGAACGCTTTGATCCCGATTTTGCTACAGAAGCCTGGTCATCCTTAAGTGTTACAGTAAATGTCTTTTCTGCACCATCTCTAATCACTCCCAGCTGTACCTTATCGCCAGGACGTAAGCGAGCAACTCGTTCCTGAAGATCAGCGGAATTTACTACAGCCGCACCATTAACACGTGTAATTACATCGCCTTTACGGATGCCCGCTGCCTGAGCGCCACTATTCTCAAGCACATCATTAACATATAGTCCTGTTATTTGCTTAACACCCTTTTCTTTAGCGATATCCGCATTCAATTCCTGGAATGTAACACCCACATATCCGCGCTTAACAGAACCGAACTTAATAAAATCATCCATCACCTTCTTTGCCAGATTCACAGGAATTGCGAACCCATAGCCAGCGTAGTAACCTGTCTGAGACGCAATAGCAGCGTTGATTCCGATTAGTTCTCCTTTGGTATTTACCAATGCCCCACCACTGTTACCTCTGTTAATGGCCGCGTCGGTTTGTATAAATGATTCAATACCGGTCCGTACCTGAGGCTGTTGCTGATTATAATATCCCTGACGTCCGGATTCCTCCTCACCAATAATTCCAATATTACGCCCCTTCGCACTTACGATTCCTGCTGTAACTGTTGTTTGCAAGCTCAATGGATAACCTACCGCCAACACCCACTCGCCTACCTGAACATTGTCTGAATTGCCAAGCTTCACTATTGGCAAATTTGTTCCATTCACCTTAATCAATGCAAGGTCAGTACGCGGGTCACGACCAATAACCTTCGCTTCAAAAGTACGATTGTCAGGCAGGATAACTTTTATTTTGCTTGCATTTTCAACGACGTGATTATTCGTAATAATATAACCATCCTGAGTCACAATAACTCCAGAACCCGATGCCTGAACAGGAGATCTCTGACGGCTACGCGGACTGCCGAAGAAATCGCGAAACATATCTTCAAACGGATCAGCACCGCCACCTGAAGACCCTGTGGAGCCATCGTATGTAGTCTGTATGTGTACCACTGCAGGCGTTACCGCGGCTGCGGCCTGTACAAAATCAACGTCGCCCGACGAAGAGACCTTAATGGGATTATTAGCGAAGTAAACATCCTGTCTCTCTTCAATAGATGCATTTTCGGATTGCTTATTTTCCATAAGCTTATATCCACCTAATGCCACTGCACCTCCAAAGAGCGCAGTAAGAAGTGTTATGCCTATTTTTTTCATAATTAAATCTATTTTCTTAAGCTGTGTTAACAATTTCAAATTTAATACCAGTAAAACTCTAAATGCAAGTCTCTGGTATGGCGTTTTGTGTTAAAATATGTTAAACAAAACCGAGCGATAGCATTTGTAATAAGCATGTTAACAAGGGAGAGGTCGGTTGTAAAAACCTTAACACTTTGACCGCTAAGACCTTGTTAACTATTGAGCAATAACGTATCCGGCGTTCATAATGGCTTCAACAAGTGCATCTTAACACTTTTTAACTATATTTACCCCATACATTATCATACAAGATGGCACATTTAACCAACCTGAAAAACGCTAACAAAACCCTGTTTTTCAACAAGTTTCAAGGAGCCGGAAACGACTTCATCATGGTTGACAACCGCAACAATGAGCACGACCATCACAACCCGGCATTTATTGCTCGTCTCTGCGACCGCCGCTTTGGTATCGGGGGCGACGGAATTATGTTCTTGGAAAATAAAGCTGGATATGATTTCGAGATGGTTTATTATAATTCAGATGGACAGCCAAGCAGTATGTGCGGGAATGGCGGTCGTTGCATTGTAGCCTTCGCCAGGAAATTAGCAATCATAAAAGAAGAGACTAACTTTTTGGCAGTAGATGGCCCACATTATGCCAAAATTTCAGAAGAAACTGATTGGGTGAGTTTACAGATGATTGACGTAGATCATATCAGTCAGGATAATCATGCTTATATTCTTAACACGGGTTCACCACACTACGTATTGCCGAGCAAGGCGTTGAAGACACTGGATGTTTTCAGCGAGGGGCGGGCTATAAGAAATAGCGCATTGTATGCTGATAAAGGAATAAATGTAAATTTCGTAGAGGACATGGGCGATCATTATTTCGTGCGAACTTACGAGCGTGGAGTTGAAGACGAAACTTATGCTTGCGGCACAGGCGTTACCGCCGTCGCAATGGCAATGGCAAAGGAGAAGAATCAAAAAGGACTGGTAAAAACCGATCTCAAAGTAATGGGTGGCGACCTGAATGTTCGTTTTCATTACGATGGCCAAGAGTTTACAGATGTCTTTCTGGAAGGTCCGGCAACTTTCGTCTACGAAGGGAATATTTCATATTAGAAAAATCCTGAATGGCCTTCTAAGCTAGAATTAAGAATGTTTAATTGAGCCTGTTGCATGGATAGGCCGATATAGTTAAAAAACACTAATTTTACCGAATTCTATCTCCCATTCCAGGAAGATAAGGTTCGGTAACTTTTTATATTAAGTAAATCAACATACAATGCATAGAACTCATACTTGCGGAGAGCTAAACATCGGCGATCTGAGTACAACTGTGACCCTAGCGGGTTGGGTACAAAAATCCAGAGATCTTGGAGGAATGACATTTATTGATATCAGAGATCGCTACGGTATTACCCAGCTGGTATTTAATATGGAGGAGAACCGCGAGCTCTGTGAACAAGCGCGTGAACTGGGGCGTGAATACGTTATCAAGGTCGAGGGTACTGTGGTTGAACGCTCAAATAAAAACCCTAAAATTCCTACCGGAGAAGTAGAAATCAAGGTAAGTGCCTTAGAAATTCTAAATGCCGCCAAGTTACCTCCCTTTCTAATTGAAGATGAGACTGATGGAGGTGATGATCTACGCATGAAATACCGTTATCTGGACCTACGTCGTAATCCAGTACGCAACAACCTGATATTGCGCCACAAGACAGCGCAAGAGATTCGTAAATATCTGGATAGCCAAAATTTTTTAGAGGTAGAAACACCGGTATTAATTAAGTCGACTCCAGAGGGTGCCCGCGACTTCGTGGTTCCCAGCCGCATGAATCCGGGAGAATTCTATGCTTTACCGCAATCGCCACAAACGTTTAAACAGTTGCTGATGGTTTCGGGCTTTGACAGATATTTCCAGATTGTGAAGTGTTTCCGGGACGAGGATTTACGTGCCGACAGACAACCAGAGTTTACGCAGATAGACTGTGAGATGTCATTTATCGAGCAGGAAGATATCCTGAATTTATTTGAGGGCTTAATTCGCCATCTTTTTAAATCGGTAAAAGGCGTAACATTAGACAGCGTACCGCGCATGCCTTATGCTGATGCTATGCGTTTCTATGGATCAGATAAACCGGACACACGCTTTGGTATGAAGTTCGTTGAACTCAACGATTTGGTAAAGGGACACAATTTTCCGGTTTTCGACGCTGCGGAGCTGGTTGTGGGAATAAATGCTTCGGGATGTGCTGAATATACTCGCAAGCAACTTGACGAGCTCACAAACTTCGTAAAGCGCCCGCAAGTAGGCGCGACAGGATTGGTTTACTGTCGCTACAATGCTGACGGAACAATTAAATCATCAGTAGATAAATTTTATACTGAAGAGCAGCTAAAAGCCTGGGCGGATGCCTTTGGCGCACAGCCCGGAGACTTGTTCCTAATTATGGCCGGACCAACTGATAAAGTGCGGAAGCAATTGAATGAACTACGTTTGGAAATGGGCTCACGCCTTGGCTTACGCGATAAGAATAAGTTTTCGCCTCTTTGGGTCATTGACTTCCCACTACTTGAATGGGACGAGGAAGCCGCAAGATATCATGCGATGCACCATCCATTTACCTCTCCAAAGCCTGAAGATATTGCCTTATTAGACAGCAAACCGGGAGAAGTCAGAGCTAACGCTTATGATTTAGTGATCAATGGCACTGAGATTGGTGGCGGATCCATTCGTATTCACGACAGTGAGCTTCAATCTCTCATGTTCAAACACCTCGGATTCAGCGAAGAAGAAGCACAAAAGCAGTTTGGATTTTTAATCAACGCTTTTGAATATGGCGCACCTCCACACGGTGGCATTGCCTTCGGTTTTGACAGACTTGTTTCCATCTTTGCCGGACTTGACTCTATTCGCGATGTTATTGCCTTCCCGAAGAACAATTCAGGACGAGATACGATGATAGATTCACCGTCTGAAATTTCTGCTGATCAACTGAAAGAGCTTAGCATTAATACTACGGTATAATCTCATTAAACCAGCATAATAGAACACCTCGTCAATATTAGACGGGGTGTTTTAGCTTTAACAGCGTACACTTTACTAACTAACTTGAATTCTATTATTCGCAAAGACCAATAAGCAACACTTATTTGATATTTGTTGATCGCCAAGGAGAGCTTTTCGTCAATAATGTTTGACACCAAATAATTTCTTGCTACATTGCTCTCTTTTAACCCACTAAATGAACCAGTCCGAATCTAAGTTGTTGATTGAAAAAATAGCCCTGCAGGACTGTCAGGCATCCTATGAATGCTTATTTAAGGATTTATACCCCATACTTTACCGCTTCGCCTTGAACTACCTAAAAGACAGCGAGCAGGCTGAGGAACTAGCGAGTGATGTACTATTTGATCTATGGACCAACCGAACACAACTTCTGGAAATTACGAATATTAAGGCCTATGCCTATGTGATGGTAAAAAACAGAGTGCTTAATATCTTCCGTAAGAATAAGATTCAAACCCGCTCGTTAGAAGACCTCGATGTAGAAATACAAATTAACTTCGCAACCCCCGAACAGGCACTCATCAGGAAGGAATTTAAGCATCGGGTTGAAGCTGCAGTAAACAGCCTGCCACCAAAAGCAAAGCTAGTCTATCAACTAATAAGAATGGATGGTCTCTCCTACCGTGAAACCGCCGAACTATTGGGAATATCATCAAAAACTGTAGACGCCCACATGGTTGCGGCAATGAAAAAAATGACCGATGTGCTTAGAAACAGCTATGACAGGGACGACATCGCAAGCCTCATTTAATCCTCAGAGGCCCCCATTGGAGAGCCCTCCAAAAAAACAAATTATTTTCATGTAATCACTAGGGAGATTATCCAAAGATGGTGTCCTATATAACAAAGACCACCACCAATGGAACAGGAACGTATCATACATCTGCATACACGCAAACTTGCGGGAGAAGCAAGTTCGGATGAGCTAGCGGAGTTACGTGTGCTTTTGGAGCAGTATCCAGAGAGTGAGCAATATCTGAATTACATGGATCAGGTCTGGCAACTGAACACTTCAGATGCCAATATTCCAGATGTTGACAAATCTTTTGAGCAACACCTGCAACGTCATTTCAACAAGACAGAGGTAACTACTGAATCCCATCCGGGAGTATTTAGCATTAAGCGTTACATTACGCCGGTGTTAATTGCTGCCAGTATGTTGTTATGTCTTTCAATCGGGCTCCTCTACCTTTACCAAACAAACACATCTACTACAATCTTTTCCAATAAAGGCGAAAGAAAGCGTATTATTCTACCGGATAATACGCTTGTATGGCTGAACAGTAACAGCGAAATCAGCTACGAGAACAACTGGTCCGGCGAGGAGTACAATCGTACAGTGAAACTTATCGGCGAAGCGTTCTTCGACGTTAGCCATGACAAAAAACATCCTTTTATTATTAAAACTGACAAGTATGATGTGAAGGTACTGGGAACTTCCTTCAACATACGCGCCTATCCAAAAGAAAACGTGTCAGAAACCTCCCTTCTTCGGGGAAAGATTGAGCTGAGCTTCCATAAGGACCCTGCTAAAAAGATACAACTTCGACCAAACGAAAAGCTTGCCCTGAATATAAATGATAAAGTGCGGGAAGAACAGAAGCTGGAAGAGCGCTTTGTTATTGAAAACATAAAACCAGTGGCCCTTCAAAAACGTAAAATCATTGCCGAAACCTCTTGGATCAATAATCGGGTTGTACTCAACAATGACGACTTTGAAACCTGCGCTGAAAAGCTTGAGCGTAAGTTTAATGTGAAGATAATAATTAAAGACCCAAAGATAAGGACACAGCGTTATACGGGAATATTTAAAGACGAAAGTCTGTCCGACGCCCTAAAGGCAATGAACCAAATAAATCCATTTAAGTACACGATTAACAAGGATGAAGTAATTATTGAATAAGAAGGAAAGTTAAGCGGAAAATGTTGGCCCATTTCCCGCTTGATTAAAGGCTACCATTACCGGCAAGCAAAGCGATGCCGATGAAAAGATTTTTTGTAAACCAATAACAATGTAAATCTATGAAAAAACATAGACATGGGGATGTATTATCAATTTTAAAACCTAAGAAAAAAATACTTTTAATGTTCAAATGGACGTGCCTACTAACATTTGCTTTCTGTGTGAATGTGGTGGCGAAAGGGTTTTCCCAAAAAGTAAATATCGAGTTTCAGAATACCGAGCTGCGGAATGTACTGAAGTTACTTCAGGATAAAAGCGGAACGCGGTTTTTGTTTAGCGAAGATATGATTCCTGACAGCAAGATTTCTGATAAGTTTACGGATACCGATGTATTAGAGGTGCTGAACAAGGTGCTCGAGAATACAGGGCTATCATATAATATTCTTAACGGCAACTTAATCGTGATCTCTAAATCCGCTGTCGAAAAACAGCAACAAACGATTGACGGCTATGTTAAAGATAAAACGGGGCAACCCCTGCCGGGTGTTACGGTGAAAGTGCTGGGAGGGAAAGCTGCTGCCAGTACAGATATCAATGGACATTACACTCTAAGAGTACCAAACAGGTCGGTAACATTGACATTTTCGTTTCTCGGATTCGAGAACAAGCAGATAAATGCTGATGGTAAACAACAGGTAAACGTGGTGTTGGCGGAAGTTGATACCAAGCTTGATGAGGTTGTGGTAGTAGGCTATGGCACGGTTAAAAAGCGTGACCTTACGGGTGCTGTGGTGTCTGTTAAAGGCGCCGAGGTAACCAAAACCCCGTCAACCACCGTTATGGAATCCTTACAGGGCAAAATTCCCGGGGCCGATATTACCCGTAGTTCGGGCTATGCAGGAGCGAATCCCACGGTACGCCTTCGCGGTAATCGTTCAATTGCGAATCCTGGTGCATCCAACAATGTGCTCTACATCGTGGATGGTATACAAGGCGTGAATATTGCGGACATAGATCCTAATGATATTCAATCAGTAGAGGTGCTAAAAGATGCCTCCTCAACGGCTATATATGGATCAAGGGGAGCAAACGGTGTTATCATTGTAACAACAAAGCATGGTAGTGCTGACAAGGCTCAGATATCATTAAACAGCTACGGAGGCATTTCAGAGGTATCGAATTATGGCGAATGGATGTCCGGACCGGAATATATCGCTTTCCGACGCGAAGCTTACCGCGCTGCCGGCACATGGAACAGTCCGGCTGACGACTCCAAAATCTTTAACCCGGTATTAATGGACGCCATTGAGAAAAAGCAATATCTTGATTGGCCTGACATGATCTTGAAAAAAGGGAGCCAGCAGAATCACCAGGTAGGTATCTCGGGAGGCACTGAAAAAACAAAGGTCTATTTTTCCGGAGGCTACTACAACGAAGACGGCCTGCTACGAGGCGACAATTTTAAGCGCTACACAGCACGTCTCAATGCAGATCAGACGGTTAACAACTGGCTAAGTATGGGCATGCAGGCTCAGCTCGCCTATAATGACAATGACAAGCGTCGCGATCCATTCAATGTTGCATCTAAAGTGGCTCCTTTAGGTCGTGTATATGATGATGAAGGAAAGCTTATCCTTTTCCCCGGTAATGGCACAGAAGTAAATCCCCTTGCTGATGAACAACCTAATTCATGGTTTCAGAATAATAAAGCGACACGCGTGATGGCTTCGCTGTATGCTAACGTAAAAATTGGTAAGGACTTCAACATCAAATCGACGCTCGCCACAAACCTTAATAATGCCAGCTTAGGCACGTTTTATTCTAAGAATACCATTGATGGAAAAGGTAGTAACTCAAGATCCTCTCTGAATAACACGCAACAACGAAACGTTAGCTGGGAAAATATCTTCACCTATAAGAAGGAGGTCAAAGATCATTCCTTCGCTGCAACTGGTGTAACCAGCTATCTATATGATAATACCACCACCGGCAACGGTAGGGGTGATAATCAGCTGCTACCGGGACAATATTTCTATAACCTGGCGGCGGCAACACAAAACCTCGCTGTGACAAGCTCATTCTCTGAATGGAAGCTGATCTCGTTCACAGGAAAACTAAATTACGGTTACAAAGGAAAATATTTGTTCCAATTGACTGGACGCAGTGATGGTTCTTCGAAACTTAGCAAGGGGAATAAGTGGGCATTTTTCCCGTCTGCCTCAGCAGCATGGAGAATTAGCGACGAAGGCTTCCTGAAAAATCAGACTACATTAAGCGATCTGAAACTGAGAGTGAGCTACGGTATTTCCGGAAACGACGTTATCCCTCCCTACTACACTCAGAATACGTTAACGCAAATACAGTTTGCATATAACGATAATGCTGCAACAGGAGCATATGCGCCCTCAACAATTATCGGAAATCCTAATCTAAAATGGGAACTGACAGCCACGACTAACATAGGTTTAGACTTTGGACTAATAAAGAACCGTATTTCCGGTACTATTGATTATTACGACGCTCGTACACGTGACCTCATATTCCCTTTTGCGCTGCCAATGACCACAGGCGTAGGAACAATCTACCGTAACATCGGCAACACGCGTAACCGAGGTATTGAGATCGCTGTTAACACCAATAATATAAACACATCCGACTTCAGCTGGTCAACAAGCATTAGCTTCTTCGCGAATAAAGAGGAAATCACTAAACTCCCTAACGGAAATGTGATTGCGTCGGATTACAGAAATTCTCTAATTCAGGGGCAACCGGCCACGATCTACTACGATTACAAAAAGCTTGGCATCTGGCAAAGCAACGAAGCGGAAGAGGCAGCTAAGTTTGGGACTTTCCCCGGCGAACTTAAGATTGAAGACCGAAACAACGATAGCAGAATTACGGCAGACGATCGTACGATCATTGGTAGCAGGGTTCCGAAATGGAGTGGGGGTCTGAGCAACGACCTGCGTTACAAGGGATTCGATTTAAATTTTAACTTCTTCGCCCGTATCGGTCAATGGATATCCTCCGATTACTATGCCAAGTTTAATCGTAACGGAATGAACAATGGTGCCCGCGTCAATTACTGGACTCCAGAGAACGCAAGCAATGATTATCCCCGTCCTCATGCCACACGTAGCCTTCCATATATCACGACCTTAACCGAGCGTAAGGCATCTTTCGTGAAACTCCGCAATGTTACCTTTGGATACAGTCTTCCCAAATCGGTAATAAGCAAGTTGAAGCTGCAATCGGTAAGAGTTTATCTTTCAGGAAGAAATCTCGCATCGTTTAGCTCCATAAAAGACTTCGATCCTGAGAATGAGGGAATCATCGATGAGCCGTTAACACGCCTGTATGTCTTTGGAGCAAATATTTCATTTTAAATCACAGAGAGTAGCATTATCATGAAGAATCTAACATATTATATTGGTTGCGGACTGCTTCTTTCAGCGCTTGCTTTCTCTTCGTGCGAGAAGCAACTTGAAGAGTATAATCCAGGTGGCACCACAGAACAGCTTTACAATACGCCGGAAGGCATAGAAACGGCAGTAAACGCTGCCTATAGTTATAATCGTCCAATGTTTGGCAAGGAGTCTGGCTTTGCACTGTTGGAAATGGGAACGGACATCTGGACCACAGGCGCCAATGCGGGCGCAACTGGTATCGCCGGAGCCTATCCACAAACGCCTATCATGAATTACGATGGCTTCACCACAGACAATCCATGGCTATCAAGCACTCTGTGGCAACCTAGCTACGCTGCTATAAACACTATTAACGTCGCAATGAAGTACGTAAAAACTGCAGGTCTGCCGGCGACAAGACAGACTAGCATCGAGGCGGAAATGCGTTTCCTGAGGGCATGGTACTACTGGATCATTACCGAATCCTTCGGCGACCCACATTTTACGCTTGAGGGAACGCAGGGAATGACAACAACCGCTAACAGAACGCCTACAGCAGATGTATACAAGCAAATTTTTGAGGATCTTAAGTTCGCAGTTGATAACCTTCCAACGACTTCAGCTGATTACGGTCGTGCAACTAAAGGCGCCGCACAGGCATTCCTTGCGCGTGTATACTTAACAAGAGGAATGAACCAGGAGGCACTGGATTATGCGAAATTGCTTATCGGAAACGCTCAGTACAAACTGCTACCCGACTATGCTAGTCTTTGGCAGATTAACAATCAGGCGAATCAGGAAGTAATCTGGACTGTTAACTATGTAAGTAACCTCAATAACAACGGTGGAAGTAATTATGGCCACGCGTTATTCTTGATGGAGTACAAAGACTTTCCTGGAATGAAACGCGATCTCAGCAACGGGCTTTCCTATATGCGGTACATGCCTACGCGTTACCTGCTTAATCTGTTCAACGAGAGCGCTGATGCTCGCTATCAGGCATCGTTTAAATCGACATGGTTGGCTAACAACAGTCAGACTTTACCCGCGGGAATGAACCTTGGAGATACTGCTATTTATATATCGAAGACTTCGGTACCGGCGGAGACCCGCGCTGGAAAACGCTACGCGATATACGATATAAACGATGTCTACAACGCTGACGGAAGCCCAAAAGACCGTTTCCATTACGTCGCACTTCGCAAATTTGACGATCCCCTCAGGGTATCCGAAAATGAAATTCAAAGCTCGAGGGATGTATTCCTTATTCGCTTAGCGGAAATGTACCTCATCGCCGCTGAAGCGTCATTTAACTTAGGTGACGCAACAAGCGCTGCACAGTATGTAAATACGCTTCGCAATCGTGCCAGCATTCCCGGCCATCAGGCTGAAATGCAGGTGCAGGCTTCAGATATATCACTAGACTTCCTGTTAGACGAGCGTGCGCGAGAGTTCGCAGGTGAACAGATGCGATGGTTTGACCTTAAGCGTACTGGAAAATTGGTTGAACGTGTAAAGAAAAGTAATCCTGACGCTGGGGCATATATTCAGGATTACCACGTTCGACGCCCAATTCCACAAGCAGATATAGACGCTGCTACAAATAAAAGCGAGTTCGTGCAAAACCCTGGCTATTAACAACTTTAAATACTTATATAATTCTTAATCAAGGGCTGACCGATAGATTCTGGTCAGCCTTAATTTGAAAACCAACAAATACACAGATATAGATAAAAAACTACTCTTAATGTTTCTTTTCCCAGGATATCAGCCCCAGTATTTTGCTGATCGACTGGCATATCAGAAGCAAGCTGCTTAACACGCATAAATAAAGAACCCTATGCTCCTTCACCTCGCGAACCAGTCACATTCCCTTACCGGTTCGTAATTTGAGAAGGGAACGTAGTTGTTACCTAACCTTATCGGAAAGAGAATCATGTTTCCTTTTCTAGAGCCGACAACATTCCCGTGTCGGCTCTTTATTTAAAGGGGGCACCGTCAACGACTCATTGCTATAAAAGAAGAAAGGGACCACCGGATAAAACCGATAGCCCCTTTGTAAATTCTATTATGACTCACGTACCCTACGGTACTAACTTGAGAAGATACTGGCCGTAACCACTCTTTACAAGCGGCATAGCGGCATGTCTGAGTTGCTCAGCATCTATAAAACCCATGCGGAACGCAACCTCTTCGATACATCCAATCTTGAGACCCTGGCGTTCTTCAATCACCTGCACAAATTGACCAGCCTGCATCAGCGAATTAAAAGTACCTGTATCAAGCCAGGCAGTTCCACGGCGAAGTACCCCCACCTTCAGCTTTCCCTGACGTAGATACTCCTTGTTCACGTCTGTAATTTCATATTCGCCCCGTGGCGACGGCTGAATATTTTTAGCGATCTCCAGGACTGAGTTATCATAAAAATACAATCCAGGGACAGCGAAGTTAGACTTCGGATGCTCTGGCTTTTCCTCTATTGACAACACATTGTTATTCTTATCAAACTCTACCACACCATAGCGCTCCGGATCAGAAACCTGATACGCAAACACAACGCCGCCCTCCGGCTTATTTAGCTGCTGTAATAAACTCGATAAACCATCACCATGGAAAATATTATCACCCAGAATCAACGCGACACTATCATTTCCAACAAACTCCTCACCAATAACAAAGGCCTGAGCAAGTCCATTGGGCACCTCCTGCACGGCATAAGAAAACTTACAACCTATTTGCGATCCATCGCCGAGAAGTTTCTCGAAATTCGGAAGATCATGAGGTGTCGAGATAATAAGAATCTCCCTAATACCCGCAAGCATGAGAATAGACAAGGGATAGTAAATCATCGGCTTATCGTAAACCGGCATCATCTGCTTGCTACATGCCAGCGTTAGTGGGTGTAAACGAGTGCCGGAACCTCCGGCCAAAATAATACCCTTCATATTAGCTTAATTATTGTTACTGCTGTTTAGAGTTTCAATGCACTTCCTAAGGCTGTCACGCCAATATGGAATATCTACGCCGAACTCCTTTTTTAGTTTAGATTTATCCATTGCTGAAAACGCGGGGCGCTCGGCTTTCGTAGGGTATTCAGAGGTTTTCAAAGGCCTCAATTGCACTTCAATACCACTCATCTCGAAAATAGCTTGTGCGAAGTCATACCAGGATGTTAAGCCCTCATTGCTATAATGATAAACCCCATACTTATCAGATCGCGAGTCAATAATCTCAAAGATTGTACGTGCAAGGTCAACCGCGTAAGTAGGATTACCTACCTGATCCGCCACTACAGATACGGCTCCCCGTTCCGCCCCCAGGCGTCTCATCGTTTTTACGAAGTTATTCGCAAACTCTGAATAAAGCCAGCTGGTGCGTAATATGAAATATTTGTTTGTTATTCCAGAGATAGCAACTTCACCCTGCAACTTTGTCAAACCATAAATGCTTAAAGGAGAGGTGCTGTCCTGCTCATCCAGGAGTTTCGGCTCACTACCGTTAAAAACAAAATCTGTAGATATATGGATTAGCGTGGTCTGATGCGCGCGACATACCTCCGCCAGATTAGCAGCGCCATCGCGATTTACGCGGCGGGCAACATCAGGTTCATCTTCCGCACGATCCACCGCGGTATAAGCGGCACAGTTTATTACATATAGAGGCATCTCTTCCGCCAGAACTTCTTCGAGCATATCCTTATCCAATATATCCGCGCGCTCCTCCGGAAGAAAAAGGATATCTTGTATATTCCGCTCTCTGGCAACTTTCGCCAAACACTGTCCAAGCTGGCCTGAAGCACCAAAGACAACAATCTTTGAGCCCAGGCGAGGCGACTGTTCCGATAAATTCATCTATTATACTTACTATTGGTATTGCAATATAAATAAAAGCTTGAAAACCCATACGACAGGCAATCAAGCAGTAAAGAAAATCGATAAGGATTCTGACGATATATACTTGGTTCCGGCAACTACTCTCCAAGGCGTGTGGCACCATCCAGTTCCTCAAACCATTCTTCGCCATACTTCCTTATCAGCGGCTCCTTCAGGAATTGATATACAGGAACTTTAAGCTCTCGGCCAAAGTTACAGGCAGGTTTACATATATGCCATCTATCGTAGTTCAAAATGTCAAATTCAGGGTATTCCGTAATACGAATAGGATATAAATGACATGATATTGGCTTCTTCCAGTCAATCTTTCCTTCGAGATAAGCTTTCTCGATAGCACATTTGCTGATACCGTTATCCCAAATAACGTATGCACATTCTTTGTTGGTATCAATGCAAGGAGTGGTATAATCGCCATCCATATCTCTCACCCAGGTTCCATTCTCCTCCACCGTCTCTATTCCCGCAGTCGTCATATAAGGCTTTACAGATTCGTAAATATCCTCCAGGATCTTTAACTCCGAACGCTCCAGGGGTGCTCCCGAATCTCCCTCGACACAACATGCGCCCTTACACTTATCAAGATTACAAACAAATTGTTCCTGAAGCAGATCCTCATGCACGAGGGTGTTTTGTACTTCAATCATACTCATACCGTTTCCAGCGCAAAGTTCGCAATATTTTACGACTTTGAACACCTATGAGGTAAAGTTAATTATTAAAAAAATTGAGGAGGTAGCGTTGGAACATCCACGCAAACTAATATTTAAGGCCCTTCGCTGACGTAGCCTCGAGAGTTACGGAACCAACAAGGATTTCTACCTGAGCCTTTACAGGAATGCGGTTACCATCATCGGTAATCCACAAATAGAGCTTACTGTCTTTCCGAAAGATGCGTCCCGGTTTGATCGAAGGATTAAACTTCAGGCAGCTAAAAGTACCCAAGGGCGTTTTTATGGTCTCGCGCCCTACAAAGGTAATACGCATATCAGCCACTTCATCATCAAGAAAATAAGGAATTGAAAACGTATATCCCGGCTTGATAGCTGACATATCCAAATTTCGCGCGTAGTAAAACGCTGACACTAAATCAAAGGTTTTATCTCTTCCTTTAAAAACCCCCTTGGTTGCGGTAATCTTATTCTGTACCTGATCAAACTGGGCTTTGTCATTTCTCCGGTAGTTAGCTTCCCGAATGTTTTCAGTATAATAGTAAGGCAATAGGGATGTACGGTCAATGTACGAGTCGTATCGGTTACGTACCTTATAGAAAAGATTGAAGGAAGCCGCTGTCTTGCCCTCGGCCACCAAATGATAAACCGGCCGACCGCCGAATTTCATATCACTGTCCAGTACATTAATCGTCGCCTCCGCAGCTGTTATAAAGCCATAGCGTAACCTATATTTCAATTGCTCGCCTGGCGCGAAAGACACAGTACTCCGGTTATCAGGAACCTGAGCAAGCGCTGCTTGAAACATAAGCATTAAGAAAACGAGACCGAATATTCTGGACATACGCTAAATCAATCTTTTCGTTTGTAAACAGGAACAGTCGAACATGGCTCACCATACATCACGCTCTTGGCATATTTTGTAAGCACTGCTGTCAATCGAACAAATGCTGACGTAGGGATCTGAACATCTCCACAGCCCTTAACCACGATCCGCTTATCTCTGAATCTTTCAATATCCAACGAATCTATAGCTTTGTTATAGAGCTCGGTCTCCAGACCTTCCAAAGTCGCGTAGGTAACATAATGAGCATAAGGTCTGAGATGAGTTGCCAGGAGCATGTATGCCCACGTAGGCACAATAGCGTCCGCTGTACAAACGATTGCTACATTCTTATCGGTGTACGCCGACCAATCATGAGATTTCACGAATTCTCGAAAATCCTTCTCACGCAAAATCATACCATGAAAAAGATTTTCCTTTATATCATATATCACGCGCTCGTACTCATCCCGCAGCTCAGCAAGATCGAAACTCACTAATCCACTTTGTGCCACACGGTTAACTATATTCTCTTGAATTTCCATAATAAAGAAACTGTCTTGCCCGAACCATCGATCGGACAATCTTATAAACTAAATAAAAAAAACTAACAATTGTTTGCCTCTAGGTACCGCATGATAACAGCACCTGGCGATCAAATATCAACTTAATATATGTAGATTAATAACATGGTCAATAGTTTAACATTCAAACAACACACGGATGCACATCGCTGGTCGCCAGCAGGCACAAGACCCGGATTACGTTAGGATAAGGCGGCAATTATAGCGGCTGTTAAGAGAAATCAGGCACTATCTCTTAACAGCCTGGCAGAGCTGAAATTATTAGTCCCAGGCGTTCTTCGCTGAGACAGCATATTTACCAGCGCCGCTAAATACAAGAGCCAAGGCTCCAAGTAAATAGAGTGCTAAAAGTTCCAACGCGTAACCACCATGGTCACTAATCGTGAACAGATCCGACATATGCGCCATTAACACTGCGACTACACAATTAACGACGTAGATAGCCGCAGCAATTCGGGTACGGAAGCCCAGGAGTATTGCCAGAGGAGCAAGCACCTCACCAATATATACGGCATATGCAAGTACCCCTATCTGTCCTTTTATAAAATCAATTCCATGAAGCACTTTCGCAAAACCATGGAAAAGCATTAAACCGCCAATACTCACACGCAACAGCAATAAAGCTAAATCAATATTCTTTTGTTTCATCTCGCAAAAATGGGGCTAATTTTAGAAAAACAACGTTGAGCAGAATCAAGAAATATAGGACAACACGGACTTTTCAAGTTCCCTAAAACGCAAAAAAGGGAGCCTCTCAGCTCCCTTCTCCATTTAATTCAAATATATCCTTGGTTAAAAGAATTTCAAACGATAGTCTTTAATCTCAGCACCCTTACGTAATACATCGACAACCTGACTTTGTGAACGCTGAATAAGCGTTTGCTGAATTTGCTGCTTCTGGCTAAACGTGTTTGTCAAAGGGGCAGGATTTGTAAACCCGTTCACTTCTACAACATACACGCCCTGATCGCCCTTTATAGCTCCCGAAAGCTTCTTAGGTTGCATTCCGAAAACGGTACCTACAACTTTATTCTCCTGAGCAACACCAGGAATCACCGGATTGGCGAATACCACATTCTGCACTGGCTGAGCCTGACGACCAACCTTTGCTGCCACCTGATTGATATTAGTAGCACCTTTCAAGGCAGCCTCCATCTTTTCAGCAAGCATGCGTCCCTTCACCAAATTACGAACCATAGGTTCAATCTCTTTCTTAACGTCCTCAAGCTCAAGAGTGCCTTTTTTACGTACGGAAGCGAGACGAGCAACAACATAAGCATCCTGCATTTCGAACACCTTATCCGCAATATCTCCCTTATCTGCCTCGAATGCCCATCTCACAAGCTCCCTTGGATTATCAAGACCTGCAATCATCGACTGTGACGCAGATACGTTGTCCGCAACAAGCTTCTTATATTTATTTTTCGCAATAGCGTCGTCAAAAGCTTTCTGATCAGATGCTGAAGACAAGAACCCTGAAGCTTTGGCAAATGCAGCTTGCTGAGTAGTATTGCTACTAACGACAGCCTTATCTACAAGACCAACCTTAGCCACTCTTGACGAGCCTACCTGCTTTTCAATCTTAACCACATGAACTCCGAACTGGGTAGTTATAGACTTAACATCTCCAACCTTTCCGTTAAATACCGCCTCTTCAAAGGCTGGAACCATTGAACCACGAGCAAAGGTTCCTAAATCGCCACCTTTGTCCTTTGTTCCATCTGTACCGTACTTAGCAGCGAGTTCCGCAAATGACTTGCCTCCTTTAATCAGCGACACCAAAGAGTCAGCAAGCTTTTTAGTTTTGTCCATGCCGCCTAAAGTAGCCGCATTTAACAGAATATGACTTGCCTTCACCGAGTCAGGACTCACACGAACATCTACAACCTTTGCGATCTTATAAGCGCCATTACTTAAAACGGGACCTATTACCGTGCCAGTAGCAGCAGAGAATACCGCAGAATCCAGTGCCGGGTCTAACTGACCCTTCTTGTAGTAAAGTAAAGGAGCCTTAGTGTCAGCATTAATGCTCACAAACAAAGAATCATTTGAAGTTGTTCTGAAGTCCTGAGCAAGCTTTTGCGCCTGTGCGCGTACCTGCATAGAATCCTCTTTAGTAGGATTCGCATCAAATACTACATATTCAATACTCCTTGACTCCTCTTCATTCTTAAAGCGAGCCTTGTTTTCATCATAAAACTCTTTGTAATCTGTATCACTAAGCTGCACCTTCGTATCAGGTACCGAAGCGTAATCCAAACTTACATAGTTAAAGTTCGCCAGCTTATTACGCTGAGAATAATCTTCTTTCGCCTCAAGAGAAGTAACATATAAGCTATTTCTCACGAGGGAATTATATTTCTGGAATAAACGTCCGCGTCTTAAGGATACCAGGAAATTATTCCATTGATCCATCATAGGACTATTGGCATCCTGATCTTTCATATTATTGATGAAGGCACTCAGCTGAGCTCTGTCGATCTGTCCTGTCTGAGGATTTGCAAAAGCCTGCACTACCTGAGGATCAGGATTCTTACCAGTAAGCATATCAGCAATTTCATTATCACCAATAGTCAAACCTAAGCGATCCACTTCCTTATTCAGCAAAATCTCCATCACAGTCTGGTTCCAGGTGTTCTCAACCACGTACGCAGACATTTGGGGATTTAAAGTAGACTGCCCCATCTGCTGTTTAAACTGCATTTCGTTCTGATCTACCTTGGCCTTAAAGGCTTCATAATTGATAGTTTCACCAGCAACTTCACCTACGTCAGTCCGGTTACCGCCCATAAACGGGCCTCCAAGCTTAACGACATCGCCGATCAAAAAAGCTACAATTGCTAAACCAATGGCGCCAATAAGGATGGCTCCAGCACGGTTACGCAAAAAACTCATTATTCCCATATAATACAATAAATTTATATTTCTTCCTCAAAAAGAGGGCGCAAGATACAACTTTTACAAAAAATACCCCATAAATAGCGTGACAAAATTCACGCATTTTTAAAGGTTTCCACGCGTATCATGAAAAACCAGATCCCCAAAACAAACAAGCTGAAAGAAATACCCGCTGAGCGCTTAAGGTTCCGACAAACATTTCATGTAATAAACGAAAAAACCGACCGAACGTACAAGCGTTCAACTACTGTGTAAGCTCCGGTCCCGACGGAAAGTTGCCCGATCCTTCACCCAACTCCCAGTATTTAAATCCCTCATCGCTTGAAAAACCGTTACCAAAAAGAATATTTCCATTAGGCTGCGTGACGTTCACCATTTTAGTAGAGTATATTGGCTTAGGGCGCGCTGGATCCCAGATTAACTCATCTGACTTAAAAACATCACCTCGCTGGCTAGTCCCCACTACATTTCGTCGCATCTCCACAATACGGCTTTTCTCATGCATCAACGCATAATCAGATACGATGCGCCCGCTTTCCTTTTTGTTCTCATCAAAGAATATCACGGTCGCTCCTTTCAGCATTTCGTAATAGGGCTTCTTGGTCTTAAAATGCAACAACTCAGGAGCTAATACCCGGGCTTTCACCTTCGCCGAATCACTATATATAATCTCAACTTCCAGAGATTTATCTACCTGTGCAGACTGCGTTCGTTTAGACACTTTCTCTACTTCGCGCAAATCGTTCTCGCAGCCTTGCATAAGCAAGGCGCAACAGATCAGCAACAAAAGAAAATCATGCCTTCTCAAGCTTAATCGAATTTATATTTTCTAAACCACGTATCGTTAAGCGTAAAGCCTAAATGTATATTTACATAGTGTTCGCGAACAAGATTATTCTCAAGTGTTCCTCTTTGACCTAACTCTGCCGAAAGGTTAATCTTATAGAATGTTGTTCGTGTAATACTCGATTGCAAAGGCAGACCTAAACCAAACGTAATAGCCATTTGATTGATATCTGTATTATTCAAGTGCAGATTAGTCTTATCATATGAGAAACCCAGGCGATAGTCAATAACCTTAAAGTAACTTCCCACGGAATTAATATCAGGAGTATACTGACCACCGATAGAAAAACCTTTCGAATCCTGCATATAGCCATACTTCGTACGATTCTCCTTATACTTTGACCAATCGCTCATGCGCACATCCGCACCTACCATCCAATGATTTGGATTTTCGAAAGCAATACCGAATGAATGTTTCATAGGTAAGGTAAGTGTACGATCTTCCTTTGAGGTTGCATACAAGGTATCTCTCGCTAATCCTTCCTCTCCTCCCTGTCCTTTTGTATAGCGAGTGAACACTGAATTTTCATCCAGAGTTAGCTTAGACGTAGCGGTTCCCGAATATCCCAAGGTCATACGTACTTTCTTAGACACATTGGTAAAATACTGAACCCCATAATCGAAATTAAAACCACCAAGACTGGAACTTGCGATCTGACGGGTGCTATATGCCGCTGCATCATACACAAACTCAAGTGAATTACTCCGTTCAAGCTTACCAAACACATAGGACGCGTTAGCTCCTACACTCAGGTGCTTACCAATCTGAATACCGTATCCTAAATATGCCTTCGACACCCCGCCATCACCACTGAAAATATTATCAACAGTGTTTGTGTCTATAAAGCTACGCGAACGACTTTGATAGCCCAGACTACTAAAAGGCACCAGACCAAAACTCATCGCCGATTTCTTAGTAACAGGCACTGCGAAAGTAAGGTGACTCAAAGCCGCTGTAAAGTCAGTCTCATCGCCTCCTCGGTTGGCCCGATTAAGATATTCACCGCTTATACCTCCGTCAAATACGGTAAGACGTATCGATGAATACTGCGCCGGATTGGCAACATTTATATTGTGGTATGATCCAGGCATCCTGTACGCCGCGGAGATCCCCCCCATAGCACGCGTTTGAGGCAACAATGGCCTGTTCAATAAACCAGGACCAAATTGTGAATATGTCGAACTGGTGGTAGTTTGTGCTATCAGTCCGCGGGAAACTGTCAACAAACAGATCAGCAGAATATATTTGGAAAATCTAAACATTATAATGATGTAAAACTTCGTTCAAACCAATGAGAACTAAATTCGGCTCGGTTTTTACTTTGTCGGCAAAGATGCTATTTTTAAGCTGTCTATCAAAAAATTTAACATCGCCCCCACAAAGAAGCACCCGCAAATCCTGATTTTTTATACTATAAGATTCTATAAAACCCAAAACCTCATAAAAAATCCCGTTTAGCACACCGCTGTGCATGGCGTTGGCAGTACTATCTCCGTAATTTTCAATAAAAACCTCCGTCATCTGGAGATCGGGAAGTTTCCCGGTAAAAGTATGCATTGCCTTATACCGCATCGCAATGCCCGGCGAGATGCTTCCTCCACGATATACTCTTTCCGAAGATAAGAAATCGTATGTAATACAAGTCCCGGCATCAATCACCAGACAGTTTTGCTTCTGATAAAGACGGTCGGCACCAATCACGGCAGCCAGCCGATCAGCGCCCAATGTCTCCGGACTGCCATATCTATTGTCGATGCCGGCAGTCAACCCTGTATGAAAATAGAAAAATGGACACCCTATGCCCAACAACAGGTCTTCAAGATCCTTGTTGTCCGACCGCACCGACGACACTATTGCTCGCTCCACCTTCCGTTCCGATATAACTCTCGTAAGTAATGTAGCTTCAACCACAGGAAAACGAGCCTCCCAGGTCAATTGCCTGTCGGCGAATACCGCTAACTTCACCATGGTATTCCCTACATCGATAACAAGATTCGTCATATTTTTAAGCACTCCTCAACGTTATGCCGTGCTCATAAAAAAAGCATAACGCGGAACTTCATGATACAAAACTATTTAAATTTCGTTTGGATGCGCCTCCCTTATTTGTTAAAAATAGTTAATGCAGGCATTATATAAATTGGAAATACAGCGTTGAGGCAGCAAGAATGAGATATAAACCCTCATACAACCATTTCTTACCAGCGTCAACAAAGAAAAAAGACATCATGACCGACACCGGGATAACCGCCAGCAGAAAATGATATATTTCATAGTCCCGATTAATGGAGAAACCCAACATGGTGAACAAGAACAATAATACAAGCACGAAAAACACCTTCCTTATAAAGACATTACTCCGGTAAAAACGCTTCTGAATAGAGAAAAATGACAGCACCAAAATTACCGCCAGCGGTAACAGCACAATAAAGTCGTATATATTGGCGCGGTAGAACGTATGAAAGGAAATGACCAATGGAATGGTACTGTAAGCCTTGTTAAGAGCTCCGTTTAGATAATATATCGTTCCAACAAAAAACCAAATGGTGGCAAATCCCATCAATGCGGCCATCCATTCGCGCCAGTTGAACGGCCTGAAGACACTTATCACCACCCAAATCAACGGAAGCATAATGATGTAAGGAAAATAAACCAATGTCCCCAAGGCTGCAATCATGCCGAGATCAAACATCGTTGCCATGACATCGTCACGACGATAAAGGCTCAGGAACTTATAAAGCATCCAGATCACAAAAAAATTAGCCAGTAACGCGGGGCTCAGTACAACAAAAGGCTCAAGCAACGCACTTACCGACACATACATCAGCGCTGGTATAAAGGTAGGTTTTCCGAGAATATTGAATCCGTTAACGAGCCTGTTCAACAAGATCGCCTGCAAAAACACGATCACCATCGCCGTAAAAATATTACCAAATGGAGAAAACAGATCTTCCGGAACATTCACGAGAAAGCCTGCATAGGTATCAAACAGCGAAAGATCGACGGTGTCAGGCATCTTTAGCAACACGCCAACCCTGAACAACATGGTAATAAATGCAAGCAGCAACAGGTTGGCAGGATTAAGATTCCTAAACTGACCGATCATAGCAATTCTCTCATATTAATTAAAAATGCAGCACCATGAATCCTGAGACGCCATGGAGCCATTTTCCTGCAAAGATATAATTTTGAGCAATGCATTTCCGGCGTAGAATGAAATACAAACCGAACTTTTCCCCATCTAAAGAAGATCCTTCAGTTCCTTTAACGCGGCTATCTGTCGCGGAACAAACGCTGGCACTTCTTTACCCAGCGGATTAAAGAAGATCGCATCCATGCCATAGTCCAAAGCTCCTTTAATATCGGCTTCGAGACTGTCGCCTATCATCACGCATGAGCTTTTATCACAACCAGCCTGACTCAAGGCATATTCAAAAATAGCAGGGTCGGGCTTGTTCACTCCCAAAGTCTCAGAAATTACAATATTTTCAAAGTAGCGTTCTAAGTCGCAGCCCCGAATCTTCGTGGTCGTCGCTTCAAAAAAACCATTGGAAATAAGATGCAGCTGATATCGCGAGCTAAGATATTGCAACACATCGATCGCATCGGGAAAGAGATTGGTCTTTGTCGGACAGACGCGCAGATACTCATCCTCAAAATCTACGGGAATAGCTCCCGGATCAAGACCCAGATCTACAAAAGTCTTCTTAAACCGAGTGGCCCGCAGATGCGCTTTATCGATCTCTCCCCGGTGATACGCGCCCCACAACTCATGATTATTGCGCGTATAGGTAAAAACAAAAGACTCAAAATCCTTAACACCTAAATTCTCAAGACCATGCGTATCATATAGTTCGAGAAGCGTCTCCTCTGCATTCCTGTCAAAGTCCCATAAAGTATGGTCCAGATCAAAGAACAAATGCGTATACTTCATATTATTCTTTCGATCCATAGGCAAGGTCTCCGGCATCGCCCAGGCCGGGTACGATGTAAGCCTTGGTTGTTAACTCCTCATCCACTGCTCCCAGCCACAACTTTGCCTTGGGCAAATTCGCTTTTACGTAAGCAACCCCCTGTACACTGGCAATGACAGCCACGATATGTAATTCTTTAATATCATATTGGGCAATCAGCTCTTTACAGCTAAGAACAATACTCTGCCCTGTGGCGAGCATGGTATCAGCAAGAATCACTGTTTTACCATTAAGGTCAGGACTTGTTACATATTCCTTTTGTATTTCAAAACCTTCACCCAGAGAGGTCTTGCGATAGGCAGCGATAAAAGCAGAATCTGCTCTATCAAAAACATTTAACAAACCCTGATGTAAGGGCAGTCCCGCTCGCAATACTGTCGCTAACACAGGTTGCTCCTTCAATACCGGCACATTCACAGAACCCAGAGGCGTTTCAAATTCAGCATCAACATACTCAAGCGTTTTACTGATTTCAAATGCAAACAACTCTCCCAGGCGTTCCAAATTACGTCTGAAACGCATACTATCCAACTGGATTTGTGCATCTCTCAACTCTGCTATGAAGCTGTTCCCTATTGATGGACGTTCGTTCAGTACAAACATAATAACACGGAATATATTTACATTAGTAGCCTGATTATTCAGGACTATATTAAACGCTCCTCCGGAACACGAAGTTGTTCCCCACATGGGCGCCATGAAACAAAGCTAAGAGTTTTATCCGCTTAATACATCAAATCCTAACGAACAATCTCTGTCACATCTTGGCTACAAAGCCATGCTTCCCTCCTGCTAAGAATGTTAGTTTAAATTCATCTTCTCCGTCAACAAAGCAGGCACACAGGCGTTTCAGTTTTATAATACGTATCTTTGAACATCCATGGAATTTAAGTTAACATCTGAGTATAAGCCCACCGGCGACCAGCCTGGGGCAATCACACAATTGGTGGAAGGAGTTCATAACAACGACCATTATCAGACCCTTCTGGGAGTTACGGGATCCGGAAAAACCTTCACCGTGGCGAATGTTATTCAGCAAACGCAAAAGCCGACGCTTATCTTAAGCCACAATAAGACCCTGGCAGCGCAGCTATACGGTGAATTCAAGCAGTTCTTCCCCGAAAATTCCGTAAACTACTTCGTTTCATATTACGACTATTACCAACCGGAGGCATATATTGCCACTACAAATACCTACATAGAAAAAGATCTCCAGATAAACGAGGAAATTGAGAAGTTGCGACTTAGGACCACATCAGCACTCATGTCCGGACGTCGCGATATCATCGTAGTTTCCTCCATTTCCTGCATTTACGGTATGGGAAATCCTGAAGACTTCTATAACTCGGTGTTTAAGTTCGCTGTTGGTACGCGCATTAGCAGAAATGCTTTTCTTCACCGACTGGTAGAAATCCTTTACTCACGTACTACGGCAGACTTCAGACGGGGAACATTCAGGGTGAAGGGTGACACCGTTGACATATTTCCTGCATACCTCGACGTTGCTTACCGCATAACCTTTTTCGGCGACGATATTGAAGAGCTCAGCATCATTGACCCCGAGAGTGGCAAAAGCATTGAAAAGCTAAAGCAAATGGTTGTTTATCCCGCAAACCTCTTCGTTACGCCAAAAGATCGCCTCACCAAATCTATATGGTCCATTCAAGAGGAACTGGAGTCCCGCAAAACGCAGTTCATCGGCGAACAGCGCTTCCTGGAAGCTAAACGCCTGGAAGAAAGGGTAAATTACGACCTGGAAATGATGCGCGAACTGGGATATTGCAGTGGTATCGAAAACTACTCGCGATTTTTTGATGGACGTACTCCCGGCATGCGTCCCTTCTGCTTATTGGACTACTTTCCTGATGACTACCTTATGGTCATTGACGAAAGCCATGTTACCGTACCACAAGTTCGCGCGATGTACGGTGGCGACCGCTCCCGCAAAATGTCGCTCGTAGACTACGGGTTCAGGCTGCCTGCGGCGCTTGACAACAGGCCTCTGAATTTCGAGGAGTTCGAGCGTCTGGCTCCCCAGACAATTTACGTGAGCGCCACTCCCGGCGACTATGAGCTTCAGAAATCGGATGGCGTTATTGTAGAACAGGTCATACGCCCTACCGGCCTTCTAGACCCAACCATAGAAATACGTCCTATCATCAATCAGGTCGATGATCTTCTCGAAGAAATTGACATCACCGTTAAGAAAGGCGACCGCGTGCTCGTTACTACCCTTACAAAAAGAATGGCCGAGGAGCTTACAAAATATATGGATCGCCTGGGCATCCGCGTGCGCTACATCCACTCCGAAGTCAAAACGCTGGAACGCGTAGAGATATTAAGAGGCCTGCGCCTGGGTGAGTTTGATGTGCTTGTAGGGATTAACCTCCTCCGTGAAGGTCTCGATCTTCCGGAAGTTTCGCTCGTGGCCATCCTTGATGCTGACAAAGAAGGATTCCTCAGATCCGAAAGATCCCTCATACAAACCATTGGACGCGCGGCCCGAAATGACAGAGGACGTGTTATCATGTATGCTGATACTATGACCGATAGCATGCGTATAACCATTGAGGAAACTGACAGACGACGGGATAAGCAAATAAAGTACAATGAAGAACACGGCATCATCCCGCGAACTGTAGGTAAATCGAAAGAGGCAATCATTGAACAAACCGCCGTGGTCGATTTTAAAGGCGGGGTACGCCAGAAGGCTTATGTCGGCAATGATGACACGCCCACCGTTGCCGCAGATCCCATCGTGCAGTACATGTCAAAACAGGATATTAAAAAGGCTGTCGATAAAACGAAGAAAGACATGCTTGCTGCCGCCAAAGACATGGACTTCCTTTTGGCAGCAAAATTGAGAGATGAGATGTTCGCGCTGGAGAAAGAGCTCGAAAGCAGAGACTCCAAATAACAGGCGCGGACCCGGAAATGAAAATCATTCCGCGGGCATATTTAATGGCATAACATGAACGGACAAAACAGAAAAGACATATTTAGAGGCCTCGAAGTAGATATCATCCTGAAGAAGGATCAACGTAGCGGAACGCTTACGCGCGGCATCGTAAAGGACCTCCTTACCAGCGCCTCTTTCCATTCCCGTGGCATCAAAGTAAGGCTCGAAGACGGACAAATTGGCAGGGTTGCCAATATCGTTGACGAAGACGACTTTTAATTTTATTTTATAGTTACACAATTGTAATTCCTTTATTACCGTTGTAACTATTAACGAAAGCTATCATCATATTTACAGAAAATATTATTTAGAAATGCTCAAATTCCTCATTATAACAATCTGTATCTTATGGATCGTTAAGGTCCTGGTAAGATGGATATTGCCATATTTACTGCAACGCGTCGTCAACAGAGCACAGGATCAGGCACGCCATCAACAACAGTATCAGCAAAAATATCGCCGTGAAGGCAGCAAAGCTTCCCCTCGCGTACACATAGATTATATCCCACCCAAGGATAAGGAAGCGCGTGCCGCTGATCGCGCCGGCGACTTTATCGATTTCGAAGAGATTAAATAATTAGCTTCCGGAGGCTTCTTACCTGAGAAAACAGGCATTAACCGCCGATTTATCCTGAAAATCTCGAGTGTTTTAAAAATCCCCCTGCTCTTTACTTACTTAGATAAAAAGTTCTATTTTTGGTGTCCCAAGAATAGTATATGAGTATTTGGTTTAAACGCAATGGCATTCACTTTGCCATTATAGGGGTATTTTTAGCCCTTTGCTTTATTTATTTCAGTCCCGCAATTAAAGGAAAAGTTCTTTATCAGGGTGATGTTATCCAGGCCAAGGCCATGCAGAAGGAAATCATGGACTACAAGGCCAAAGATGGCACTGCTCCATTATGGACCAACTCCATGTTCGGGGGCATGCCTGCCTATCAGATCTGGACCCAGTATCCAAGTAATGTAACAACCTATGTTATCGGGGCGCTACAAGATATTTTCCCTAACCCAATACACGTCGTTATTCTCTATTTACTCTGCGCGTATCTGGCTTTAAGCTTACTGAAGGTAAAACCATGGCTCGCTCTTACAGGCGCCATAGCCATCACCTTCTCAGCTTACAACTTTACAATTATAGAAGCCGGACACCTTAACAAAGCCATAGCCATAGCGTTCTTCCCTCCTATCATCGCGGGAATTCTGCTAACTTTCAGAGGTAAATACCTTTTGGGAGCCTCGATATCGGCATTATTTATCGCCCTGGAAATTAGAGCCAACCACATACAGATGACGTATTATCTGTTCCTGGTATTGCTGATATTAGGAGGTATAGAGCTCTATCATTCAATAAAAGACAAAACCCTTCCGCACTTTCTTAAAGCCGCTGGTTACCTGCTGGTTGCAATGATCTTAGGCGCCGCGGTAAATGCCGGCACTCTTTGGACAACATACGAGTACGGACAGCAATCTATTCGTGGAAAATCAAACCTTACAACGGAGAGCACTAAAACGAATAGCGGACTCGACCGGGAATATGCTTACCAATGGAGTCAGGGCGTAGGCGAAAGTCTAACCTTCCTCGTGCCAAATGCCTATGGCGGCGAATCGGCAAACAAACTGGACAAAGACTCACACGTGGCTAAAGCTTTAATGAGTAAAGGAATTCCGGAAGCACAAGTTGAAGAGGCTGTACGCCAATTACAGGGTATGGGTCTTGCCAACACCTATTGGGGACCCAAGCCGTTCACTTCTGGTCCTTATTACTTCGGGGCTCTTATCTGCTTCTTGTTCGTATTAGGTCTGCTTACCCTGAAGAGCCGCGTTAAGTGGTGGATACTGGGAGCTACCATCTTTACGATGTTGCTCTCCTTTGGAAAGAACTTCCCTCTACTGGCGGATCTGTTCTTCGATTATTTCCCTTTGTTCAATAAATTCAGAGCTGTAGAATCGGTGCTTGCGGTAACACAGGTATTATTCCCTCTCCTGGCAATTTTTACAATTCAGGAAATTTCAGAGGAAAAAATCGAGAAAAGCCAACTGTTAAAGAAGCTGAAACTGAGTGTTTACATCACTGGTGCTATCCTGTTGTTATTGATACTTGTCCCTTCATTATTCTTAAGCTTTAAGGCTTCGAATCATGAGCAGCTACTTGGTGCTCTCGCCCAGGTAACAGGCGGCGATCAATCCTTCGCAGGATCCCTCGCGTCAGCCCTGATTGACGATCGGATTAGCATGGCTCGTATGGACGCGATACGCTCTCTGATATTTATGCTTGTTGGCGCCGGACTTGTATGGGCTCTTATTGAACGTAAGCTAAAGGCGGAAGCCGTATTTATTCTTCTTGGCCTTGTTATTCTGGTGGATATGTGGCAGGTTGATAAGCGCTACCTTAATGACGACAAGTTCATTGAGCAGGCGCAGATGAATAATACGTATCCTAAACGACAGGTAGATGATCTTATTTTAAGAGATCCAAGTCTCGACTATCGGGTGCTTGATCTTTCCATCAACACGTTTTCCGATGCTTCCAGTTCCTACTATCATAAAACAATTGGTGGATACCATGCCGCTAAGCTTAAACGTTTTCAGGAGATCATCGAAAAGCAGTTCAATGGCTCTATTAATGAGGATGTCCTTGACATGCTTAATACGAAATACCTGATCACTGCTGATCAAAAAACACAAAGCCAGCGTATAGAAAACAGAAGTACAGCCTGCGGCAATGCATGGTTCGTAAACAAAATTAATTACGTTAAGGGCGCTGATCAGGAAATGGCGGCTATCAATAGCTTCAATCCTTCTCAGGAGGCAATCGTGGACGAAAGTTTCAAATCATTGATCGATCTAAGCAAAGCCGGAGTTCCTGACGCGGGCTCGTTCATCAAGCTTACCAATTATCATCCGGATCATCTCACTTACGAATACAGCTGTAGTAAAGATATGATCGCTGTTTTTGCGGAGGTATGGTATGATAAGGGCTGGAACGCTTATGTCGACGGACAGCAGATACCGTACTTCAGAGCTAACTATATTCTCCGTGCCGCACAGGTTCCGGGAGGAAATCACAAGCTTGAATTTAAGTTCGAACCCAAGTCATATAAATATGGAGAGACGATATCCTTAATTGCCTCCATCATTCTGGTACTAAGCCTTGGCTTCGTTGTCTATACAGGCCTGAAACGCAAAGCGTAGGTAAGATATCATTGACGAATCATAAAACAGAGAGGGCATCAAAAGTGTAGCCCTCTTTTATTTTGACCTTAACACTCGTTTGCTACAAACCGGGGATCCACACCGAAAAGGGAGTGTTAATTGTTGTTGAAGCCTCTCCATAGCATCTATCAGCTTAACGTCCTCCCCTACAAAATCGCCTTGCTCGTTCTTTAGAATTCCTGCCACGATAATAAAAATTTAATGCTCATACCGCCTGAACCCTCCCGGCGATTTCGGAGTTGTCAGGCTTACCGCGATGGGTACCGGTACGCGGGGCTGACTGAACAAAGATGAAACAATCTTTTTCGCCAGTCAAGAGCATGTCTTTCAGAACCTTAATTCTTCAGCACGCTATCCGATCCGTCGCAACAAAACCAGACATCTCAGCGGATCTCTACTGACTAACAGCCAATTACCCAACATATCAGAAGAGAAGTGAGAATATCACACAATGTCGCAGTATGTCACACAAACGAGCCCTGACGACGCCCGTTCAGGTCATGCATCTGGCCCCCGTTTTTACCCCCTTGCGACCTACCTGCTTCGAGACTGACTC
>DKIV01000023.1 GCA_002454425.1 Sphingobacteriaceae bacterium UBA6709
ATATATGAACCGTGGTAGGTAAGTGTCCCGGTACAGGTAGCTCACTGGCAGGGAGAGCATTGTATGCTGAGGATAAAAGAGCGGATGTGAAGTGACTGTTATTTCGAAGATTTCTATGTTGTTTCGAAATTCTCAACGTTAGAGGTTTCAGGGGGCGATGTTTGTGAAGTCATCTCCTGGAGTTTTGCTTAGATATGCAGATCGTTCTTTTGTTATACTGGATATTTTGTTTGTCAGCGTGCTGAATGGCGCTGAATACTATCGTGAGGAGCCTGCGGCTCTTAAAGAGCAGCCCTGAGAGGATAATTCAAATCACGTTCTCTCAGGGATACTTTGGCTTTAGCCTTAATTTTCGGATACAAGAAAATAAGCATTTAATCCTCCTTTTAGATGGAATATCTCTCCCTCAAGAAGGGGACGGAGGATATCTAACGCCATTCGGCTTCGCTGTCCGGACTGGCAGCAAAGGATCAAGCGTTTGTTGGAGGGAAGTTCATCACTGCTCCCGGGTAGCTCGGCAAGAGGTATGTTGATGCCTCCGATATTGATATTCTCAAACTCGTAGCTTTCACGTACGTCAATGATGCAGATCTCATCCGGCGACTCTCGCATCCATCGCGCTAATTTCTCCGCATGGATTTCGCCATTCGCTGTCGTCTCAGGGACGACTGTTTTCGGGGGATGCGCAGTGTGTTTCGTCTTGCTGATATTAAATATTTGAATGGCGTTATCAAGTGCGTTGATGGTCATCAATTTGCCCGATAAGGTATTGCCGACCTGGCAGATCACCTTTATCGCTTCAGTAGCCATCAAGCTTCCCGCAATTCCCGGCAGGGCGCCGATCACGCCGATCTCACTGCAGCTTGGTGACGAACCTGCGTCAGGCGGTTCCGGGAAGAGATCACGATAAGAGGGGCCCTCATGATAATTGAATAAGGAGAGCTGGGCTTCAAATTTGAATATAGAGCCAAAGATCAAAGGCTTCCGCAGCGCCACGCAGGCATCACTTACCAGATATCGCGTGGGGAAATTGTCGGAGCCATCGATAATCAGCTCATATTGGCCGATAATGCTTTCAATATTCTCCGCATCTATGCGCAGCGGATAGCTATCTATTTGAATATGGGGATTCATAGCCTGCAGGCGCTCCCGTGCTACCTCTGATTTTAGCTTGCCAATATCATTAAATCCATAAAGTACCTGTCGCTGTAAGTTGCTCAGGTCTACGCGGTCGTTATCGGCAATACCGATCCTGCCGACGCCGGCAGCTACCAGATATTGTAGTACGGGGCATCCCAATCCACCGGCGCCAATTACCAGCACACGTGATTGCTTCAGCTTCAGTTGCCCCGTAGTGCCAATTTCCGGCAAGATCATCTGCCGGTTATAGCGTATAATTTCCTGTTTTTCCAACATTCGTAAGTGTCAAATTGATAAACAATTGTCCCAATCCTTCCACACGGGTTCATATCCCTGCTTGCGAATGATCCGGGCTATTTCCGCCGTGTTACGATCATCGGAGATCTCAAACTGCTCCAGCGATTCTGGTTCCACGGCATATCCTCCCGGATTAGTCTTTGAACCGGCGCTCATGGCGGTGATTCCGAGCTTGATGATATTATTCCGGAACGTTGGTGATTCCCGGGTAGAAATGGAGAGCTCGATTTCCTCGTTAAGCAATCGGTAAGCGCAGATAAGCTGTACAAGTTCACGGTCTTTCATCTCCACTTTGGGTTCCAGTCCGCCGCTGAAAGGACGTAAGCGCGGAAATGACAGGCTATATTTGCTTTGCCAATATTTCTTTTCAAGGTACGATAAGTGCAGGGCTGTGAAGAACGAGTCTGTCCGCCAGTCCTCCAGACCTATAAGTACGCCCAGTCCCATTTTATGTATTCCGGCCTGCCCCAGCCGGTCGGGGGTTTCCAGTCTGTATTGGAAGTTGGATTTCTTCCCCTTGGGATGGTGCTTACGGTAGTCTTCCTGGTGGTACGTTTCCTGATATACCAACACGGTGTTCAGTCCTTTCTCGCGCAGTGTGCTATAATCGCTTGTGTCCAGGGGCTGAACTTCCATAGATATATGGGAAAAGTGGGGACGTATCAGGTCGAGGACCTTTTCAAAATATTCAACATGTACGGTTTGGTTCGCCTCGCCGGTAACCAGGAGCACGTGATCAAAGCCCATATCCTTTATAGCCGCCACCTCCTGCATAACCTCTACCGCGTTTAAGGTTTTGCGACGTAACTTGTTATCTAAGCTGAAGCCGCAGTAAGTGCAAATGTTATTGCACTCATTAGAAAGATAGAGAGGAACATACATCTGTATAGTTTTTCCGAAACGCTTCTGGGTGATCTGCTGACTTAAGACGGCCATCTCTTCCAAATAGGGAGCCGCGGCAGGTGACACCAGGGCTTTAAAGTCCTCAAGCGTACGCTGCTCTGCCGATAGCGCTCTCTGCACATCGCTGGTCGTCTTGTCGTAAATACTTTTGCGGGTATCGTCCCAGTTGTACTGCTGAAAGAGGTCGTTAAAGCTATTCATTTAAGAAGGATGTTAAGGGACTGCTGGCAACTGCCTGAGCCGCGGGTTGTGCTAATTTTGATTCAAAAGCCATGCGTCCTGCGGCTACGGCGAGCTTGAAAGCCGAAGCCATTGTCGTTGGTCTCCCTGACACCGCAATGGCCGTGTTTACCAGAACCGCGTCGGCACCTATTTCCATGGCGAGTGCCGCGTCTGAGGGGGAGCCAATACCGGCATCTACGACTACCGGCACATTGCTTTGTTCAATGATGATTTTGAGAAAGTCGAGCGTTTTGAGACCCTTATTGCTTCCGATTGGCGAGCCCAGGGGCATCACCGCGGCTGTACCGGCATCCTCCAGGCGCTTGCATAGCACCGGATCCGCATGAATATAGGGCAATACGATGAAGCCCAGCTTCGCAAGCTCCTCCGTAGCTTTAAGGGTTTCAATGGGATCGGGCATCAGGTATTTAGGGTCTGGATGGATCTCCAGCTTTATCCAGTTTGTTTCCAGGGCTTCCCGGGCCATCTGTGCGGCAAATATAGCCTCCCGTGCGTCGCGCACGCCGGAGGTATTAGGCAGCAGTCTGATGTGGCTGTGCGTAAGGCGGCTCAGCAGGTCGTCTTTTTCGTTTTTTCTTACATCTACGCGCTTTAATGCCACTGTCACCAGCTGCGAACCTGAGGCAAGTAAAGCCTCTTCCATAGTGTCGGGAGAACTAAACTTTCCTGTTCCGGTGAATAGGCGCGACTCAAATATAGTATCAGCTATTTGTAACATGGGAAATCATCTTTTGGTGAAGTTTAATATGGGATGCATTCAGATGCTCATAAATTATTGCTACCGTCTTTGCCGGATCTTCGGCATTCCTGATAGCACCGGACATCGCTACGCCGTGTACGCCCGTGAGCATCAGCGCGGGGATATCTTCGACATTTATACCGCCGATGGCGATAACAGGAATATGTATACCTAATGCTTTGGCTTCAGCAATTATCGAGTGATAGCCTGCCAGGCCCAGCAGAGGACTAAGTTTCTGCTTGGTTGCCGTAAAGCGCAGAGGTCCCAGGCCGATGTAATCCACACCTTCCGAGGCGCGTTGTTTTATATGTTCTATCGTGTTAGCCGTTCCGCCAATGACGAGCCTGTCTCCAACGATAGCTCTTGCCTCAGCGACAGCGATATCATCAAGGCCCAGATGCAGCCCATAAGCGTTAACCGCTAAGGCCACCCCGGGGTAGTCATTTACGATGAGTCGGGCGCCGAAAGATTCGCAAAGCGCTGATGCCTTAAAGGCGCAGCTTAAGACATGGTCGAGGGGCCGATCTTTGATACGTAATTGTATCCATTTGCAGCCCGAAGAAAGCGCCTGACGAATGTTCGTCAGGTGAGTTCCGTCAGCGGCGGCAGTCGAGATATAATGAAGTTTATCAATCATAGGTTATTGATGTCAATGAGGTAACTGTGTTATTAATTTTTTAAAGGACGCGACTGCCTTGGCAGGTTCATTCCATATCGCACCAAGTACCGCGGCTCCCTGAAATCCCATGGCTTGCACTTCCTGCAGACGTTCCGGAATAATTCCACCGATCGCCACGACTTCGGGGTCGTTCTTTTGGCGGGAAAGGCTGAGGTGCCTGTCCCGTGACGCTTTGTAACCCGGTTTAGAGAGACTGTCGAATACAGGCCCAAAAAGTAGGTAGTCATAGCGCGGGAGTGAGGATATCGCTTCAGCATCATGAATTGAGGTGCTCAGAATGTAACCCTGATGGTGCAGGCGGCGCAGCTCAGTTTCGCGGAGTGCCAGGCGAGCCGCCTCAGGATAGTGAAGTCGCGTGATATTAAAGCCGGAAGCCAGGGCATGATGTTGATGTAGCGAGATTCGCGGACGGTAAGCCGCATCGATCTTATCAAGCAAGAGCTTCATCTTAGTGACACTGTAATCAGGTTTCCGCAGATGGAGGCAAGTCAGTCCGGCATCGAATAAGCGGTTCATGATATCGGCTTCATTGGAAAGCTCCGTAGGATTAGAGATAACTATCAGGCGCATATTAAAGATATATTTCGCCGCCTTTATCCGCGAACTCTTTTGACATCGCTTCCATTCCTTTAGAAAGTACCTCCTGTTGTGCCAGTCCATTGCTCTTGGCATATTCACGAACATCCTGCGTAATCTTCATGGAGCAAAAGTTGGGGCCGCACATCGAGCAGAAGTGAGCGATCTTTGCACCTTCGGCGGGGAGCGTTTCATCATGGAACTCGCGCGCGGTATCGGGATCCAGAGAAAGGTTAAACTGATCTTCCCAACGGAATTCAAATCTAGCTTTACTCAAGGCATTGTCACGATATTGGGCGCCGGGATGTCCCTTTGCAAGGTCGGCGGCATGTGCGGCAATTTTATAGGTAATGACCCCATCTTTAACATCTTTCTTGTTAGGTAAACCCAGATGCTCCTTGGGCGTGACATAGCATAGCATTGAGGTGCCATACCAGCCGATCATGGCAGCACCAATGGCCGAGGTAATATGATCGTAGCCCGGTGCGATGTCTGTTGTCAGTGGACCAAGCGTATAAAAGGGGGCTTCCGCGCAATGCTTAAGCTGCTTATCCATATTCGCTTTGATCATGTGCATCGGAACATGTCCGGGACCTTCGATGATTGTCTGGACATCATGCTTCCAGGCGATCCTGGTAAGCTCGCCAAGGGTTTCAAGCTCGGCGAACTGGGCAGCGTCATTCGCGTCGGCAATGCTTCCCGGACGCAGTCCGTCGCCCAGCGAAAAAGCCACATCATAAGCTTTCATGATTTCGCAGATCTCCTCAAAATGTGTGTAGAGGAAGTTCTCGCGATGATGAGCCAGACACCATTTCGCCATAATGGAACCGCCGCGAGACACGATACCGGTTACACGTTTGGCGGTAAGAGGAATATAGCGTAATAATACGCCGGCATGGATGGTAAAGTAATCTACGCCCTGTTCGGCCTGTTCTATCAGGGTGTCGCGGAAGATCTCCCAGGTAAGGTTTTCAGCTTTGCCATTGGTTTTTTCCAGCGCCTGATAGATGGGGACGGTGCCTATGGGTACCGGTGAATTGCGTATGATCCACTCGCGCGTTTCATGGATATTTTTTCCTGTTGAGAGATCCATGATCGTGTCGGCTCCCCAACGGCAGGCCCATACTGCTTTTTCAACTTCCTCTTCAATGCTGGAGCTGACGGCAGAGTTGCCAATATTTGCATTGATCTTTACGAGAAAGTTGCGGCCAATGATCATGGGCTCGCTTTCAGGATGGTTTATGTTTGATGGAATTACGGCACGTCCCGCGGCGACTTCCTGGCGTACAAACTCGGGCGTTATAAGTCCTTCAGGAGTGTTTGCTCCAAAGCTGTAGCCGGTATGCTGTTGCGCCAGAGGCATATTTGTGTCGCTTAACTGTTCCTGCAGAAGATCCCAGCGTTGATTTTCGCGAATGGCGATATATTCCATCTCCGGGGTTATGATGCCTTTTTTTGCATAATGCAGCTGAGAAACATTCCTTCCGGACTGCGCGCGATAGGGCATACGTTGATGGGCGAAGCGAAGGGGCTCCAGGCTGGCATCCTCCAGTCGACGACGTCCATATTCTGAGGAGAGTAGGTCAAGCTGCTCGACATCATTGCGTTGTTGGATCCAGTGTTCCCGTAATCTCGGCAATCCGTGGCGTACATCGATAAGAGCCTCCGGATCGGTGTAGGGGCCACTGGTATCATAAACCGTTACGGGCGGGTTGGCCTCGGTGACTGATGTCTTTCCGTAGATCTTGGTGTCGTTGAGCGATATCTCGCGCATGGCCACGCTTATTGGATGGATGTTTCCTGGTATGTACACTTTACGTGATGCCGGAAAAGGACTTGTCGTAATGACATGTTCATGAGGTGTTTTTTCTTTTTTCATAGGTATTGTGTGTTATCCTCCCTGTGTAGCTTTGATGATGATGATTTCATCTCCCGGGAGGAGCAGATGTGTTTCCCATTGCGTTTTGGGAACAATAGTTTGATTGACAGCTACTGCTAAGCCATGCGTGGACTGGCTTAAGACATCGCAGAGAAGCGCCTGCACGTTGCACTGCTGAGGAACGGAATAATGTTGTTGGTTGACAGAGACTTCCATGAGTTGATAGTTTTAAGAATAACTATAGGAATGTCCCCGTTTATAAGGAAAGAAAAAACTACGCCCATGACGTAGTCATCGCTTTTCCCTTCGCCGGCATTACCCGGATCAGGTTCAAAGGGTATTATCTCAGTCCATTCAAGGACACCCCTAAAGTCAATAGTAAAGGTAACGTATTTTATTTCTGTTTTGCAACAAGTGATGTGTTTGTTTTTATAATTGGTTGATTGTGAGAGAACTTGTGCGAGTGTTTGACAATGTGCGCCAGGAATTGGACGAGCTGTCGGGCGTTGTTGTTGCAGCGTAATTTATCTGGCTCTTTTATTAATGAAGCCGCTGTAGCTTGCATTTGATAATTGTTTGCATATTTTTGTGACATTGAAAAAGATAGGTGTCTATATCATGCTAATGCTGCTGCTGACTGATATTGGGGAGCTGTATCAACTTCTTAAGTTGCCGATTCTTTTTGAGCATTTTTCTGAACATAAACGTATTGATAATAGCGTAAGCTTTACCGATTTTCTGGGGATGCACTATTGGGGAACAGATATTAATGATGATGACGACGCAAGAGATCAGCAGCTTCCCTATAAAAAAGCTGACGTTCACCTGAGTCAAAGTGTTTTTCTTCACAATGTATCCCTGACTGTTTTAGACAACAATATTTCTCCAATAAAAAAGGAGTTTTCAGACTATAAACATATCTTTTTTCCCGACAGAGCCTTAGCCTCTCCTTTTAGGCCTCCTTGTGCCTGAATTGCAAATTTATCTTAACATTTTCTGGATTTATTAGTCGCGCGGCTGCTGCCATTAGCGGGAAACGCTAATGCATCGCTGTGTGCATTTTTTGCAATTCATTTAATAATACATGCTTAATAGAATTATTCAGTTTTCTGTGAGTAATAAGCTGGTTATAAGTCTTTTTATGGGCGTATGGGTGATTTATGGCATTTATCAGGTAAGTCGTTTACCCATAGATGCTGTGCCTGATATCACCAATAACCAGGTACAGATAATAACTACGGCACCCGCTTTGGGTGCACAGGATGTAGAACGTTTAATAACGTTTCCTATAGAACAGGCCATAAGTAATATTCCCGGTATTAAAGAAAGCAGAAGCATGTCTCGTTTCGGCTTGTCATTAATTACCGTAGTGATTGAAGATGATGCTGATATTTACTGGGCTCGGCAACAAGTTACTGAGCGGCTGTCGCAGGTGACGATAGATGAGAATGCCAATAGGCCGGAGCTTGCACCGGTGACGACGGGCTTAGGAGAAATCTATCAATATGTTTTGAGACCGGAACCGGGCTTTGAGAATAAGTACACTCTGGCCGATCTGCGTACGATACAAGATTGGTTAGTTCGCAGGCAGTTACTGGGTACCAAGGGCGTTGCGGACGTATCAACATTTGGCGGAGAGTTGAAACAGTATGAAGTAGCAGTAAATCCAACGTTGCTAAAGTCGTTGAATCTCTCCATTGCCGATGTTTTTGATGCCCTGCACAACAATAATCAAAATACCGGCGGTGCATATATTGAGAAAGGGCCAACGGTATTATATATCCGTACTGAGGGTCTTACCGGAAATATCCCGGACATCGAAAATGTTGTTGTCAGGAATACGCCCGCGGGGGTACCTGTTCTGATAAAGAACGTGGCACAGGTAAGGTTGGGAGCCGCCACACGCTATGGTGCTTTAAATTATCATCCGCTGGGGGAAGTGACGGGTGCGATTGTTATGATGCTAAAAGGGGAAAACTCCTCGGAGGTTGTTAAAAATGTAAAAGAGCGCATTTCTGAAATTCAAAAGACCTTGCCTGGCGGCTTGAAAATTGATCCCTTTCTGGATCGTACTAAAATGGTCGATAATGCTATAGGCACCGTTGAACATAATTTACTGGAGGGGGCGCTGATTGTGGTTTTTGTATTGGTTATTTTTCTGGGTAACCTGCGCGCCGGGTTGATTGTTGCTTCGGTTATTCCGCTGGCTATGTTATTTGCCATAATTATGATGAACACCTTCGGGGTGAGCGGCAACCTCATGAGCCTTGGAGCATTGGATTTCGGCTTGATTGTAGATGGTGCTGTAATTATTGTGGAAGCCATATTACACCATTTACATTTCTCGCGAAAATATCAACAGGTTAATAAGCTGTCGCAGAATGAAATGAATGAGGAAGTACGTGGAGCCGCGGGTAGAATGATGAACGCTGCGGTTTTTGGTCAGATTATTATTCTTATTGTATATCTGCCCATTTTATCACTTTCAGGCATTGAAGGTAAAATGTTTAAACCGATGGCGCAGACCGTTGCCTTTGCAATTTTAGGTGCTTTTATTCTTTCGTTGACCTATGTGCCGATGATTAGTTCGGTGTTTTTAAGTAAGAAGATATCACATAAGCCTAACTTCTCGGATATGGCTATGGCAAAGATTGAAGGTATTTATGAGAGGTGTTTAGCTAAGGCTCTTCACTACCGCAAGGCTCTGGTAGCGGTAGCCTTTGGCTTATTTCTTATTGCCGCATTTATATTCAACAGAATGGGCGGCGAATTTATCCCACAATTGGAGGAGGGCGATTTTGCCGTTGAGACACGCTTGTTGGTAGGGACCAACCTTAGTACCACAATAGCAACTATTCAGCAGATATCCGGTGTTTTGAAAGACAAGTTCCCGGAGGTGCAGAAGATTGTTTCGCGGATCGGGAGTGCTGAGATACCAACAGACCCCATGCCCATTGAGGGAGGAGATATGATTATTGTTCTGAAGGATAAAAGTGAATGGTCTAGTGCGGCGAACTTCCAGGAATTGGCTTCAAAAATGTCGGCCGCTGTTCAGGACGCCATTCCTGGCGTGACAATGGGCTTTCAGTTTCCTGTGCAAATGCGTTTTAACGAGTTGATGACGGGCGCAAAGCAGGATGTGGTCTGTAAAGTTTTTGGTGAAGATCTGAACCTGCTTGCGCGCTATGCCGAGCAGATTGGAAGTATCAGTAAAACGGTTGACGGTGCTGCGGATCTATATGTTGAAAAGGTTACCGGTATGCCGCAGATAGTAATTAAATATAACCGATTTGAGATTGCTAAATACGGTTTGCAGATTAACGAGGTAAACAGAACTGTAAATGCTGCTTTCGCAGGGGCTGTGGCAGGGAAGGTTTATGAGGGCGAAAAGAGGTTTGATTTAGTGGTAAGGGTTGGGGAGGAAAGGCGTCGGACGCTAGCTGACGTACAGCACTTATTGATCTCTACAGGCAATGGTACGCAGATACCTCTCTATCAGGTTGCTCAGGTAGAGGAGATAGAAGGTCCGAATCAGATACAACGAGAGAATGCGCGTCGACGCATTACCGTTGGTTTTAACGTGCGGGGGCGAGATGTTGAGTCAATAGTAAGGGAACTTCAGGAGAAAGTAAATGCTAAGGTGAAGCTTGCCCCCGGGTATACCGTTACGTATGGAGGAGCATTTGAGAACCTACAGCAAGCAAAGAAAAGATTGAGTATCGCGGTTCCAGTGGCACTGCTGTTGATTTTTGTCATGTTATATTTTGCTTTTTCTTCGATCAAAGAGGGGGTATTAATTTTTACAGCCATTCCACTCTCGGCTATCGGTGGGGTGCTCGCATTGGCCTGTCGCGGCATGTCTTTCAGCATTTCCGCGGGAGTGGGCTTCATTGCCCTATTCGGTGTAGCCGTGTTAAATGGTATTGTCCTGATCTCTGAATTTAACCGCATTAAAAGAGAGGGTAAGGTAACCAACACCCTACAACTTGTGATGATGGGCACACGTAACCGTTTACGTCCGGTGTTGATGACCGCAGCAGTAGCATCGCTGGGATTTTTGCCCATGGCGCTAAGCAACGGAGCGGGCGCAGAGGTGCAGCGTCCCCTGGCGACCGTGGTTATAGGGGGACTAATTACAGCAACCTTGCTAACATTATTTGTTCTGCCAGCTCTTTACCTGCTTTTTGAAAGCCCTTTTAGGCGCATACGTTTCAGTTTAGTACTTCTTTGTTGCATGGTTTTGGGTTTCGGTTTCGAAGCAAATGCACAAAATACTCCTGTTTCAGAAGAGCTTGCGATGAGTATAGCTTTGAAAAATAACTTTGAGCTGAAGGCCACACTTTTGGATGAGGCCGCCGAAGGCCTACGTCAGAAAACCTATTTTGATATAGCCAAGACTGAGCTTAGCGCGGATTACGGACAACTCAATACCGTTGCGAACGACACGCGGCTCGGCGTTTTGCAGTCATTCAATTTTCCCTCAGTTTATAGTAATCAGAGGAGAGCATTGAAGGAAAGCTTTCTGACAGCGCAAGCGCGAAGTAAGTTGACAAAGCAAGATCTTAAGGCTGAGGTACGGCGACTTTATTTTGAACAGCTCTGGCTTAATGAAAAGCGAAATCTTTTGCTATATGCTGATAGTATTTATGGGCTTTTTGAGCGTAAAACAAACCTTCGTCTCAAAGTCGGAGAGGCCAACATTCTTGAGAAGGCGACAGCGGAAAATAAGCGTCAGCAGATTTCTATTCAGTTGAGCAGGGTAGAGGCTGATCAACGGATTGGCATCACGCAATTCAATATCCTACTTCAGGATACAATTACGTATGTTGCTCAGCCCAGTGATTTGAAAGCTAATATAAAGTATGACCTTAACACGGATAGTGCCGCTATGTTGACTCGGGTGCAGCTCTTTGCACATCAAGAGAAGCTTGCGCATTATCGTTGGAAAACCGAGAAAGCCAGACTATTACCCGATTTCTTTATTGGATATAATAACCAAAGTCTTATAGGAAACCAGATAATCAGGGGTCAGGAACGGAACGTGGGTGCTAGTAGGCGGTTTAGTTATATGGCGGTAGGTTTAAATATTCCATTATTTGCAGGAGCTCAGTCGGCGAGAATCTCAGCAGCTCACGTAGATTTACAAGCTGCTCAGGCCCGAACAGAAAATGCCCACGCCCAAGTGTTGTTAAGTATTAAGAATGCGCGCCAGCGGATAGAAAAGTTCGCTTCGGCTATAAGTTATTATGAAAGGCAAGGATTAGCTAACGCTGATCTTATTGTAAATACTGCTACCAGGCAGTTCAGCGGAGGAGATATTGACTATTTACAGTGGGTAATTCTTGTTGATCAGGCGATCAGTATCAGAAATGAATATCTGAATACGGTCCATGAATATAATCAGGTAGCAATAGAACTGGAGAAACTCGGTAACCAATAATTTGATGTATAATGAAAATATATAAATTTCTTGTCCTAATGGCGTTGACGCTGACGGCATGTTCAGAAAGTAAACGGTCTGAAGAGGCAACACGCGAGGAGACGCCTTCCGATTCAATGGTGGTGAAACTTTCGGAAGTGCAACTAAAGCACGCTGGCATAGTAATAGGTAATCCTTCAATGGATAGAGTAGCTGCTGTGTTAAAGTTGCAAGGTACTATTGATGTACCGCCGCAGAGTATGATGAGCGTAAGCTTTCCCTTAGGTGGTTACTTAAAGAGCACAAAATTGTTGCCGGGTGCTCACGTCAGTAAGGGAGAGGTGTTGGGCGTTCTGGAAGATATGCAATTTATCCAGCTACAGCAGGATTATCTTTCTGCAAAAGAGAAATATATATATGCTGATATTGAATTTACACGCCAGCAAGAGTTAAATGCCAGTAAGGCTAGTAGTGATAAAGTTTATCAGCAGGCACGTACTGAAATGCATACTCAGCGTGTGCTCATGAATGCATTCGCCCGGAAGCTGGAATTGATAGGAATAAATCCACAGCGACTGAATGCGGGAAATATCTCTAAAAGTGTCAACATTCTTTCGCCTATTAACGGGTATGTGTCGAAAGTAAATGTAAATATCGGGAAGTACACATCGCCAACAGACGTGTTGTTTGAGTTAGTAAATCCGAAAGATATTCATCTCTCGCTGGATGTGTTTGAGCAGGATGTTGACAAGCTTTCGGTAGGGCAACAATTGAGCGCATACACTAATAGTCATCCTGAGAAGAAACATAGAGCGGAGATTATCCTTATCAGTAAAAATCTGGATAAAGATCGTATGACTAACGTGCACTGTCATTTCAATAATTTTGATTCAAGCTTATTGCCTGGGATGTTCATGAATGCGGAGGTGGACGTGAATGCGGCAAATGCGCTTACGGTACCCGAAGATGCGGTGACACGTTGGCAGAATCAATACTTTGTTTTTGTGGAAACAGCGAAAGGTACTTTTAAAGCAACACGTGTAAAACCTGGGAACGGGTATAACGGACGGCTACAGGTTGAGGGGCCGGGCATTTCTGAGAACACTCGCCTCGCGACAAAGAATTCGTATACACTGTTAATGAAAATGAAAAATAGCGGTGACGAAGAATAATGTCAGGTATTGATTGGGTGATTATTGCTTATGATATATCGGAGAACGGCAATCGTTTGGGAGGTTAGGCAAAGATCCATATTCTTTTTCTTTTAATTGAATATCGAAGGGGTATTACTTATCGGGTTTCGAGAGTATCTGGGCTTCCTTTGTTTTAAAGTCTCTTTTTATTGTTATCTGTTTGTAATTTAAGTGTTTATGTTCTTGGTAAGGGGCGAGCGACCATATTCTTAGTGGGCATGCTATTCCCGGATTAATATTATTTGGAAATGAACTACCTTTGCACTTCATTTTAATAATTCCAATTTGTGATTAATGTAAATAATATCTCGGTTTCTTTTGGGGGGACTACTTTGTTTAAGGATGTTACCTTTCCGATCAATGAGAACGATAAAATAGCTTTGATGGGTAAGAATGGTGCCGGGAAGTCTACTATTCTTAAGATAATCGCGGGTGCCGCCAAGCCTACTACCGGCGATGTTACCGGTCCAAAAGATGCTGTTATTGCCTATCTGCCACAACATTTGTTAACACAGGACGATGTTACCGTATTTGCAGAGGCTTCGAAGGCATTTCATGAGGTGCATGATATGCAAAGCAGGTTGGACGAGTTAAATGAACAGCTCACTGTCAGAACTGATTATGATAGCGACGATTACATGAAGCTTATTGAGCAGGTTTCGGAGTTGAGCGAGAAGTTCTATTCGCTGGAGGAAGTGAATTATGATGCTGAGGTAGAGAAGGTATTGAAAGGATTAGGCTTCCAACGCTCAGACTTTAACCGTCAAACTTCGGAATTTTCAGGGGGATGGCGTATGCGTATTGAGTTGGCGAAGATCCTGCTGCAGAAACCCGATCTGATACTGCTGGATGAGCCTACTAATCATATGGATATTGAAAGTATTCAGTGGTTGGAGGATTTTCTTGTAAATTCAGCGAAGGCGGTAATGGTAATCTCCCACGACCGTACTTTCGTCGACAATATTACCAATCGTACCATCGAGGTGACCATGGGGCGGATTTATGATTATAAAGCAAAGTATAGCCATTATCTGCAACTGCGTGCTGAACGTAGAGAACATCAGTTAAAGGCTTACGAAGAGCAGCAACGTTTTATCGCTGATAATCAGGAGTTCATTGATAGGTTCCGCGGAACCTACTCAAAGACCTTACAGGTGCAATCGCGCGTGAAGATGCTGGAGAAGTTGGAAATCATTCAGATTGATGAAGTTGACACTTCTGCATTGCGACTGAAGTTTCCGCCATCGCCTCGTTCGGGTCAATATCCGGTGATCGTAGAAGAGCTGACAAAGGCCTATGGTGATCATGTGGTGTTTGAAAAGGCTTCTATGGTTATTGAGCGTGGTCAGAAAGTAGCTTTTGTAGGTAAGAATGGCGAGGGAAAGTCGACCATGATTAAGGCTATCATGAATGAGATCGACTTTGAGGGAACGTTGAAAGTTGGTCATAACGCCAAGATTGGCTATTTCGCGCAAAATCAGGCGGCTCTGCTGGACGAAAACCTGACAGTGTTCGAAACGATAGATCAGATACCTCTGAGTGATGGTACCGTTAAGATCAAAGATCTTTTAGGCGCTTTTATGTTTAGTGGTGACGATACAACAAAAAAGGTAAGAGTGCTTTCCGGGGGAGAGAAGACCCGTCTCGCCATGATCAAGTTGCTACTGGAGCCTGTAAATGTGTTAATCCTCGATGAACCTACGAATCACCTGGACATGAAGACCAAGGATATTATAAAAGATGCGTTGCGGGACTTTGACGGAACGCTGATTCTGGTATCTCACGACCGTGATTTTCTCGATGGTTTAGCGGAGAAGGTGTTTGAGTTTGGAAATAAACGTGTTCGCGAGCATTTTGAAGATATTAAGGGCTTCCTGGAATATAAAAAAATGAATAGCTTACGCGAGATTGAACAGCGTTAATATGCGTTTTGATTCAGCGGATGGCGACTTTGAATAGCCTAACTTTTAATCAGGCGCATAGATATTAGGGCGCCTTCTACAGATAAAACGAACCCCAGGAGTAGTGCTTTTGGGGTTCGTTTTTATGTAATGGTGTCATCCTGATTCTTCCCGATGATCAGGAGCTTGAGTTTCTGTTAATACTGATAATTGTAAATGTCTTTATACGCGTTGTAAATGGGATGCTCGGAAGTGAACTCCTTGACAACAATGGTAGAGTTTGCTTTCGACAGGTTATCGTCAAGTTTTAAGTTCGTTGAGCCCGTGAGAGTGTAGTAGCTGCCGATGTTACTAAAGGCGAACGTAATATCTTTAGCATGTGTAGGCTTTGGAAATTTTACGATGCCGATATTATTTAGATTTGTCAGAGAAAACGTGCTTTCATAGGTGTTCTCTTTTACCACAAATCTAAAATGCTTGGTTCCGCTACTATTGGAATTGTAAATGTTGGCAAGTTCATTGTAAAAGGTAGTTCCGAAATTGTCCATCTTGAAGTGGTACACGTTAACTTTAAGGTAACGATTTCCAGTCTGGGTGGCCATCTGAGATGTGTATTTTGCGACGGGATTGAAATTTACATCCCAGGCATTTCCTTGTACGGATGATTTGTCAGATTTTCCAGCAACATAATTTCCCTGAGGCGATAGCGGCAGTGGTGTAAAGTAGCTGCTGAAATGCTCATCGTCATAGTTAAGGGAATTGCTGGCATGCATGGCTCTCACTGCGCTATGGAAATTTTGCTGGTTATTATAGTTATCGTATATAAGGTTGAAATATTTGTTGTATGAGGCCATTAATTCGGGATGCCCATTGATCAATATTCCAGATTGTACCCAGTCTTTTCCGCTTGGTATTCCTGAGTTATCGTGATCATCAATGTTAGCTGTCGTGCGGATCCGCGGGATTGAACCCGAAGTAAGAGCCCATGCCAATGTGTACATCGCAAACTTTACCTCAACATTGGTTTGTGGATTCGCATTCTTGTAAGCAATAGCACGATTCAATAAATCGGCGTATTTAAATACAGGGCTGTTTTGAGAGTCGCCCACGTTGCGGGAATGTGAACAATATTGTTTGCCTGTATCTTCCTTGTATGCATCCATAGGTTAAAAGCTCAGAACATCCGGTTATGTCTGAGCTTATGGTCTCTTGATTACCGTTTTTTATTCATAATGAAATGTAAAGACGTAAGTAAAGTTACTACCTGAGTGGAATCTTGTAAGCTTTGAGATGCGTCCTTTTTCATCTTTTTCATATTTAAAACTTATATATTCATCCCGATACCCGTTGACATAAGAGATGTCTATCCTCTCCATAAGATAAGCTGGCTTTTTACCCAGAAATTCGGAAATAAATCCCTCGTTGGTAATTTGTTGTCCTAATAAAACACTGTTCATTAACATTGCGTTTAAAGGTATGTTGTCAGACTGCTCATTGAGGTATGTAACTGTTGCATTTTTACCATCTGACTCATGACCAACAGCAGCGCTGAAAAGCTTTTTTATACGTGGCCCATCCCATGTTATGGTAGTGTAATTTTCAATACCGTTTTTGTAGTAGAATTTGCTCAAGTACCCGTCATTATTATAGTTGAAAAAAACTGAGAAACCTCTGCCTGGAACTTCAGATTCAATAATTCTTCCCTGATTGTCTAGCTTGCTAAATGAATGAGTGGGAGACGAGCTATCTGGAAATCTGGTAACGGTGATCTTGTTTTTCTCAAAGGTTACTGATATAATTCGCTCTAAAGACTGGCTTTGTTCATTCTTTGTTAGATACGCTATTATGCGTCCTTGATTGTCGTAATCAAAAAATGTCGTAGGACCTGTATTGTTAGAGCTTGTGTCATAGTCCATGGATATAACTTTGGACGTTGGTGACTTCTGTTCATCTTTTTTACACGCATTTAATAATAATAGGCATAGAAAGAAGGATAGGTAAAAGTTTCGGATCATGCTTTCGCGGTTTTTTGAGTGAATAAAATTGATTGTCAGGTATTCGTGTTCCAAATGTATAATAAGTTTTTATTTGTATGCTATCTTTTTGTAATTAGTACCAACGATATCTATAAGGAACGCTGGCATATGAGGTATTCTTCAGGCAGATCAAACAAAACCTGAAGATCAAATCCTTTGTAATCACCCCGGAGAATGCGGTACAAATTCAGATATGGACGGCGCTGATGGCCATCCTACTATTGAAATTCCTAAAGGACAAAGCTCAGTATGAGTGGAACTTGTCCAATCTGATCACTTTTGTCCGCCTTAACTTATTTGTTAAGATCAGTCTGGACTATTGGTTAAATTTTCCATTTATCAAAGCGGAACCAATTCTGAAAACGGTCAACTAAGTTTCTTTGATGATTGATGCTTAGTCAAGCAGGCAGGCTTGATTGCATCGAAGCGACGCAAACAGCGTTCACGGTCGCTTCATTTGATTTTTATGCTCTCCTTTTTTATTTTGGACAGTTAGGATCCACAATCAAATTGCCAGGGCAATACATCTCTGATAGATCGTGCATGTTTAAATTTAAAAATATCAAATCTTTAGTCTCCTGTTCGATCTACCTACTATGAAATATTTTTGTTTATTTGAACGTAAAAGTTACTAGTCCTTAATTTCGAGTTTATGATACTCAATGAACAAGTCTCGTTATACTAAATCCGGAAGCTTAATATCTATTGGCGTGGCGTTTGCCTTGGTCGGAATAGTCTGCGGATATTTTTTCCTTTATCGTCCGCTGTTGCAAATGTCGCAGCATTCAGCGCATGTTAGTTTTTCTATAAAGGGACAATTTATAAGTCCCGTGATGCTTATAACGGGCTTGTTTATTTTAATAGCTCCCTCAGAAATTGCAGATGAAATGCTAAAGCCCGGCGCGAAGAAGTCTAAATGGTTTTGGATCTGGTTGTTGATGATTATGGCCGGAGCTGCTGTTACGTATTTTAGTTTTTCGTATTTGTCACAAGGGTATGGTTATCATGTGCGTTAAGGGATGTATTCGATTTGGAATATGTAAAGCGTATCCGTTCGGCCAAGCCCGACTTTTAGGGCTCAGTTATTTTCTTAGAGCTCTGCAGATAATGTACACCCGCAATTAGCTACCTCTACCAGGTATTCGGGTGGTGTTGTCAGCGAGATAAGAGTTTGAATAAATCTTTTTTTGTCTGTAACAAATTGTAAGACAGGTGAGTATATGATTCATGAACCTGTAATTCTTCATTGTGCCCAAAATAGTCTCATCCGCAATGCATCTGCAACGACGGAGATTTGCTCGCTAAAATAAAGACCTATTTCTCATCAGTGTTTCGCAAAGATTTATTTACGTAGCACCTTTAAGCATAATAATCAAACCCGATAACTAAATGGTATAACATTTTATAAATCTAAGCTTATGAAACGAGTCATCTTACTTTCCTTATTTTTAGTTTTCCTGAACCATATCAGCTTTTCACAAAAGATAAATCCGGAAATCACTGACTATGTCGCCTTTCTTGAAGCACAAAATACCTCAGCCAAAGACTACATTCTTCAGTTATTCAAAAAGTACGATGTGGTAATTTTGTGTGAAAGGGAGCACCCGGAGATCACGCAGTATGATCTGATCTACGATGTTGTAAGCGATCCATATTTTCAAAAGAATGTGGGAGCTATCTTTACTGAAGTAGGCTCATTTAGCTCAAGAAAGAGCATACTGGATTTTACCAAAGCAACGTTTTCCAGTGATAGCCTGAAACAACTGAAACAGGCAGAGATATACCGCAATAGTTATTTTCCGGCCTGGACCAATACCAATTTCTACGATTTTATCGGCAAGCTAAATACCCTGAATAGTCGGCTGAAAAGAAATGAGCAAATTAACTTACTGACCTCCGGGAGCAAGAATCCAACTAAAGAGGAGCGAACAAGTCTGGAGGGGATGAAAAGATATATAAAAAATAATTTGCGTAAAAGGGATAGCCTAATGGCAAGTTACATTATTCATTCTTTTGATAGTATCTCTAAAAAATCCAAACGGAAGAAAGCCTTAGTGATTATGAATTATCGACATGCCTTTTCCAAGGATCTTTTAGCCGGTGATTCAAATGTAGGCACCTTCATATTTAATAAATATCCAGGGAGAGTTGCCAATGTGTATATCAACCATGTCGCATATACTAATATAGCAGACGAACGGGAACCAGATAAACCTAGAATATATCAGGCGCCTTATCTTGTTCCCATTCAGCGTGGAACGTGGGATGCCTCTTTTAAAATCGCAGCAAAGGAAAATGTAGGCTTCGATTTTATGAGCTCGCCTTTTGGGAAAGATTCCTTTGACATTTGGTCGGGCTCTAAGACGAATTATCATTATCAGGACATTTTCACGGGATTTGTATTCTATCTGCCGCTAGAGAAGCATAGAATTTCTATGGGAGTGAAAAATTTCTTGCAGGGAGTGAATGTTAAGGAAATGATCGATGAGTGGAATTTATTCTATAAAGCCTTAGGCAAAGATGAAGCGTTCAAATTTTCCCCGGCATTTCAGGACCGAATAACCGAAGAGTTGTCTACGATTAAAGTGAAAAGATATCCTGATATTAAAAAGTATAGACAGATTATCGATCAATGGCTTTAAGAAAAGGATCGTATTTTTAGATACAAAACGGATCAATTTTCCGGTAGGTTTTCGAGTTGAATTCGAAATAGTTTGTTGAACGATTGCAAATGTTCAAAGACCATTTTCCACTGTTAACCTTTTACAATATGTTTTGTAACAAGATTTTTAGGACTGTATCCAAATTCCTTTTTAAACGCAGAGGAGAAATGAGAAAGATCCTCAAAGCCCAGATCCATATAGATTTCCGAGGGCGATTGACGCATTTCAGTGAGGGCGAAGTAAGCGTCGCGCAAACGTTTTTTTAAAATCCATTGGTGTGGAGTAGTGTCAAAAATCTTCTGAAAGTCTCTTTTAAAAGTTGACAAGCTGCGTCCTGTAAGATAGGCAAAGCGTTCCAGATTTACGTTGTACCTGTAATTTTGGATCATAAAGGATTCCAGGTCGATCTTAAAAGGCTCTGAGAAGTCAAAGAGCAGATCTTTCAGTTCCGGTTGGTATTGCAGTAGAATGAACAGCAGTTCTTTGATTTTAAGATCAGTAAAATGTTTGGTCAGAAATTCGGGATTTTGAATAATCGTTTGCAGTGATTTGATGTAATTTTGCAGCACGGGAGTTACATCAATGCTTACGATAGATTTTGAAGAATAGGAAGGGTGGGAGGAAAGACGGTATTCTTTTGCAACCTCCTTTAGTATATCATCATTTAAATAGATATTGAGGCTTTCAAATTTGCCTTCTTTAGGTGGATATTTCGTGTATTTTACCAACTGATTTTTACGGATCAAATTAAAATCACCTTCTTTTGCAGTCAACTTTTCTTTACCGCTAGCGAGCACAAAGCTTCCCGACATTTGGAAAGAAAGCGTGTGTTTAGGGACGAAGTTTTCACCTTTACTGTTTACCTCATGGTAGCAAGAATAGACAATATCTGATTTTTCCATTTCAAACCGAGAATAAAGGGTAATCCAGGATTACACGTTATCAAATTTATAATTTTATTTTAGAACTGCTTTGACTTCTAAATGGGCTTCCAGACCGAAAATACCATATTCTCTACCGATTCCCGACTGTTTGAAACCTCCAAATGGAACCATCGGATCGTGGCTAAATCCATTGATGCATATTCGTCCGGCATCGATTTTAGTGGCTACTTTTTGCGCCCGTTGTATGTCAGACGAGCTGATATATGCCGCCAATCCATAGGGGGTATCATTGGCAATAGCGATCGCCTCTTCTTCCGTTTTATAAGCAATAATGGATAATACCGGACCGAAAATTTCATCCTGAGCAATTTTCATCTTATTGTTCACGTGGGTAAAAATGGTCGGTTTTACAAAGTTTCCTTGTTCTAAATCCTGAGGTTTTCCTTCGCCTCCCACCAATAGCGTTGCGCCTTCTTGTATGCCCATCTTGATGTAATGCTGCACCCTTTCATACTGTTTCACGCTAACCATGGGACCCACGGCAGTATCTGGATGTTGGGGTAGTCCTACTACCACCTTTTCACCGGTAGCTTTGGCAATTTCACTCACCTTTTCGAGTTGGCTTTCGGGAACCAGCAATCTTGTAGGGGCGAGACAGGCTTGTCCGCTATTCATAAAAGCACCAAAAACAGCCATAGGAATGGCTTCTTCCAAATTTGCATCGTCTAAAATTAGGTTGGGTGATTTTCCTCCTAACTCCAATGTGACCCTTTTCATTGTATCGGCGGCTGTTTTCGCTATCAGTTTTCCAACCGCCGTAGAGCCTGTAAATGAAATTTTGGCAACGTCCCGGTGCGTCGCTAATGTTGTTCCTACAACATTGCCCAAACCAGTCACAAAATTGATTATCCCTTTTGGAAGTCCGGCTTCGTGAAAGGACTCCATTAATAACTGCGTCTGCAAACTACTCATTTCGCTGCCTTTGACCACCACCGTACAACCGGCACCAATGGCCGTTGCTACTTTGCTACAAATTGAAGAACTATTTGCATTCCAAGGGGTGATAATGCCTACCACACCGACAGCTTGTAAGCTTACGTCAGACGAGTTAATAGTTTGCTGAAATGGATAAGCGCTGATGGCTTGGATGACGGAATCAAACCATTGCGACATGTGCTCGTTACTCATTGTAGAAAACTGAAGCGTGCCGCCATATTCTTCAATCATCACTTCGATGGACTGCTGTTTTCTTTTATCGACAGCGGCTTTTAGTTTTTCTAAATAAGAGATACGGGTTGCTACGTTAGATTGAGAGAAACTTTTGAACGCTTCTTTTGCAGCGGTGATGGCATTTTGGGCATCTGTTTCGTCGGCAAGGGTGACCTCACCGATTTTTTCGTTGGTAGACGGATTGATTAAATCTATTATTTCAGTTCCGTGCGGTGTTACAAATTCACCGTTGATGTATACCTTGTTAACTATTTTCATCTCAAAAACTTTATGAGACAAAATTACTTCACAAAATAAACTCCTACTTTGTATAAAAGTTCAATCTTGCTTTGTGAAAAAGTTCAAATAGCATTTGGTTGCTCCATATATTAGTCAGTGTGAATGATACTGGATCTGGATGATGCCCGCGAAAAAATTGAAGACTGGAGATGGGAGTACAATCATTTTAGGCCACACAGTACGCTGGATGATTTATCTCCCCTGGAATTTACTTTTTGCATGAAAATAACCTCAAAAACTCTACTTCTGACTGATCGACACAAAGGGGGACTTCAAAAACTGTATTTATATATTTAAGCTGTCCTAAATATGGGGAGGTTACATACGCACTAACACATCTCTTATAAATAGGTATATGGTTAATATTTTATATGGAGGCTCTCGGATCAATGCCCTGAGTGTACGATCCAATCTTAATATAAGCTACGAGCTGAGCCCGACAATAATTATAGAAGCTTTTGGGAATTACAATTCGGCAATGAAAAGTATTCAGGGTCGCCGGCCTCAATTGTTGACAAACAGTTTGGCCGCGCGAAAGTAATTTTTTCACAAAAATGCAAGTATTGGCTTCGTTGCAATTAATCCTTTTTGAAATATGTCAACCAGATTACAACTATTAATCACGCTGCAACTACAAACAATGCAGAATATAGTAGTTGTAATTTGCGAAAGATGCCCTACCGCTCGTTGGGGATTTCTTTTCGTGGAAATTCGGCAGTACGGATACTAAAAAGGAAAAAGAGAGACTTGCGGCCTGTACCTTTTTACATGATGCAAATTGAGCGTTTACGTTTACAGAAGCAGTATATGGGTAATTTTTGGAACCACAAAATTTTACTCAGTTACGGTTTGGAAAAAGTCTTAGTTGTAACTACATTCACCCTTCAATTCTTTGATATCGTTTTTCCAAAAGATCTTTATACTTCTCTTTGTATTTGTCAGAAAGAAATGAACGATCAATCCATTGCAAAGCAACTGGTTTTCTTTTCTGAAAACGTTTGGCAATACCATTGATCTGCTTAGGATTTAGTCCTAACAGCAGTCCAAATCTTTGAAAATGCTCCCAATGAAGTTTTCTTTTTTTTCCTTCTAACGTTAACGCAAGTTCCTCCATGTCTTCGGGGTTAACAATTGCAACGTTCAGTAGATCGTATGCTGGAGCTAGTGTCCATTGATTGTTCCGAAAAATCATGGAGAAATTTTTCAGGTGCATATCGTTATTTCCTGTTAGGAAACAAAAGACAGCCAATTCTAAGAGGTAAAACTTATCTAGCAACGTATTGTCGGAATACTCATCCAGTGCTTTGCCGACTTTCTCCATAGAACCCTTGTATTTGTCAAATGCCTCTGTTATTTGGAACATATCGAGCATGTGTATTTTTTCTCCGGCGTCTGTTCGGTCTATTCTTTTTGTGATATAGGATAGTTCACCAGATTTCAATCTGATCAGGCTGGACTTAACAACGTTGATGCCGAAAGTCTCGGCAATACGCATAGTGACGTGTTCGTTTTCCGGCATTTCAGCAAAATGATCAGAAGGTGGTTTGAAGATATAATTTCCGCCCAAAGCTCCGACCACAGTTAGACGCCCCTTTTCTCCGTCTTGGATGGTGTCTTTTACTAACGATAAAGAAAGTTTGGGTTGTACGCCGGGAACAGCTATACTCCGCTCAACTACGTTTTTCGCCAATTCCGTCATTTCAGCTAGCGAATGTTTGAACACAGGCTGTTGCTTGCTGCCGAAAAAATCAAGGCTACATTGCTCGTGAAAATCACCCAACGTATTCTTGGGTAATTCTTTATAACAGTACAAACACTTTTTGTTACTCATTTTCCGGAGGTATAGGTTGAACACTTACAGCACCGATACAGTTTTGGCAGCAAGCTAACAGCAAACCCATTCGGTCGTTTGGATTGATTTTCCAATTCTTAGAAGCAATGTCCAATAACCAGCCTTCCGGTATTAGTCCCTCAAAAAACGGAAACAAACGTTTATCCTTGTAGGGCTTGGAGTTCACGGGCATGGCGAAAGTTATGAATGCTGTCGGATAGGCTCTGATGTAGGCTTCATCATACCGAAAAACATATTCCCCATCGTCAGTCTCCGTAAGGATCCCTGCCAAATGATCTTTATAATGTATAAATGCTTTCCTCATCTTTGTTCCTTTGTGGTTAATAGCTCTCTTGCATTCACGGGAGCCAAAGTATGCCCGAACATTTTAAGTACTTGGTTTACTTTTTCGAGATTCAGGTTTTCTTTACCCTGTTCTATTTTCCGTATTACCGTAAGTGCAACACCTGCCCGTTCAGCAAACTCTTCCTGTGTAAGGTTTACTTCCTTTCTTTTTTGCTTTACAAAATCTGCAAGTACCATCATTACTATATGCTTTTGCAACGAATTTAAGCAAATGTAAAATATTATATGTGAAAACATATAAAAATATTCGCTTGTTGTAAATTATATGCATTTAGATATAAGAAAAAGTGGAGTAATTAAGGTATAGTTTGCAAGAAAACTTAACGTGGTTGCAATAGTGCAGTAATTCAAAAGAGTAGCCCGTACTTGTCGGATTTATAGGAACATGTAAAATAGATGGTTAGATAATAAAACAGGGACTTTTACAGTATATAGTCTACATAAGATATTGGAATTCCTCCTGTACCTTTTTACATGATACAAATTCGGCGTTTACACTTTACAAGTGTATATTTCAAGCTGTGGGGAGGTTACACATGGACAATGCTCTTGATGTATTTAATACGGCTCTGCCGGACGGGAATAAGCTGAATGTGGCAGACAGCTATATTGGCTATACTACTCCCTCGGGATTATACGGCCAATTAAATGCAATGAAGCAGAATGGAATCTCCGGGGTTTCTACTACGAGGACCGATGCTCCTGATAGTAGCCCAAATTGTAATTAATGAACATAGGGTTATGAAAAAAAGAACAGTTGTTGTATTGGCTATTTGCGTGTTGGCGCTTCCGAATTTGCCGTTCATAAATAAATATATTGCGGTACAGATTGACGGTGATTATTACCGGTATTCAAATAGAGACGGGTTCTATACCTATCTTCAGGACATGTCATTTAAAAGCCCCGGATTTTCAACCCGGGGACTCGAAAGGTTTAGTGAACAAACGTCGCCTCCCCGGGAGGACAGAACGTTGTACCGACTTTATCATATCAACCCCCTGTGCTTCTGGCGATGGCATAAATACGTCGTTGAAGGAAGGCATTTTGACTATATGGATTGGGAGGAAATCGAAAAGCGCAGAGACCTTGCTAATAAAGGGAATACGAAGTTGTCGAAATGGCAGGACTTTTAAGAAGTTCACCTCTCAACGAAAGCAGGATCAGCGCCGGAGAAAATTACTTGTTACTCCACGGGAAAGAAAACAGAAATAAACCCTGGCACAGACAGAAAGCTCATTTAAAGAGATCGAAGCTCTGAAGATTAAAATAAGCTACAGACTGCCAGCGGATAAAGAAAAAAAGCTCATCTGAATACCCATCTAAACCAAATCAGCATACTTCTGTTATTCAAGAAACATCAAGCTATGATAAACGAAGAAGATTTGAAGAAAACAAACGACGACAGTAATGAACATCGCGACCAAATTGGCGAGAACACCGGCCACGATACTGAATTGTCGCGCGAAATTAAAACAGATCAGCACCAGCAGGAAAATTCTGACAGTTCTAATAAGGAGAAGGGGCCAGCGGGAGAAGATTTGTAAAATACGCTCAACCGCAGAACGTAAATGAGACTATTTAATTCGCTGTCAGCGGCGGCAATTTATTATCTTCTTCAAACAGGTAGCCGCTGTAGGCGAGGCCTTTAGCCACACTGATGAAATTATCACCGGAATTAAGAGGAATATCCGGAAATCTTAATCTGAAAAGATTTCTTATTGCGGGGATCATCGACGTTCCGCCTGTAAGGAACAGGCAGTCAATATCCTTTACTTTTATATCGTTTGTCGTCAGGAATTCGTCCAGGTAATTGCTGATCTTCATAAAGTCCTTACTGATTATATCTTCATACTCCTTCACGGAAATCAGCTCATTGATTTCAATACCCGATCTGGAATACGTGAACGGCGAAGAGTTCCGGCTGGATAATTCAATCTTTGTTTGTTCAATAGCATGAAAAACCGAGTAGCCCAGATTCTGATTTACCAGGGTAATAAGGTTTTTTAGCATAGGATCCTTATCCGAAAAGTAATAATAATCTTCAATTTCGTTTTTTACCCGGACACTGTTAAAAAAGTTCATCTTATCCCAGGTACAAATGTTGGAAAAAAGTGATTTGGGCACATACAGGTACTTCCCCGGAACTGCCTGGTACCGGGTATTCTTACCGAAATAAGGAGTACCCTTTTCCCACATAAATGCCGAGTCAAAACTGTCGCCGCCGATATAGATACCACCGGTGGCCAGGAAGTTTTCTTTACGGTTCCGCCTGCCTGCGTTTACAGGATCAAGTACCAGGCAGGTGAAATCTGTTGTACCTCCGCCGAGGTCGGCCACCAGTACCGTCTTTTTCTGAAGAAGTGTTTTCTCGTAAGCAAACGCCGCACCTATAGGTTCAAACTGGAAGCGAACGGCATCAAAGCCCGCCAGGTCAGCTGCCTTTTCCAGCCGGCTCTGCGCCAGGCTGTCCTTTTGCGTATCATCGTCATCAAAAAAAACAGGCCTGCCGATAACAGCCTTACGGCAGTCCTGCCCGGTTACCTTGTCTGCTCTTAACTTCAGTTCTTTGAGGATCAATGCTACCAGGGCAGCTGCATTAAATCTTTTTCTGCCAATACGGGTTTCTGTAAAGCTGCTTCTGGATAAGATCTGTTTCACCGATTTGATAAAACGTCCCCTCATGCCGTCATGGAGGTATGCAGATATCGCTTCTTCACCAATAATGTATTCATCATCCTGGCCTTCGGGAAAATAAATGAGCGAGGGTACCATGATGGTGTTAGTGATCTCCCCCTTTTCCTCATCGAAAATGGATAAAGCGGAATTGGTGGTTCCAAAATCAATGCCGTATAAAAACTTTTTCATCTGAAATAGCAGGATGTAAACAGTAAGCAGGTCCGTTTAATCGGGCGGCGAAACTATGAAAAAAAAAAATTAAAAGGGAAAGACGAAGCAATTACGGGCAGGGCCAACGCATTAAAAACGGGAGAAATTAGTTCGGTTTCCACATTTTGATCGGTTTTGTGTCGATAAAAAAGGATGTTGAATTGTCATTACGGAGTTGCCTTTGGATTAATTATGGCAGCAAAAAAAACGTCTCTACACACCTATTTCGAACAGTTTTCAGATCATCGAGTTAATCGAAACAAGAGACATTTACTGAGTGATATCATCATCCTTCCGGTTTTAGGTGTTTTATGCGGAGCCGAATCATGGGATTCTATAGAGAGCTTTGGTAAGACCAAGATAGCCTTTCTGAAGAGCTTTTTGAAATTTCTGCACAGCGTCCCATCACACGATACGATTAATAGAGTTTTAGTGGATTACGTCCCAAATCTTTGAGAGCATGTTTGCTGAATGGGCTTCAGGTTTAAATAATGATGCTATTAAGAGAGAGGTTATCAGTATTGATGGGAAGAGTATACGTGGCTCAAAAGATAGCTTCCATGGACAAAGTCCGATCAGTGCCTGGGCTTCCAATAACGGCACTGTATCAGACTTCCAGAACTAAAAAGAATCTTTGACATCTAAAATAGTCCCCCCCAAAACAAAGAGACTGATCATTTCTTCAATGATACAGCCTCTTTTAGTTCATTTTGATATTGAATTTTGCGGGGTGAATAGGTCTCTATTAGAACACTTAGAGGGTGTTTGGGATGTAATTAAAGAAATTGTCAAAAGCAAATCAGAGGTTTAATTGCATAAAACGTAGGCGACGAGAAGATCATCACAATTACTTCATTGTGATAAAACGGGCATCCTAAAGCTTGTAAATCGCCTTGGCGACCTAATTAGGAGCCTTATTATAATTTGGGGCTTTGATAGATAATCCAATAAAAGGTATCTTGGCTTTATAAGCTTCATCACATGGATTTAAACAATCTGCTAACCAAAGGTTATTTTCCGGAAGAGCTAATTCCGCCGTTTACAACAGAGGATCTCGGTATTGTGCAGGATGATATTATTCGTTCTATTGATACTTTTGACCCAATTGCAGGGAGGGCCAGGAAAGTGATAACAAAAATGACCCATTTTTCGGTGCCTAAAATTAAAGCCTACCGCCGCACTTTAGGAATACCGCATCCACTTCATTTTACAAGACTTTCAAATACGATTGTTAATAATTGGGCGGCCATTTTACTACATTGTTCCTCATCAACAATATCGCTTTCTCCAGTTAAGACGAAGATGGGCGCTTCACGTGCTGTGCTAAAACCGAGTTTTAAGAATACAACAAGAGAAAAAATTATTCGCTCTACGGGAAATCGCTATCTCTTGAAAATTGACATCGCTAAATTTTACAGCTCAATTTACACTCATAGTATCCCTTGGGCTTTACATACGAAACCAATAGCTAAGGTTCACAGAAATAGAACACCTTATTACGGCAATGCCCTTGATGAAGATTGTCGCAAAATGCAGGACGGACAAACGATTGGGTTGCCGATTGGTCCTGATACAAGCCGAATAATTTCTGAAATTATTCTTTCGTCCATTGATAGAGATATTCAAACTGAACTGGGCTATTTAAACGGGGTGAGGGTTGTTGATGATTACCACCTTTATTTTAGATCACGCGGTGAACTTGAAAAAGGGCGGGCAATTGTCAGTAGAACTTTGAAAGATTTTGAATTAGAATTGAATCAGAACAAAGAGCAATTATTGGAATTGCCTGAAATAATAGAAAGTGAGTGGTTTGCGGAAATAAGAGAGTTTAAATTTCGTAATCGCTGGGATTATCAACGAAAAGATTTGATCACTTTTTTCGATACGGTAACTAACTATACCCGTAAATATCCGGGAGATATAGTAATGACCTATGCAATGTCCAAGTTAAGATTTACAGTCTTTAGTTTAAAAAACTGGTCTGTTTTACAGTCTTTGATGCTGAACTCATTGCTGATTGAGCCAAAAATTCTGCCATATGTGGCACAAAATCTTCTTAGTTATCATTTAAAAGGTCATCCTGTAAATGTACCCGTCGTTACGGATGCTTTAGTGCAACTAATAGAATATCATCTTGACTTAGTAAACGATTTTGAAGTCGCTTGGGCATTGTGGATTGCGAAATCTCTTAATCTTACTTTACCAGCAACGCTGGCAGCAAGATTGTCGGCAGTTGAAAACCCGATAATTGTATTAGTTACTCTGGATTTGCATGAGAGTGGTTTGTTACCTGGTATTGATAAAACGCATTGGATTTCATTGCTAACTACAGACAATCTCTATAATGAACATTGGCTTATTTCATACGAGGCTTACAGATTAGGTTGGCTAACTGGTCCTACGGATCATGTTACTGTTGATCCGTTTTTTAAACTGCTAAAGGATAATGACGTTGCCTTTTATAAGGCCCGGCGGACTCTCGATCTCTCCAAAGTTAAAGTGACGAATTCACCAGAATACTTCGCACCAGAGGACGAGGAAGAAGATGATGATAGCGAAACCGATAGCGTATTTAATGCTGTAGTTCCACCTTTACCGGTGTAATTGCCGGAAGAACATGATGATGATATCCCATTTTAGCATACAGTATAATCATAGAAATAGCCATTTAAAATATAAGTTACAATATATTCTGCCGGTGGGTTACCCCATGTTCTAAACCTTCCCTTCTCAGAAATTAAATGAAGGTTCTTGATAGCTCTTGAACAAATAACATATAATAGCTTGAGCTGCGTTTGTATCCGCGTCATTAGAATGAGGTACGTAATCTTGCAATAAAGCAAAAGCGATAACTGTATTGAATTCTGTTCCTTTTTAGATTTATTTGATTGAACATCTGGCGTGTGAATGGGAGTGTATTAGAACACCTGAGTGATATTTTCGATATATTGAAGCAAATAATGGTAGAGCATTAAATACGTCTGCTCCCGAAGGGACAGTTTCGAACCAATTGATTGAGGATTTGAGACGGCAGGCTAAGCTTGATGAATAGAAGGTCAAACCTACTCAGCTGATCATTATTTTGGGAACAACGAATAGATTGTGCTTGACAGGTGATAATAAATAGTTATCTATTGTTGAAAACGAACTTGAATTTCATCTGAATCGAACTAACATCTCTATTATTCGATCGCTCTAGTGGGCACATTGTCATAGTAAGTGCGGACTAGTCAACGTTCTTTAACAAAGTTCACTTTACGATGAATTGCCTTGCGCGCTGTCGAAGCGTTTTTCATAACATTGCATGAACAAAGTCGCATACTGCTCGTCTTCCATTTTAGAACGGTCATCTATAGCGTTGATATTGCCATCGGCTGGTTTATAACCAGTCCTTTTTAAGATTTCATAAATAGGTTCCGGATCAATCAACCTGGTGATACTTTCGTAAGTTTTTTCCGTAAAAGCCCCTTTATAAACTTCGTGGGTACCGTCGCTACTCCAACTCATAGTGGTAGGGATAAAGACTTTGATCAATCGAATTGCCTGGGCCGGGTTTCCAGCCAGTACTTTTTCTATATCCTTACGAAGTGCCTCGGGGTCATGATCCTTAAACCAGATCAGCATGCGCCATAGATGGCCATCGGACATGATTGTGAAAAAGGTATCGATACGCGCGGTTTCCCGAAAACGGTCTATGAAATACTTTTCAATGATATGTTGATCGGCTTCAGAAAGCAGCTTTGGATCTGCTTTCTCATTCTTATAGAGCAGCCAATAGTTGATTTCCATTGCAAAATCGAAGCTCGGGGTACCGTCATAAATATCCATCGCCTGGTAAACACGCTTATCCCTCTCCTGGTTAACGATCAGTTGGGCGATGACCTTGGCGCCCTCTGCACGACTGGTATAAGAACTGAACTCACCTTCCTCAACCGGCAGGTTCGCGCCCATTCGAACGAGGATGCCAGCTAATTTTTCGGACTGTAAAGCGTTCATACGGTCTTCCCATATCCGTATCTTAAAGATTGTATCTGCAATCTCTGTAGACCCGAACACCGTTTTCATTTTTTCGGTAGCTTCGTCTAATGGCAAAACCATCAGGTCGCGCAAAAACTCCTGAAAATCGTTATCTGATATATCGCCCTGAATCACGGCATAGGTAAAATAACGCTCGAAATATTTGCCAGAACAGATACGTTTATCGCGATACCAGTCCCGCCAGCTATCATCGGCATAGCCGCTATTCGTGTTGATGTATCTATACTGCGGGAAAAGTTCTTCCCAGACATTGGTAATGCGTTGCTGGTCTTTTACGGAAAATGCGGTCAATAACGCCTTGATATCACTTATGACTTTATCTTTGTCCGGGGTGTCCTTGGTTACCCTAACGCGCTCACGTGTGTTGTCTGTCAGAAAATGAGCGGAGTTCGTGCGCATAAAGTCATAGGCTTGCGGATAAAATACTTTGAGTGCTTCGGCCAACATCAGGTCGGTCAGGGAAACTTCGCCCTGCAACAAAGGCAAGGCAAAGAACAGAGAGTTGGCATACCGCAATGCGAGCCGGGGATTGACCATCGCCGGGATAAAGCTCTCATCAAATACAGCCCAAAAGCGGTTAACTTCATCTTGTGTCAATTCTATTTTGACTTGCCTGATCGCCTCGTCGATCAGATCCATCGCATATTTGATCAATGCCTGCCGGGTTGCTTTGGGAATTACAAGCGGGGCCTGGATGATCTTTTCCAAGAATTGGTAACCGGTATTTTTCTGTCCGTCACCATATAGTGGGGCTAAGGCTCCTGCCACCATTTCGTCATCAAAAGCCAGTACATAAGTGGTGTTGTAAAAATCACCAACGAGTTTGATCAGCTTGAACAGGTACTGGACCTCTTTTACATCCAAGCGATCGATATCGTCCACAAAGACAACGATCCGTTTTCCCGAATCTTTAATGGCCTGGTTTACCCGTTCTTTGAGTTGCTCGGTGGTAACGTCATTGAGCCTTTTGCCAAAGTTGACGAGGTTCGGTAAACCTATGCCGGCAAATTTAATGCTACCGATCAGATCGCCATAGTCGCTCAAAAGCTTGCCGATATTCTCTTTAGGCTTTTTAATAGAGGTGTTCAGTGCGGCTGCAATGGTAGCAAAGAATGCTTTTAACAGGTGTTCCTGGTCGCTGAACAGCCAGGGGTTAAAATCCACGCTCACATTGTCTTCCGGCGCAAGCTCCGCTTTGATAAAATTCATCACAGAGGTCTTACCTTCGCCCCATTTTCCGTATAGTCCGATCACCAAGGAAGCTTCAGCAGCGTTAAGTGTTACTATATTGGCGATGCGCTTGGCAAAACCGTAGCGTTGAAAGCGGTCTTCGGTTTGTGTGATCTTCGGTTTATCGGAATTGAAAGACATGAAATAATCTGGTATAAATTCATTCAAATTTACCAAAACCTTTGGTTGTACGAACAACTAAAATCGTTGCTATTATTTTATCCTAGGAGATGATCGTGGTAGTGGCTATTTATGTGTTAAAAATTAGATTTGTTCTCATTTTAAATCAATCGTTCGACAATGTAATAAAGATCCTTGTAGCTCCTGAGGTATTCGAATGACTATTGGCAATCCGGGCAAAGGCATATTTAGTGATCAAAAAGAAAAGTACGTAGCTCTTATCAAAAGTCTCCCCAATCAGGTTTTGCCTCTTCCGCGGCAATCACATGGTTTTTTGCTTCAATAGCCTGGATGAACTTTATTGAAGCGGTTACGTTAGCAAAAATGAGGACACTTTCATCATAATTCAGCACTGGGTTATCATGAGCAAAACTGCGATTGTTTCGGATATCGTTGAATGCCTGCATGACTTGAAAGCTGTATTGTATGATTTTGTCGGCCATATCAGATTCAATGAAGCCTTTCGACCTTATACCTTTAATATAATGTCCGTATGTAGCATTAAGATTTTCTTCTTTCCCATAAACGATTCCGTGGCGGTCACATAGTTCTCGAATGAATTTAAACATAAAAGTATGCAGCCTGTCGAGTGCCGCCTCCGGCTCATTCTTTTCGATACTTTCACGGATCAGCTTGGCCAGTTGATTAAAATCTTTATCATCATTGATGGCTTTGATAGCGTTAATATCTTCTACGATTGCGATGCCAAGCAGGCGGTTCGTCAACTTATAGAACGCATCAAATTCCGTGTCGTCGATTTCCCGATCTCTGCTTTTGTATAGCGCAATCTTATAATGGTACAAAGCATTTAAAAGCTTACCTACAACCTGGTCACTTTCGAGTTTAACAAATGCACTGAGGCGTTTCCCTTTTGAATTGCCGTATATGCGGTATTTTTCCAGGTCGATATCGATACCTGTTGCGTCACCAACAAAAGTGTTGAATGTTCTGTCAGAAAAATCTAGGACATACCCTGCACCGTTTATCCCAGTAATGAATTTATTAAGTAATCTAGTTTCGTCGTAGCCAATATCTGCCATAGCTCAATTATCTGAGACAAATATCCTAATGTCTAATCATATTTGGGAAGTTACATCGACTTATTATAAGAATTGTTAATTTCCGCCTATACAGATTTTAATTTTGAATAATGCAAGGGGCCGTGGCTTAGCCATCTTGCCAAATAGATATTGTTTGCCTGGGTCGGTTGATTGAATTACCTTCACCTAAGAGCCCATGTAACCTCCCCTAAAAATGGG